>NZ_CP003915.1:316034-632068 GCF_000521505.1 Advenella mimigardefordensis DPN7
GAGCCTGAATTGTGACATCCAGCGCCGTTGTTGGCTCGTCGGCAATCAGCAGGTCCGGGTCGCACATTAATGCAATAGCGATCACAATACGCTGGCGCATGCCGCCGGAAAATTCGTGCGGGAATTGTTTCAACCGCTGCTGCGGGCTGGATATACCCACCAGTTCAAGCATCTGGATGGCGCGCGCCTTTGCCTGATCGGCTGAATATTTCATATGTCGTCGCACCCCTTCGGTCATCTGCTCGCCGATGGTAAGGGTGGGGTTAAGTGCGGTCATCGGATCCTGAAAAATCAGGGCAATGCGCCGGCCCTGGATCTCGCGCCATTGCGCCGGTTTCAGCGTGGTGAGTTCGCGCCCGTCAAAGGTGATGGTGCCGCTGGTAATCTGAGCGGTCGAGGTGGGTAACAGGCCCATGATGGCCTGACTGGTGACTGATTTGCCACTGCCGGACTCCCCCACAATGGCCAGGGTCTCGCCTCGTGCAATATGCAGATTGATCTGACGGAGCGCATGCACATGTCCGCCATAGGTGCGAAAGCGTACCGAGAGGTCGCGCACCGTCAGCAGTGGTGGGTCCTGCTGCGGGTCAGGCTGGGCCGATCGTCCCGTTAAGTCTGTTAAGTCCGTTAAGTCCGTTAAGTCCGTTAAGTCTGTTACATCCGTTGTCGGGCCGGCAGTTGTGTACGGCATGTTCATTTATTTTTCCCCAGTCGTGGATCCAGCGCATCCTGCAGGCCGTCGCCGACGACGTTGAAAGCGAACATGGTCAGGGAAATAAACAGGGCAGGGAAAAACAGTTGCCACCAGTCACCCGAGAGAATGACGCCCAGCGCATCATTGGCCATGACACCCCAACTGGCATAGGGCGCCTGCACGCCCAGCCCCAGGAAGCTGAGGAACGCTTCGGCGAATATGGCGGTGGGGACGGTTAAGGTCATTTGTACGAGAATCGGCCCCATGGCATTGGGTAGTAAATGGCGGCGAATGATATGTGCCGTGCCGGCGCCGAACGAGCGGGCGGCAGTCACATACTCCTGGTTTTTCAATTGCAGAACCTGACCGCGCACCAGCCGCGCCATGCTGATCCACCCGGTAATGGTCAGCGCAATAATGATGGTGAACAGGCTGGGGCCCATTACGACCATCAGCAAAATCACCACCAGCAGATAGGGCAGACCGTAGAGGACTTCCAGTATGCGCATCATAAGGATATCTGTCTTGCCGCCTTTGTATCCACTGTAGCCACCGTAGGTGACGCCGATCACAAAATCAATCAGCGCTGCCATAAAGCCGACAAACAGGGAAATGCGCGCGCCGTACCAGGTTCTGACGAAAATATCGCGGCCCAGTTCATCGGTGCCGAACCAGTGCAGCGATGACGGCGGCATATTCTGGCTTTTGAGATCCTGGGCGGTAACGGACCACACCGACAGCATGGGCGCCAGCGCCGCCATGACGATCAGCATGATCAGAAACAGCAAACCAAGCAGAGCGGCCGGATTGCTGCGCAGGCGCCACCAGGCGCTGCGCCAGTAAGAGACTGAAGGGCGCAGCACATGCGCAACCGCTTGCGGGTCGGGCGGGGCCGCTTCGAACATGTCATCTGTGATGACAACGGCTTCTTGTTGGGTTGTGGCGCTGTTCATGACTGCCTCTTGCGATGAAGCGCGATGCGCGGGTCAAGCAGACCGTAGGCGATGTCGACCAGAAACAGCATGAAGACAAGAATCGCGCTGTAGAACACGGTGGTACCCATAATGACCGGGTAGTCGCGGGTGCTGATGGAGTCGACGAAATACCGGCCCATGCCGGGAATGGCAAAGATTTTTTCAATCACGAAGGTACCGGTCAGAATGGATGCCGCCAGCGTGCCGAGCAGTGTCACAACGGGCAACAGGGCATTGCGCAGGCCATGTCTGATCACGATGCGCCACGGCGACAGTCCCTTGGCACGCGCCATGGTCATGTAATCCTGGGTTAGTACATCCAGCATGCTGGAGCGGGTGATACGGGCCAGGATGGCCATAGGCGTGACAGCCAGCGCAATCACGGGCAGTACCTTATGCCAGGGCGTGCGCCAGGTAGCGGCAGGAAACCAGCCCAGATTGACCGAAAGTTCCTGAATCAGCAAGGTGGCCAGCACAAAGTTGGGAATGGAAATGCCCACCACCGCTACGGCCATGACCGTGCGATCGATCAGCCGGTTATGACGCAAGGCCGCCACCGTCCCGGCACCTATACCAGACAGCGTGGCAACCACAAGTGCAATCAGACCCAGTTCAAATGACACAGGAAAGCCACGCGCCAATAGTGTGTTGACTGTCGTGTCCGGGCTGGAAATGGAAGGGCCATAGTCAAAGGTGACGATTGCTTTCAGATAATGCAGGTATTGCACCGGTAGCGATTGATCCAGCTTGTAGAAGGCCCGCAGGTTATCCTGCACGGCGGCGCTGGTCTGTCGTTCCTGATCAAACGGCGTGCCGGGAATCAAATGCATCAGCACGAAGGTGAGCGTGGCGATAATGAAAATAGTGCCCAGCATCAGCGCAAACCGCTGCAGAATATATTTCGTCATTGGTGGTGCCCCTCGGCATCCAGCGCATGACAGGCGGCAAAGTGACCCGGCGTATGCTCGCGCCACACCGGCGCCTGGCTCTGACAGGCTGCCATGGCCCGGGGACAGCGCGACCTGAACGCGCAACCGATGGTCGGCACCAGCGAGCTGGGCCGCTCTCCGCGGAATACCTGATCGGAACGCTGCCGCTGTATTTGCGGATCTGGAACAGGAATGGCGGACAGCAGCACTTGTGTATAGGGGTGTAGCGGATTGTGGTACAGCTCTTCACTGGACGCCAGTTCTGCCATGGCGCCCATATACATGACGCCCACCCGGTCCGAGACGTATTGCACCATGGAAAGATCATGCGCAATGAACAAAAAGGTGAGCCCGCGTTCCTGCTGCAGGCGCTGTAATAAGTGAACGATTTGTACCTGGATGGATACATCCAGTGCCGAAATAGGCTCGTCTGCGACGATAAAGGCAGGCTCCAGCGCCAGCGCACGGGCAATGCCGATACGCTGACGCTGCCCACCGGAAAATTCATGTGGATATCGCCCGACAAACGAGGCGCTCAGGCCCACTTCTTCAAGCAGCATCCCGATGCGCTGCGCTTTTTCTTTTGGGTCCCGATACAAGCCGTGGATGTCCAGCGGTTCGGCAATCAGGTCAAACACGCTGGCGCGCGGATTCAGGCTGGCATAGGGATCCTGAAAGATCATCTGCATATTGCGCTGCACCTGGCGACGTGCTTGCCCCTTAAGGCGATGGATATCCTGCCCGCGAAAGGTAACCTGCCCCTCACTGGGTTCGTAAAGGCCGAGAATCGTGCGCCCGGTAGTGGACTTGCCGCAGCCGGACTCGCCCACCAGTCCCAGGGTTTCGCCTTCGTGGATATCGAAGGACACGCCGTTGATGGCACAAACAGATTGGCGCCGGCCCAGATCAAAGTTTTTCTTCAGATGACGCACCGACACCAGCACCGGACGGTCGGTGTTGGTACAGGCGGAAGGGGCGGACGCAGTAGTCATTCGATAATAAAAGATTGCCGGCGCAGGCCGGCATGGTATGGGTGTCAGTATCGATATTATATGCAAAGCGCCGGCGGGGGTATTGCAGTTAGCCCTGATGCTATGATGACGGCGGTATTTTCAAGGGGTTCTGGCAATGGTGTTGTGGCAATGGCGATAGGTCCTTTTTTCTTTGCGCCCATGGTGCTGGCGGCAATAGCAGGTGTGATAACGCTGCTGGCCGGATGCGCCATTCTCACCCGGCGGGTCAGCCCGCAGTTCGACCACTGGCCCTGGCTGACGATGCTGATGGTGCTGGCCAGCGCCCGGCTGGGCTTTGTGATTCGTCACTGGGAAAGTTTCTTTACAGAGCCCTGGCGCATCTTCTATTTCTGGCAGGGCGGATTTGATATCGCCTGGGCGATCGCCGCGGCGGTCGTGTCGCTGGTACTGTTGCAGGGCTGGCGCCTGCGCGCGCTGGGCGGCGTGCTGCTTGGCCTGGTGGCGGCGGTGATGGCTGCGCTGGCATTACTGGTACCCGGGCCACTGGCTCAGCCGATGCCTGCCGTGGCACTGCCCGATATGGGCGGCCAACTGCATCCACTGCAGCGGTCTGGCGAGCAAAAGGTGGTTATCAATCTGTGGGCCACCTGGTGCGGCCCATGCCGCCGTGAAATGCCCATGCTTGAACAGGCAGCCCGCCAGAACCCCGATGTACGGTTTTTGTTTGTGAACCAGGGTGAGTCGGCTGCCCGGATTGAGCGCTACTTACAGCAGGAGGGGCTGGATCTGAAGCAGTGGATCCGCCTGGATCCCGATTCGACGCTGTCGGCTCAGTTTCGCACGCGCGGTCTGCCCACCACCTTGTTCTTTAACGACAACACACTGCAGCGCACGCACGTGGGCGAGATCAGCCGCGAAGTGCTGAGCGAAAAACTGAACGGTCTGTAACAAGACCGACTTTAGCCGGAGGGCTGGTGTGCGCTGCGGGCACCGCTTGTGAGGTTATTGCCGTTATTGCCATCAGCAGCTTGCCCCCGGGGTGAGCGTTGACTGCAACCGATGGTGGGGCTACCCCGAAACGCGGGTGGCCTCCTGGAACGACATGTTACGCGGCCGGTGTGGCCGGGCCGGGCGTGACCACCTTCATGGTTCGGCGCATCAGTGGTGGTGTCAGGGCTGCAAATACCAGCATCAGCAGGCCGTTCATGACGCACAGGGCAGCCAGACCCCAATGGACATACACCAGCTTGAACAGCTCAATGCCCACTGCCTGTATCAGCATCATGATCAGGCTCATGACGGCGGCCACGACACCTTTGGGCTGATCGGAGGCCATCAGGGTAAAGCGATACAGAACCGCAAAGGTAATGCCCTGAGCAAACGCTGAAAGCGCCAGTCCGGTAACCAGAAGCAGGTATTCGATAGAAGGTATAAAACCGGCCAGAATCAGCAGGATACCTCCTGCGATCATCAGCGGGATGGAAAAATACACCGATTGCCCCACCGGAAAGCGCGGCGCATACCTGGCCAGCGCCAGATTGCCGACGATCAGGCTGATGAAAATAGGTAATTGGGACAACCCGTAACCCATATTGGACAAGCCCATATCCTTGATCAGAAAAACCGGCGATAGGCCGATCCAGACCAGCATGGGCAGCACGATCAAGGGAAAATAAAGTGTCAACTGCATGAACAGTTTGTTTTTGAACACTTGCCGGTATTGCTGCCAGATTTGAGCCGGCGACACTTTGGGCTGAGCCAGATTGACGGTTTCGGGCATGTGCAGAAACAGTCCCACCAGCGAGACACAGGCGAGAGCGCCAATAATGACAAAGCCCCAGTGCCACGACACCACGCTGATCAGGGCTGCGCCGGCCAGCGGACCCAGCAGGGGCGCGACCATGGAAATATTGGCCATCAGCGCCATTACGCGAATCGCGGTGAG
Organism: Advenella mimigardefordensis DPN7; assembly: GCF_000521505.1. GTDB lineage: Bacteria > Pseudomonadota > Gammaproteobacteria > Burkholderiales > Burkholderiaceae_B > Advenella > Advenella mimigardefordensis. The sequence continues at coordinate 321,551 of NZ_CP003915.1, forward strand.
CTCTTCAAACGCCTCCTGGATACTGACATAGCCCACGGCGGCAATAAAGCATAGCCCCATGCCCTGCAGAAAACGCAGCACCATAAACCATTCGATGGTGGGGGCCAGCAGAATCAGAAAATTGGTTGCGATGAAATACAGCACGCCTGCCAGCATGACGCGGCGTCGCCCGTAGCGGTCGGACAAAGGTCCGATCAGCCAGGTCAGGGAGGCGCCGCCCAGAATATACAGCGACATGGACGAGGCCACCCAGGCGTCGTCTACGCCATATTCAGCGGTGATGGTAAGCATGGCGGGCTGAACCATGTCATTGCCGATATAGGCGGACAGTTCATATAGCACCATGGCCAGGGGAAACAGCAGCATGGAAAGGCTGAGGAGCCGTTTGTCGGAGGACGTGCGCGAAGTGGGGGGCATGGGAGATACAACCAGGAAGATGTGCCGAATTATACCAAGGCGGCGGTGCGGCGGTGATTTAACCACTAAAATAAAGGGTTCTTTGATCAGTGACAAGTGTTGCGCCTAGTACAATTGCAATAATTGTCCATTCTGTGTTTTTTATTCCCCTGAAGGTACGTTTTACGATGGCCGCATTTCTGGAAGGCAAAGTCCTTAGCATCCACCACTGGACAGACCGTCTGTTCAGCTTTACCACCACCCGTGATCAGGCATTGCGTTTTTCCAACGGGCATTTCACCATGATCGGTCTGCCTGTGAATGGCAAACCTTTGCTGCGTGCATATAGTATTGCCAGCGCCAATTACGAAGATCATCTGGAATTCCTCAGCATCAAGGTGCCCGACGGCCCGCTTACCTCGCGCCTGCAGCATATCAAGGTGGGTGACAGCATCATCGTGGGCCGCAAGCCTACCGGAACGCTGCTGGTGGATTATCTGCTGCCCGGCAAACGCCTGTATATGCTGGCCACCGGAACAGGATTGGCTCCCTTCATGAGCCTGATTCGCGACCCGGAAACCTACGAGCGGTTTGATGAAGTGATCCTGGTGCATGGCGTGCGTTTTGTCAACGAATTGTGCTATCACGACTACATTACGAATGAATTGCCCAAACACGAGTTTCTGGGTGAAATGGTCTCCGAGAAGCTCAAGTACTACCCAACCGTTACGCGTGAACCCTTCCGCAATGAAGGCCGCATCACCGCGCTGCTGGAGTCCGGTAAGCTGTTTACCGATCTGGGCGTGCCCGCGCTGGATCCGGAGACAGACCGCGCCATGATTTGCGGCAGTCCCGAAATGCTGCGTGACCTGAAAACGGCGCTGGAGCGTCGTGGTTTCAGTGAAGGCAACACCTCGCGTCCCGGTGCATTTGTGATTGAACGGGCGTTTGCCGATCAGTAAGCCGGTCGGTCAACCCCCTCAGGCGCCTCTGCACCTGAGGGGTCTGCCAGGACATGCAATTAGTGCTATTAGTGCTTGTCAGTGCTATTAGTGCTTGTCAGTGCGGTAATACGTCATAGCCTCATTGCTGCGTCACCATTACATATCGGATGGCAGCAAGCAGGCCGGCCGGGCGTTAGCACAGAAGACTGCAACTGCAACGTGCCTACGCCAACTCCCGAGCCGGCCTGAACAGCGTCAGTGACTTGCGCGCCCGGGTGCAGGCAACGTAATACCGGTTGCGCTCTACATCGGGGGCGTCGGTCTGGTTACGGAAAGTCGTGTCTGCCGTGTCATAGACCAGTACATGGTCATATTCATGGCCTTTGGCTTCGGTGACGGTAAGCAGGGGCACGCCACCGCGGGTGCTGCAACGGGCGGCCACCGTGGTCAGCAGAGCGGGCCACGCCTGTATGGCTATCGGGTTTAGCTGCAGGTACATCAATAATCCTTCCCAGCCCTGTAGCAGTGATTCGTCCAGTAATCGCTGGGGTGTGGTCAGGTTCCTGAACAGATCGGCCTGCCGGGCGAATGCCTGCAGCGTTTCCGCGGCGCCGGCATCCGGTGCGCAGGGCGCTGTCAGCCATTGTTGCAGGGCATGCTTCAGGCTGGGGGCGAACACCGGTACGCGCGCAGCAATCCAGTTTTCCATATACATACGCAGATTGATCGGCGTTAACCGGGCTTGCGCCAATTCACGCACTGTATCGGGTGCCAGGCAGCCCGGCAGCGACAAGAACTGAAGCAAAGCCAGCGGCAGCGTGCGCAAGGGGGTGGTGGCTTGCGGAAAACGCAAGGCATACAGCAGCGTGGCAATGCCCATGGCCGGTGTACTGGCTAGCGGCCAGGCCAGTTTGATAGGGACCGGGGCGTGGCATAGCAGTGAAAAAGCCGCACGAATCCGGTCCGGACCATGCCGGCAGATGATGCTTTGTTTGCCCAGAGGCGCCAGTGCACCGGCGTTGTCCCAACTGCCGCTGCAGACCATCACCGGTGTATCCGCAACGATACCGGAGGTAATGGCGCGCCGGGTGAGTTCACCTGCCAGCCGGGCCAGTTCGGTGCCGAAACGGTAGCTGGTCAGACTGTTGACCCGTCTGGCGGAGAAATCCCGGACAAAGGCATCAAACACCAGTTCCGTATTGGCGCCACGCCAGGCAAAAATGGTCTGGTAGCGATCGCCTACCGCCATCAGCCGGTGGGCGTGCTGGCCGATGCGGGACAGCAGCAGCAACTGCAGGGGTGTGGTGTCGTGAAACTCGTCGATCAGAATATACCGGTAGGCGGCGGCATTGCCCGGCAACTCGGCGCCATTGTCCAGCGCCTCAAGCAAATCATAGGCGGCCTCCGATACCAGGCGAAAACCGTACATGCCCTTGCTATGCTCCGGCTTATAGACAGGATCCAGCAGCGTGTCGTCCGGTTCAGAAGCTTCGGGTTTCCAGTGGGCGCGCAGGGCATCATAGCGGCGGAACACGGCGCGCACCAGCTCGGGGGGATGGTGCAGGCCATCGCCGAAAGCGGCCTGTTCGTCCTCCGCCGACTCGGCCTGCCAGGCCAGGGATGCCCGGTAATAATCCAGGTCGGACATGAGTTTTTCCATGGCGTCTATCGACAGGGCGGGCGCCTGCAGCATCACAGCGTCGTCTTCTTCTGATGAAGCTTGCAGGTCCTGGCAGACTTCACTCACCAGATCCGGCAGCAGATCGCTCACAATGGCCTGCCGGTCAAGCACATAGCGTTCATCGCCCAGACGCCGCAACAGAAAGTGCGCCAGACCGTCGATGGTAAAGATATGCAGATTCGGGTTGGATACCGGTTCCAGGTTCCGTGCGCGCATATAGTTCTGCAGAACATCACGGCCGGCACGACTGAAGGTGACCAGCAGTGTACGGCCCTGGGTTACACATTGCTCCGCTTCCCGGGCAATCAGCGTGGTTTTGCCGCTGCCGGCAACCCCTTCGATCAGCAGGGCACGATCAGGGTATTGGTCGAACAGAAGAGGAGCACTTACCATATTGAAAATAAATAAAAAATCAACCGCGTTAATGTGTACCGAAAGTAAATTCTCAAATAACTGTTACTGTCTTGAGGCTGTCTACCGGAGTCGTCATAATAGCAATAATCGGGGTAAGGAGCGGCCAAATTCCGAAGCCGCCCAGCCCGCCATCAACAAATCATTAATCAGGAGCCAATATGACCGACCGTACCCAGGTTCACAGCCTGCAAATCGCCACCGTGCTGAAAAATTTCATAGATCAGGAAGCCCTGCCGGGCACTGGCGTGGACGCCGATGCGTTCTGGAAGGGGGTAGATGCGCTGATCAATGACCTGGCGCCGGAAAACAAGGCGCTGCTGGCCGAACGTGACCGCATCCAGGCAAAAATGGATGAATGGTACCGGCAGCACCCCGGCAATATTGCCGATATGCAGGCCTATAAAGCCTTCCTCAAGGAAATCGGCTACCTGAAAGATGCGCCAGCGACCGTGCAGGTCAATACCAGCAATGTTGATTATGAAATTACCAACCAGGCCGGCCCGCAACTGGTTGTGCCCATTACCAACGCCCGTTATGCCCTGAACGCGGCCAATGCCCGTTGGGGTAGCCTGTATGATGCCCTGTACGGCACCGACGCGCTCAGCGAAGAAGATGGTGCAACCCGTGATGGCGGCTATAACCCCAAACGCGGCGAAAAAGTTATTGCCTTTGCCCGTGATTTTCTGGATCAGACCATCCCGCTGCAAAACGGTTCACACAAAGATGCTACCGCCTATACAGCAGAAAACGGTGCGCTCTCAGTCACCCTGGCCGACGGCAGCAAAACTACACTGGCCGATGCCGACCTGTATCTGGGCCACCGCGGTGACGCGGCCGCGCCCGAAGCGCTGGTTTTTCGTCAGAACGGCCTGCATTTTGAAGTGCAGATCGACAAAACCAATCCGATTGGCAAACAGGACAAGGCAGGCGTCAAAGATGTTCTGCTCGAAGCCGCCCTGTCTACCATTATGGACTGCGAAGACTCGATTGCAGCAGTGGATGCCGAAGATAAAGTGCTGGTGTATCGCAACTGGCTGGGCCTGATGAATGGCACATTGGCCGAAGAAGTGACCAAAGGCGGCAAAACCTTTACCCGCAAACTGAATCCCGATCGCCAGTACACAGCCAAGGACGGCAAACCAGCAACGCTGGCCGGCCGCTCGCTCATGTTCATCCGTAACGTGGGCCACCTGATGACCAACCCTGCCATTCTGGACAAGGACGGCAACGAAACGCCCGAAGGTATTCTGGACGCGATCTTCACCAGCCTGGTCGCCATGCACGATCTGAAACGCGAAGGCGGCAACTCACGCAAGGGTTCCATCTATATTGTGAAACCCAAAATGCACGGCCCCGATGAAGTGGCGTTTGCCAGCAAACTGTTTGGTCGCACCGAACAGCTGCTCGGCCTGGCACCCAACACTATCAAAATGGGTGTGATGGACGAAGAGCGCCGCACCAGCGCCAATCTGAAAGCGTGTATCGCAGCAGCGGCCGATCGCGTGGCCTTCATCAACACCGGGTTCCTGGATCGTACCGGTGACGAAATGCACACCTCCATGGAAGCGGGCCCCATGATTCGCAAAGGGGACATGAAAAAGTCATCCTGGATCGACGCTTACGAAAAACGTAATGTGCTGTTTGGTCTGGCTTGCGGCCTGCAGGGCAAATCGCAAATCGGTAAAGGCATGTGGGCCATGCCCGACCTGATGGCCGATATGCTGGCGCAAAAAGGCGCGCAACTGAAGGCCGGTGCCAATACGGCATGGGTACCTTCGCCAACGGCAGCAACCCTGCATGCCCTGCACTATCACCAGACTGACGTAGTGCAAGTACAGAATGGGTTGAAAAATGACACTGACGAACGTCTGGACGCCTTGCTGACCATTCCGGTTGCCGACAACACCAACTGGTCTGATGCCGAGAAACAGCAGGAACTGGATAACAATGCCCAGGGTATTCTGGGTTACGTGGTGCGCTGGGTTGACCAGGGTGTTGGTTGCTCCAAAGTGCCCGATATCCATAACGTTGGCCTGATGGAAGACCGTGCGACGTTGCGTATTTCCAGCCAGCATATGGCGAACTGGCTGCGTCACGGTATTGTGACCGAAGCCCAGGTGATGGAAACCATGCAACGCATGGCCGGTGTGGTGGATAAACAGAACGAAGGCGATGCGCTGTATCGTCCGATGGTCGGCCATTTTGATACCTCACCTGCTTTCCTGGCCGCATGCGATCTGGTCTTCAAAGGTGTGCAGCAGCCTAACGGCTACACCGAGCCACTGCTGCATCAATGGCGTCAGAAAGCGAAACAGCAGTACGGCATTAAGTAAGATACGGCGTATTGGCCCGCGCTGTTTGTGCGCGGGCTGGCGTGCCGAATCAGTCGTGCTCGAATGCACCTTAACAGCTGGATGAATAATCCGCTGTTTAGGTGCATTTTTTTATGGGACTGGGTTGGGGAAAAGTATGGGCTGCTATGGTCGAACCTTGTTGATCCTGACAGATCATTGTACAATGTTGGGTAATTAATTTGGAGATAACCATGAGAACCGTTAGCTATAGTCAAGCCAGGCAGAACCTGTCGGCCACAATGATTCAGGCTGCAGAGGATAAGGCGCCTGTTTTGATCACGCGCCAGAATGGCGATGCCTGCGTTCTGATGTCGCTGGAAGAATACAACTCGCTGCAGGAAACCGCTTACTTGCTCCAGTCTCCCGCCAATGCCCGGCGATTAATGGACTCTATCGAGAATCTGAAAAGTGGTAATGCCAGAGAAAGAGGGTTGATTGAGTGAAGCTGAAGTGGTCGGAAGAAGCGTGGGAAGACTATTTGTACTGGCAGGACGCCGATAAACGAATGGTTAAAAAAATAAACGACCTGTTGAACGATACCTGCCGTACGCCATTTGAAGGTATTGGCAAACCCGAGCCACTACGACATCATCTTGTCGGTTATTGGTCAAGACGGATTACCTTGGAGCACAGGTTGGTCTATGCCGTGGCTGATGATGCTTTATTGATCGCCGCCTGTCGTTATCATTATTGATAGAACCGCGCTCTGTAACTGTTCATTTCGATCATCTGTCTTTGCCCTGGCGTGTTATGCTGAAAGCTGGATGCAGGAAGATTGAACGCTATTTCAGTCATCCTGTCACCCCAACCTGAAACAATGAAGAACAGACCATGAAAGCAAATCCCCTCATCAGTGCACAGGAACTGTCAAACCTCCTGGATACCGCCAGCAATCTGGTGGTGTGCGATTGTCGTTTCGAGCTGACCAACCCGTCCCAGGGCCTGCAGCTTTATAACGACGGCCACATTCCCGGTGCCCGTCATGTAGACCTTGATCAGGTACTCAGTATCAAGGGAACGCCGGATCAGGGGCGGCATCCCTTGCCGGCCCGCGAACACTTTGCACAGACCATGGCCGCCATCGGGATTAGCGATGCAACGCATGTGGTGTGCTATGACGCCAATGACTCCATGTTTGCGGCTCGGCTGTGGTGGATGTTGCGCTGGATCGGCCACGCCAATGTGTCGGTGCTGGATGGGGGTTTCAAGCTGTGGCAGCAAGGCGGGTATCCGGTCACGACCGAACCGCCGCAACCGGCCAAAGAAGGTTTTCTGAGCCTGCGCGATTCGCTGACCCAGACGGTAGAGTACGACGAGGTGCTGGCCAATATCAGCGCGGCTGAACGCCTTGTGCTGGATGCCCGCAGCCCGGATCGGTTCCGTGGTGAAAACGAAACCCTGGACCCGATAGGCGGGCATATTCCAGGCGCCGCTAACCGTTTTTTCAAGGACAATCTGCAGGCGGACGGCCGCTTCAAAGAGGCCGAAACCCTGCGCAAGGAAATCACTGCCAGCCTGCAGGGACAGCAGCCGGAGCGCGTGATCAGCCAGTGCGGATCAGGTGTGACAGCCTGCCATAATCTGCTGGCCATGGAAGTCGCCGGCTTTTCGGGGGCGGCGCTGTATCCCGGATCATGGAGCCAGTGGTCCAATACCAGCGGTGCGCCGGTCGCAAAAGACTGAAGCAGATTCGCTCAGCCTGTTGCCCCTAGTGTTGCCAATTCGGGGTTCCAGACAATTTCCCAGAGATGCCCGTCCGGGTCAGAGAAATAGCCGGCATAGCCACCGTAGAAGGTGTCCTGTGCTGGCTTGATGAGTGTGGCGCCTGCAGCAATGGCTTCCTGCATGATACGGTCTACTTCCTCTCTGCTATCTACATTGTGGCCGATGCTCAGTTCCAGCATGGAGGGCGGTGTCTGAGGCAAACCGGTGTCCACCGCCAGGCTTGTTCTGGGCCACAGGGCCAGCTTCAGGCCATTGTGTAAATCGAAAAAGGCCACCGCGCCATGTTCGAATTCAGTACCAATAATGCCATTGGTGGCCAGGCCCAATCCATCGCGATAAAAGCTCAGGGATCGTTCAAGATCGTCAACGCCTAGCGTCAGGACGGTGATATAAGGTTTCATGGGTGTGCTCCTCAGTTATCTTTGGTTTAACGAGGTAATGCGTGTGTATATGAGGGCAATCGGTGCCACAAGAGAGCGTGCCGCGCTTGCCGAATCGCGTCGGGTGTGACAATCGGGCCGACGATTACTTATCGCCATCATCACAACATGGAATGCCCGGCCATGACAAGTGGCTGTATCTGCTTTTTATCGGCACACGTCGACTGATTTACGCGTGCATGTTCCCGTCGCGGGTCGATGCAGTGTTCGGCGTATTTCGGGTAAACTGCGTTTGTATAAGGCAATTTCAACCGAAATACTCTGCAGATTATTACTCATTACAGCAATGAAACGAACGACAGGCATTCGCATGACGGTGTGGCTGGGCATACTTGCCGTATGCCTGGCCGTGTTCATGCCTGGCGTGAATGCCCTGAAAAACAGCTATCAGGCCGGCGTGAATGAGGCCCGAGTGAATGATATTTTCGTGGCGGATGTCTGTTATGGCGCACAGGCCGATCTGGCACCGGTTGCCGCATCCAATAGCCCGGCGCGGCTGGCGGTACGGTCACCTGCGGACCACCACAGCGGGCACACTGACATTGATACCCCTCCGGATGACCCGGGCGCTGTTCACGCCGCACATGGCGGCGTTTCAGCATTGTCTGCTTTAGTGGGCGGAAGCAATGCCCCAGCCTCGTCCGGCCATAGTGCCGATCACGCGGCCGAATGTCTTTACTGCGGTTTCTTCACCCATCATCTGCCACTGCTGTATAGCGCCAACCTGCCGGCCATGTCCTACGGCTTTGTCAGCCGGATTGCGCCGCAGCATCAGCATGCATCCTATTATGCGCAGCCAGCCTTTGTGCCGCTGTCCCGCGCGCCTCCCGTTCTATCCTGAAAACCCTGTTCCCTTATCGACATGGTGCCGTGGCGCTGCCCCGCAGTGCCTTCTGTTGATGCATCGTTATCTGTTTTTCAGGAAATCTCATGATGTCCCGTACACAACCCCTCAAGGCACAGGCCGGCGAGCCTGCTGCCGCGCCGATGGCCCGTTACGCCATGCTGTGGCGCTGGCATTTTTATGCCGCGTTGTTTGTGATGCCGTTGCTGATCGTGCTCGGCATCACTGGCACTATTTATCTGTATAAACCACAAATTGAAGCGATCGCCTATCCATCGCAGTTATACGTCACGCCCGAGGACGCTCCGCGGCTGCCGCAACAAACGCTTTATGACATCGCCCGGGACAGTACGCCTGGCGGTGTGCCCATACTGACAGCTGAAATTCATAATGCACCCGATCGCAGCGCGCAATTTACGTACCTCGACCCGGTGGAGGGCAAATCCAGTATTTTTCTGAATCCGTATACCGGCGAGGTGCTGGCGAAAATGCCCACACTCAACTTCAACGCAACCTACTGGATTGGCCTGGCACGTCAGATTCATCGTGGTTTGCTGCTGGGTAAGACCGGTGAAATCATCATGGAGCTTGCGGCCTGCTGGACGCTGATCATGATTGGTACCGGAGTGGCATTGTGGTGGCCGCGCCGGAAAAAAGGCCTGAAGCAGGCTGTGATTCCCGATGTGAAGAAAAAAGGCCGGCCATTCTGGCGTGAAATTCATGCCACCATGGGGATAGTGCTGGCACTGGGCGCCCTGTTCTTTGTGACGTCCGGGTTGCCCTGGACCAGTACCTGGGGTGCGCAGTTCAAGCAACTGGTGGCGCAGGTGAATCTGGGCTATCCGCCCGATCCTCCCGGTGCCACGTCAGCCCGGCATGAAGGGCATGAGGGGCATGAGGGGCATGAGGGGCAGCCGGCGGCACCGACACGGGTGCAGGACCTGCCTTTAGACAAAACCGCCTGGGGAGCAGGGCTGTTGACCGTGCCCCAATCAGCTGTATCAGCAGGGCAGACAGCATCGGCCCATGCCCATGCCGGACATCAGGACGCAGGCAGTGACACGGACCCGGCCCATCAGGCCGGGCGTCCTGTCGGACAGGATCATGATGCTCACGGCGCCCATGGTGCAGCGCAAATGGACATGAACGGTGATATGTCCATGTCCGGGGATCACAATATGCATGCTATGCCGGCCGAACCTGTGACCCTGGATCAAATCATGACGCTGGCGCAGTCCAGCCACATCCCGGACGAATATTCCATCGCACTGCCAGCCAACCGCAACGGTGTTTATTCTGTGTCCTATTACCCGGGTGATCCCACCGGAGAAAAAGTAATCAATGTAGACCAGTACAGCGGAAAGGTCATTAATGGCGTTTCTTATAATGAGTACGGGGTGATTGCCAAAATTATCTCGTTTGCCGTTTCCCTGCATATGGGCACTTATTTCGGCTGGGTCAACCAGCTGCTATGTGCCATTATTGCCCTGGGTTTATGCGCCATGGCGGTGACGGGGTTTGTCATGTGGTGGAAGCGTCGTCCGGCCGGCGGTCTGGGTGCGCCCCGCATTCCGGATACGCTACCCAATATGCGTGGCTGGATGATAGGTCTGGTTGTCTTCGGTCTGATTTTTCCCGTGACGGGCCTAAGCATGCTGGTGGTGTGGCTGCTGGACCGCTGGTACCTGGCCCGTTATCGTCGCCAGAACGGGCTGGCGGCAAATACGGTGTGATATAAGTATGGCGGCGTTGCTTATCGGACATTCTGCGGGTTGGTATACTCTGTCGCTGGACCAACAACCTCGCGGATGTGTTGCTGTATGAAAACCCTGCTCTTTGTATTGATGGGATGGTGCCTGGGAGTGCTGGCACCCGTGGCTGCACAGACCACTGCGCCTGTGCAGCCACAGAGAACGGAACAGGTCTCGCCCTGCATTACACATACCTTGCAAGACAATGGGCATGTACATATCGTTAAGGTGGATTTGCCCTGCCCATCGGTGCAACTGGTAGGTACTGCGGTTGGGACGGCGCCGACGACCGTCAAGAATTTTGCGTTTCGCAACCGGCTCAATGTGGCCATCAATGCGTCTTTTTTTGATCCTCAATACCGGCCGCAGGGGTTGGTCATCAGCGAAGGCCGTCGCTGGGACAACAGCCGTGATACGCGCCAGCACGCGTTTCTGGCGTGTACGGCCGCTAATCGCTGCCGGATCGATATGCCCAACCATAAGGCCGAGGTGAATCCTGAGTGGCAGACTGTTATTGCGGGATGGCAGAATCTGCGCGGCGGCACTTACGTGTGCGCACGCGGTGCGTCGGCCAGCTGCTATAGCAATGCACGCGCAGCGCATCCACGCACCTCGGTCGGCCTCAGTCGTGACGGGCGCTGGCTTTATATGATTGTGGTGGAAGGCCGGCTGCCCGATTTTGAAGGCTATACGCTGAATCAGCTGGCCCGTTTGTATCGCTCGCTTGGCGTGCGCGATGCCATGAATCTGGATGGGGGCGGCAGCACCACACTGGTCATCAATAACCAGCGCATGAATACCCTACCATCGCGCCAGCTGTTTCTGGAACGCAGTGTCGCAAACCAGTTCGGCGTGCGCGATACGGCTGCGCCCTGATAGCGGGCTACGGCTGTATTTCATTTGTGAATCTGTGCCGCCAGCTCCAATGTGCGCCGACTTTCGAAATAACGCTCAATGCCGGTCACAGGATCGGTAAACTGCATGCTGCGCGCCAGTAGCTGCAAGGGATTGTCGAATGTTTCGTCAGTGCGCAGTGGTTTGAGCTCCGGATAGTATTCGTCATTGCAGATGGGCATGCCCAGGGCATTCATGTGCACGCGTAGTTGATGTTTTCTGCCGGTGACAGGCTCCAGCCGGTAATGTCCCAGGGTGTTGTTATGGGCCAGTACCTCAATCCGGGTGCGGCTATTGGGCGGGCCGTCAATCTCATGCATGACAAACACCTGCCCGCTGCGCCGGATCAGACTCTCGCGTAACAACGGAAACGTCAGGTCGCTACGCCAGGGGGCAACGGCTTCATAGATCTTATGTACGGACCGGGTCTGAAATAAGGTCTGATATACGCCGCGACGATCCCGGTCTGCGCAGAATACCAGCACACCGGCCGTGTCCCGATCCAGCCTGTGAATGGGATTGATATGCGGATTGCCCAGCTGGTCGCGCAAACGCACCAGTGCGGTCTGGTGTAAATGGCGCCCGCCCGGAATACTGGCCATGAAATGGGGTTTGTCGATGGCGATCAGCAATTCGTCCTGGTACAGAATGTCAATATGAAATGGCACCTCCGTTTCCATGGGCACTTCGCGATAGTACCAGAGCCAGCTGTCTGGCGGGAACGGGCTGTTTAGTGAGAACGGGGTGCCCTGTGCGTTCACCATATCGCCTTTGGCCAGCCGGGTCCGAAGCACAGCGGCGTCCATATGCGGGAACTTGGCGAGCAGAAAACTCAGCAGATCCGGCCAGGTCTCGCGAGGCAGGTAGACGCGGCTGGGCGCGACGCCGTTTTTGACAGGAAGCGGGGGGAGCACAGACATACAGCAGATAAAGTGTGATGAAAAGAAAAAACTGCGAATAGAAAACGGCAGGATAGGGCAGGTGACAGATGAAATGATGCTGCGGTGAGGCTATGACAATTGTAACGGCAATGGTTGCTACCTATGCAATAGCAAGTGCTATTTTTATGGCAAACGGCATGGCATATTGTTTGCGATCTACCGGCTCCTGCTGTCTGAATTCCTGTTGAGTGCACGGCAGGCGCCGTTTGCGACGACGCCTGCCAGTGCGACCAGATTACCTCAGTGCTGCCAGGATGGCTTCGACGGTTGCCTTGGCATCGCCGAAACACATGCTGGAGTTATCACGGAAGAACAGCGGATTCTGTACGCCGGCGTAGCCGGTATTCATGGACCGCTTAAAGACCACCACATCACGTGCTTTCCAAACTTCCAGTACCGGCATGCCGGCAATCGGGCTGGATGGATCTTCGCTGGCGGCCGGGTTAACCGTATCGTTGGCGCCAATCACCAGCACCACATCGGTGTCGGAGAAATCATCATTGATTTCGTCCATTTCCAGCACGATATCGTAGGGCACCTTGGCTTCGGCCAGCAGCACGTTCATGTGACCGGGCAGACGACCCGCAACCGGGTGAATGCCAAAGCGCACCTCAATGCCTTGCTTGCGCAGCAGGGAAGTGATTTCAGCGACCGGATACTGGGCCTGGGCGACGGCCATGCCGTAGCCGGGAGCGATCACCACAGAGCTGGCGCCCTTGAGCATTTCGGCCACGTCTTCAGGCTTGATTTCACGGTATTCTCCGGTCTCTTCTTCACTGCTGGCGCTGCTGCTGCCATCGGTGCCGAAGCCGCCTGCAATAACCGAGACAAACGAGCGGTTCATGGCCTTACACATGATGTAGGACAGAATCGCACCCGAGGAACCCACCAGCGCGCCGGTGACGATCAGCAGGTCATTGGCCAGCATAAAGCCGGCTGCCGCTGCGGCCCAGCCTGAATAAGAGTTGAGCATGGATACCACAACCGGCATATCGGCGCCGCCGATAGAGGCCACCAGATGCCAGCCAAAGGCCAGCGCGATCAATGTCATGATAATCAGCGCTGTCGTGGAGCCGCCGTTGGATACGAAGATCCACAGCAGAATGAACGAGACGATCAGTGCGGCGGCATTCAGTTTGTGCTTGTGCGGCAGCGACAAGGGTTTGGAGCTGAAAGTGCCGCGCAGCTTGCCGAAAGCCACAATAGACCCGGTGAAGGTGACTGCGCCAATGAACACGCCCAGGAACACTTCGGTCAGGTGAATGTTAAGCAGTGCCCCTGCAGGCATGGCATGCTGCTGCACTTCAATATAGCTGTTATAGCCGACCAGTACCGCGGCCAGACCCACAAAGCTGTGCAATACAGCAACCAGCTCAGGCATCTGCGTCATTTCAACCTTGCGCGACAGATGCAGGCCAATGGCGCCGCCGATCAGCATGGCGATAATGACCCAGATGACCGAGGCCGAATTGGGGCCCAGAATGGTCGCGACCAGGGCGATGGCCATCCCGGCCATGCCGAAACCGTTGCCGTAGCGAGCGGTTTCCTGGCGGGACAGGCCGGCCAGACTGGCAATAAAAAACAATGCCGCAATAATGTACGCGGCAGTAACGAATCCTGCACCCATCTTATTCTCCTTTGCCTTTCATGAACATTTTCAGCATGCGCCGTGTAACGAGGAAACCACCGGCAATGTTAATGCTGGCAATGAGGATGGCGATAAAGGCCAGGATGTTGACCAGACCTGAGCCATGGCCAATCTGTACCACGGCGCCGATCACAATGATGCCGGAAATGGCATTGGTGACCGACATCAGTGGTGTATGCAGCGCGTGCGTCACGTTCCAGACCACGTAATAGCCAACAACGCAGGACAGCACGAACACAGTGAAGTGAGACAGGAACTCGGCCGGTGCGTTGGCACCGATCCAGGCGAACACGATACACGCCAGTGCCAGAACGCCGAACTTGAACGCAGGCGATTTGGGTGGTTTAGCCGGCTTGGGCTCGGGTTTGGCGGCCGCGGGTTTGCTGGTCGCCGCAGAGACCTGGATGGGTGGAGGCGGGTAGGTAATGCTGCCGTTATGCACCACGGTCATATTACGAAATACGGTATCTTCCTGATCCAGCAGAATCTGGCCGTCTTTTTCCTTGCTCATGAGCTTGCTCAGGTTCACAAGGTTGGTCGCGTACAGTTGTGATGACTGGGCCGGCAGGCGGCCGGGCAGGTCGGTATAGCCGATGACCTTGACGCCTGAATCGGTCGTGATGACCTGGCCAGGCTCGGTGTATTCGCAGTTGCCGCCAGCGGCCGCAGCCATATCCACGATGACCGAGCCGGGACGCATGGAGTCCACCATCTCACGTGTGATAAGTTTGGGCGCCGGTTTGCCGGGAATCAGGGCCGTGGTAATAATAATATCGACGTCTTTGGCCTGTTCGGCGAACAGGGCCATTTCGGCCTTGATGAACTCCTCGGACATGGTTTTGGCGTAGCCGTCTGAAGACGAGCCGTTTTCATCACCAAAATCCAGTTTCAGAAACTGGCCGCCCATGGATTCAATTTGTTCTGCCACTTCCAGGCGGGTGTCGAAGGCGCGTACGATCGCACCCAGCGAACCTGCCGTACCAATGGCGGCAAGGCCGGCCACGCCGGCACCGATCACCAATACCTTGGCGGGCGGCACTTTACCGGCAGCAGTGATCTGGCCGGTGAAAAAGCGGCCGAAATGATGTGCGGCTTCAATCACGGCGCGATAGCCGCCGATATTGGCCATGGAGGACAGGGCGTCAAGGGACTGGGCGCGCGAAATACGTGGCACCATGTCCATGGCCAGCACGGTAATGCCGTGCTCAGCCAGTTTTTGCACGAGTTCAGGATTTTGCGCAGGCCAGATGAAGCTGACCAGCGTGGCGCCTTTTTTCATGCGGGCAATTTCAGCGTCGTCGGGGGTATTGACCTTGTAGATCAGATCGGATTGCCATACCTGATCGCCGGGAACCACACTGGCGCCGGCCTTTTCATAGGCAACGTCGTCAAAGCTGGCGGCGCTGCCGGCGCCCGATTCGATTACAACTGTAAATCCCAGCTTGAGCAGCTGTTCTACCGAGGTGGGCGTGGCGGCAACCCGCGTCTCCCCCGATAGTCCCTCTTTTACTATCCCTATCTGCATGCAGATCTCCTCTTATATTGCGTGCCCCTGTCGGGGAGTCAGTAACTGAAAAGTAACATCATACGGCGGCTTGCATGTTTTGCAAGGCGATTCCGCCGATTTGCCGTATTTGGTCTGAGGTATTACATTAATTAATCTGCAATGCGGAACGCCCATTACCCCTTCATGCGCAATGGTTTCATTTGACAGCAGAGCCAGTCCCGGGGCTATGGCATTGCCCATCACTTTGGCCCTATATCGTTGCGCATTAGCGCTTGACGGCAGCAGGAGCACTGGCTATTGTTATGGGCTCACTTGTCCATGTAGATATAGCAGATATATATTACCGTGATCTTATGGTTTCGCCGCCATACGCTGGCTGCCCATCTTCTTGTTATTGCACTTGTCGTGCTGCTGTATTTACGGTGGCCTGCAGTGGCTATCCTGGTCATCGTCCTGTATGTGGCTGTGCTTGGTATCGCCAGCATGAATATGGCAACCAATCTGTTTGTGGACACCCTCAGGCATGTTCATCCGGGTAGTGGCACAGAAGGGGAGCCGGGCGGGCAGATTGCCTTAAGTTTTGATGACAGTCCCACCGAAGGGACGGCGCAGGTGCTGGCTATTCTCAAGGCCCATAACGTGAAGGCGACTTTTTTTATTGTGGGCGCCCATGCCGCAGCCCGTCCGGCGCTGTTACAGCAGATCGTCCGGGAAGGGCACGCGATTGGTAATCACAGTTATAGCCATGCTCACACCCTGCCGTTTAATCGTCCGGCCACGATTCTTTCCGATCTGCAGCAATGCAGCCAGACCATCACGGCTATTGCCGGCGTGACGCCCCGCATGTACCGGCCGCCTTTCGGGGTGGTCAACCCGGCTATCGGTCAGGCCGTGAGGGCCAGCCAACTGCCTTGCGTAGGCTGGTCATTGCGCTCTTTCGATACCGCGAGTTCGCATCCGCAACGCCTGCTGGCGCGGATTACCAGCAGACTGACGCCAGGTGCCATTGTATTGCTGCATGACTACCCGGCGGTGACGCCGCAAATCCTGCCCGAGCTGCTGCAGGAAATAAAGCGGAGGAATTTCACATGCGTTCTGCTCTCGCCCGAGACGCTGCGGCCCTGATGTCGCGCTTCTGATGTAGCGTCCTTGATGTAGCACCCCTGATGTAGCACCCCTGATGTAGCACCCCTGATGTAGCACCCCTGATGATGGCCACGTAACAGCAGAGTGACCGCGCAGGCGCTTTGAACACGTTTAGATGCCAAGATCGGCGGACACCATGGGAATGACCGAGCCGATCAGCAGCAGTGCCATCACGATATTGAAGCCACGTTGCGTTGCCGGCGTGGTAAACAGGCGGCGCATCAGGGTGCCGCCAAACATCCACACACTGATACACAGCAGATTGATAACGACGGCCAGCAGGGAGATTTGCAACAGCGTCAGCTGTCCGATATTGTCCGGTACATAGATGCTGAACATGCTGATCACCATGATCAGGGCCTTGGGATTGATCCACTGGAACAGCACGGCGTTCCAGAAGCCAAAAGGGGTGGCTTCGTTCTGAACGGAGAGCGGCGTGGGTGTAATCGAGGCAATTTTCCAGGCCAGCCACAGCAGGTAGGCCAGCGAGGCGATTTTCAGCAAATCAATCAGCCAGCCCGCGTGTTGCACCACCCAGTGCAGGCCAAAGGACATCAGCACGATCATCAATCCCATGCCGGCGCTGATGCCCAGGCAGTGGGGAATGGTTCGGCGCACCCCGAAATTAACAGAAGAAGAAAGCAACATTAGGTTGTTGGGCCCCGGTGTTACCGAGGAGACGGCGATAAAAACGGCAAATGCCATGAGCATGGTGTAAGTCATGAAAGTCTCGATACAGTTCTTGCGTGAACAGACACTATATGACAAGATACCGGTACAGTACCGATACAGTTATAAGCTGTTTTTTCCTTCCTGTACTGCTGCTTTTACCGGAACAGACCTATGACCAGTCAATCCAGTCCTTCTGTCCCTGCTCGATTGCTCAGGCGGCACGGCGCCAGCGATGCTCGGCATCATGATGCCTCGCCGCCTGCGCCCGCGCCTGCTGTGGTCGCAGAGGCCGCCAATCCCGCCAATTCCAGAGACGCCCTTAAGGAATCAGGCCAGCCGCAGCAGCAGGGGGCGCCGCTACTTGCCCATTGGCAACCGGTGCGATCCGGTTCGCTCACCCTGGTGGATCAGATCGTGGATCGATTCGTTGTTTGCATTGAACAGAATGTATTCAGACAGGGCAGTCGCCTGCCGTCAGTCCGGCTGCTGGCGCAGGAATTGAATGTCAGTCGCTATACGATAGTGGAGGCGTATGATCGTCTGGTGGCCACCAATCATATTACCGCCAACGCCCGCTCGGGCTATTTCGTTCAGCATAAAAAACAGCCGGCACGCGGAATCAAAAGCGGCGAAATCGCACCCCCACAGTCTCAGGACAGAATTGATGTGCCGTGGATTCTGAATCGCCTTTTCTCACAGCAAAACAACCTGGGTTTGAAGCAGGAGTGGCTGGATACCGAGATTGTCGCGCGCTCCATTCGCAAGGTGGCGCGCAAGATGCAACCGTCTGCGCTTATGTATGGCGAGCCGCTTGGCTTTGCGCCATTGCGTCAGACCATCATGGCCCAGCTGGCAGCGCAAGACCTGCATGTGCAGGCAGCAGGCGAGGTGCTGCTGACAACGGGTGTGACGCATTCGGTGGATCTGTTGATTCGTCAACTGGTTCGGCCGGGCGATTATGTGGTGGTTGAGGAACCGTGCTGGTTTGTTGTGTTTGCCTATTTGCGCATGGTCGGCGTGAACATTCTGACGGTGACGCGAACCCCGCAGGGCCCCGACACCGCGCAACTGGAGGCGCATTGTCGCAAACATAAGCCGGTTCTGTTTATCTGCAACAGCACGGTGCATAATCCTACCGGTTTTACCTTAAGTGCACGTGCCGCACATGACGTGCTGCGCCTGGCGCAGCAATATGATATGTGGATTGTAGAAGACGATACCTATAGCGAACTGAGTGCCGGGCCGCCGCTGCGCATCAGCACGCTGGATCAATGCGAGCGGACCTTTCTGCTTGGTAACTATTCGAAGACGCTGGGTGCGGCGATGCGCGTGGGCTATATTGCCGGGCCTGCCACTATTCTGAGTGAAATAGCCATGCTCAAGTTACTTTCCGGCCTGTCTACCTCCAGCCTGAATGAGCGCGTGATTCACGAGATTATTCACGGCGGGCATTATCGCTCTTATATCGAAAGGCTGCGGCAACGCATCAATCGGGCTCGTACCCGGATGCTGGAGCGGCTGAGTGATCTTGGCTATCTGCTGATTCAGCCGCCGGCTGCCGGGCTGTTCCTCTGGCTGGATATGTCGCGTGACGCCGAGCCACTGGCGCGTCAGTTGAATCAGCACGGCATTCCGGCTACGCCCGGTTCTCTGTTTTATCCTGATCAGCGCGTCAGCACGCATCTGCGTTTATCTGTCAGCAGTTATGATCACCCGCATTTATGGGATCTGCTGGCAGCCTGGCGGTCGGCCTGATCCGGGGCAGGCGGAGTAATGATCTGGTTCAGGCATCATGTACCGGCGCAGTGGCCGCATGATGTCTGACCGTGTCGGCGGCCTGTTTGGCACCATTGGGGTCCGCATAGAGCGGGCTGCTGCCGATGATTTGACCATTGGCCGCTTTCAGATTGAAATAGGATTTGCCGTTGGCGGATTTTTCAAAGGCGTAGCGGCTCTCCGTTCCTGCATTCTTGCGAACAGACTCAATACCATTCCTGGCCGAGGCAAGGGTTGTATAGGTTTCGCTTCTGAGGACAGATAAGCCATCTGCTGCACGCAGAGAAAAATAAAACTGGCCATCCACGGATTTTTTGAGTTGGAAAGAAGCAGACATAACGATGAATTTCCTTGCAAGTGTAATTGAATAAATACCGCATGAAAGAAACCGCCAGCAAAAGCATACTGCAAATTGATGCAATAGAAAACGAAATAATGCGCCCGGCTTGCCTGGCACGAGGGGAGCCGTGGAGCAAGACGGTGGTCACCACGTCCATACGTTCGCACTGCTTACGATCGCTGTTGCTGTGACTCGCGCTTGTCGAATTAGTTTTGCTCGGGATCGACCTGCTGGGGCGCTGTTTGCGCTGGCGCTTGTTGTGCCGGTGCTGTCTGATCGGGTGTTGTCTGATCGGGTGCTGTCTGATCGGGTACTGTTTGTTCGGGTACTGTTTGTTCGGAGCCTTCCTGTTCCGGTGCTGTCAGAGCGGGCGCCGCCTGATCAGATGCCTCCTGATCAGGTCTTGTCGTGTCCGGCGCCTGTGACGCAGGCGGTGGCGTCAGTTGCCTGATCTGTAATTCAGCGGCGGCTGCGCGTGTTTGTACGGCATCGATAAACGCTTTCGGCTCGAACTGTTCGCCATTCATTTCAATTGTGTTGGCAGTGGCCAGCGATGGCTTGCCTTCAATGTCAACGTTCAGGCCAATCTGGTTTTGCCTGCGATACAGTAACTGGTTTTTGACCAGGATATCAATCATTGTGTCCAGCTTTTCTGCCGCTGTGGGCCCGGACGTGGAGTCGGCTGAGGCCAGCGCTTCGGGTATGAGTTGTTTGATGCGATCTTCCACCGCGGCAGGCATGGCCTGATCTGCCTGCAACTGCATGCTGACTGAGCGCAGCGCATTGAACAGCAGGGCGTTGGGATTATTGCCGAATTGGGATAGCAGGGGAACCGGGTTGTTCAGACCCACGTTGAGGGTGGCAGTTGCAGCGCCTTCCGGCAGGGTCCAGGTGATGGGGCCGACAGTGAGTTCAGGCTTGCCCGATAGCATCAGATCCAGACTGGCCAGTAACGTGGTCCATTGCTGTGGTTCGGTAGCGGCGCCGGGCTGGCCGGCATTGAGTAACTGTTGCCACGCCTGTGTCATAAACTGTATTGTGCCGTCACGATCCAGGCCGGAGGCCGATACGCCATATTGCAGCTTGCCAATATCGGTGCCATTGATGCGGATGTTGTTCAATACGGTATTTTGTTGCAGCGCCAGCAGATTGTCCTGGGTATCTGCCGTTGAATCGGTTTGATAATGGTCAATTTCCAGTCTGGCATTGTCACTGGCAAGCGAGAAAGCTGCCAACGTTGATTGCTGGCGCCATAACGGGTTGTTTGTATCACGCCCTTCATAATGGGACGACAAGGCAAGATCCCGGAAAATCACGGTGCTGGTGCCATTGGCCGTTTCTGGCGGGGTCACCTGTATCAATGGCATGTTTGCCGAAAACTGAGCGGCACGGACGGTTGCATCAACCGAGCCTTCAAAGTTCATGCCATCAAAATGCAGTTGCCCGTCCCGGGTATTATTGAACGCCAGCGAGGCTACGCGTCCGTGATACTGTGTCTGTCCGTCAAGATGGGTGGTGAGCATCAGTTCCAGCGGTGGCTGGCCCTGGCTCAGTTCGTACAGTCTTGCGGTTTTTTCGTTGTTGATCAGTGTAACGTGGCTCAGCGCCCTGACAGGTTGCAGCTTGCCCTCCTGCAGGCGGGATAAGGGCAGGGGGCCGTGCTCTACCTGCACGTTGAAGTCCAGCGAATGCGATTGCCCGGCATTGTCCATGCGCAGGGTCAGAATATAAGTGGATGAAAACAGGCCGGCATCTTTCTTCTCGGAGGACACCTGCACCGGCAGCCCGTTGCTGCGCAGTTGGGCATTGATGTCCTGTGTGCGGCGGATGACCTGTTCGTCCACCTGTGTGCCGCTATACCAGGTGCCACCGAAGTAGCCCAGTATAACCAGCAGCACAACGGCAGCCAGAGTCTTGCTGATTTTTTTGCCCATGATATCTGTGATGTACAGCATTTATGATGCTGCTGCATGCCCCAATGAGTTTAATATTCCGTTCACCCGATTGCAGGCGTAATGTTGCGGAATGTAATATGTGGCCTGCGGGAAAGTGCCCGAATGAAACTGTGGATGGATTGTAAATGAAAAAAGTCTACCTTGCCGGATTTGATGTATTTCGGCCGGATGCGGTCAGCTATGGTCAGTGGCTCAAGGCGCTATGCGTGCAGCATGGCTTTGCCGGACTCTATCCGCTGGATAATGCTGCCCCTGAGGGGTTGAGCGGCGCAGCCCTGGCTGACTGGATTTACCGTGCCAATATTGCGCTGATCGAACAGGCCGATTGTGTCATGGCCAATCTGAATCCGTTCCGTGGCCTGGAACCGGATTCCGGCACGGTGTTTGAGGTCGGCTATGCCGTAGCAAAGGGCAAGCCCGTATGGGTCTATACCGAACAAACAGCGTCGCTGGTGGCGCAGGCTGGCGTACAAACGCAGGACGGGCGGGTTGTAGATGCGCAGGGCTATACCGTAGAGGATTTCGGGATGAACCTGAATTTGATGATTGCCTGCAGCACAAACAGAGTGCTGGGCGATGCACAGATCTGCCTGCAGGCGATGCAGGCACAGCAGGCAGGCTCGGATTAATGCGGGTGGCGGGCCACATCATGTTGTATCGCGGTCCGCTTGCTGTTGGTTTGTTTTTGTTATGGGCAGCCGTTACTTGCCGGCTTTGCGCTTCGCCTTCTTTTTCTCGGGCAGGGCCAGCATGGTGCCGCGGCAAATCGCCGCACCGCAAAGGCACTTATATTCTTCACGCAAGGTCTTGGTGATTTTGCCGTCCATGATTAACCCGTAATCATAAAACAGTTCTTCACCCTTCAGAATATCGCGAATGGCATAGATATAAACCCGTTTGCCGCCGCTGCCTTCCTGCGTTTCGCAATTGGGATCGCAACCGTGATTAATCCAGCGCGAGTCGTTGCCACCATCGCCACCATTAATGATTTTGCCACTGCTGGTGGAGAAAAAGAAAGTATGGAACGGATCATCCGGATTGACCGGATGCATATCATCGGCCTGTTTGGGCGTGATGCGCTTGCCTGTGTATTCAATAATGCGCGTGCCTTGCGGTATGTTGCGGGCGGCAAAAACACCATTGCCGTGCAGCGAAGATTTGCGCACAACATGCCAGGCCGGATTGGCGATATTTTTCTTTTTTTCAATCATTTTTTCTTAACGCCAAAGCAATGGTCCAGCGTAGGGAAGGTGCCTTCGCGCACCTCAGTGGCGTAGGCTGCGACGCCTTCGCGGATTGCCGCCTGAACGTCGGAGAACTGACGCGCGAATTTCGGAATGCGGTTGGGCGTGAGGTTGAAAATATCTTCAGCCACCAGAATCTGGCCGTCACATTCGGGCGACGCGCCAATCCCAATGGTAGGAATGCTCAGCGCCTGTGTAATACGGCGCGCCAGCGGCTCTGCGGTGCCTTCGATCACCACGGCGAAGGCGCCGGCCTGTTCCTGAGACAGCGCATCCTGGTAAATGATTTCGGCGGCTTCATCTGACATACCCTGGGCTTTGAAACCACCCATGGTGTTCAGGTACTGAGGCATCAGGCCGATGTGGGCCAGCACGGGAATGCCGCGGTCCACCAAAAAACGTGTGGTCGCTGCCAGTGGCGTGCCGCCTTCGTATTTAACGGCATCGGCACCGGATTCCTTAAGCAGGAATGCCGCATTGCGAAAAGCCTGTTCGGGCGATTCCTGATAGCTGCCAAAAGGCATGTCTACGACAACACAGACGTTCTGGGTGGAGCGCACCACCGCCCGTGCATGGGCGGCCATCTGCTCCAGTGTGATGGCCAGCGTGTTTTCCATGTTGTAACCGACCATCGCAGTGGAGTCGCCGATGAGGATCATGTCCAGATACTCGTCCAGCACCCGGGCAAAGGGGGCGGTATAGGATGTGAGCGAGACGATTTTTTTCTGATTCTTATAGGCCCGCAATTGCGGGACGGTAATCCGTTTTGCTGTGGTATGCACACTCATCAAAAGCACCTTTCTTGAAATACGGCTGGCCGTCTGCGGCCACATGGCGAAGCGGTAAGTTTACCGTGTAATCGCGCGATTTCTGTCAGTACAGTACAAAAAGGATATTATTTAAGTTTCTATGAAAACCCCGTCAGTTAGTTGGATTTGAATAATGAATACACCCCAGAATGAGTCGCCTGCCTTCAATGGTGCCCGGTTAATGCTTGAAACCCTGATCGCAAACGGGGTTGACACCATTTTTGGCTATCCCGGGGGCGCGGTCTTGCCGCTGTACGATGCCCTGTACTCCGAGCCGCGTATTCATCATGTACTGGTGCGCCATGAGCAGGCCGCCATGCATGCGGCCGAGGGCTATGCGCGCTCTACTGGCAGGCCCGGCGTGGTGCTGGTTACCTCCGGCCCGGGCATGGCCAATACTACTTCGGGATTGCTTGATGCCTTATGTGATTCCATTCCGGTCCTGTGTATCAGCGGCCAGGTGGCCACCAGCGCCATTGGCACCGATGCCTTCCAGGAGTGCGATGCGGTGGGTATTTCCCGGCCGGTCACGAAATGGAATGCCCAGATCAAGCGGGTGGAAGACGTTGCAGCCATGACCGCCAAGGCTTATAACATGACGGCGGCGGGTCGGCCTGGACCGGTACTCATCGATTTTCCCAAGGATATCCAGATGGCGCAGGCGCCGCAGGAACAGGAAGGGGACGTGATCGAGCCTGCTGTTAATACGGCCGGCCAAATGACCTCTTCAGTCATGCAGGCGGCCATCAAACGTGCTGCTTCGCTTATCGCCAACGCCAAGCGCCCGGTGTTTTATGGCGGTGGCGGTCTGATCAACTCCGGGCCGGATGCTTGTGAAGTGTTCTCCAATCTGGTGAGTTATACCGGGGCGCCATGCACGCTCACGCTGATGGGACTGGGCGCTTTTCCGGCCAACGACAAACAGTTCGTGGGCATGCTGGGCATGCATGGCACGCTGGAGGCCAATCTGGCCATGCATCACGCTGATCTGATCGTGTGTATCGGTGCGCGTTTTGATGATCGTATTACCGGCCGACTGTCTGATTTCTGTCCGCATGCCGTCAAGATTCATCTGGATATCGATCCGGCCTCTATCGATAAAGTGGTACGGGCCGACGTGGCGCTGGTGGGTGATTGTTATCCGGTGCTCAAGTCGCTGTTCAATGAGGTCAAGATGCTGGAGCGTGAGCCTGGTTTGATTGATGACTGGTGGACGCGCATTGAAAAATGGCGCGGCGCCAACTGCCTTGCCTTCACGCCATCAGACGATGTGATTCTGCCGCAGCATCTGCTGGCAACGGTTAATGACCTGATCGATGGTCGCGACGTGATTGTGAGTACCGACGTGGGTCAGCACCAGATGTGGGCCGCGCAGTATCTAAAATTTCGTGAACCTAATCGCTGGCTGACTTCCGGTGGTGCAGGAACGATGGGTTATGGTGTGCCTGCTGCGATTGGCGCGCAAGTGGGCAATCCGGATTCATTAGTGGTTTGCATCAGTGGCGATGCTTCTGTGCTTATGAATATCCAGGAATTGTCGACAGCGATTCAGCATGAAACACCCATCAAGGTGATTCTGTGCAACAACCGTCATATGGGCATGGTTCGGCAGTGGCAGGAGCTGATTCACGAAGGGCGCTATAGCCACAGCTATAACGCGTCCATTCCCGATTTCGTCGCGCTGGCCACGGCCTTTGGCTGGGGCGCCGCCACGGTGTCTGATCCGCTGCAGCTGGAAGATGCCATTCGTGATTGCTTTGATTACGACGGCCCTTATTTCCTGAATGTGGAAGTGCAGCCTCAGGAAAACTGCTTCCCCATGATGCCGGCGGGCTATGGGCATCAACAGGTGATGTTGTCTGAGGATACGTGGTACGTGGAAGAGTAAGCGGGGCGGTTTGTCCTGTTCGAAACGAAGCCCGGTCGCTGGTATGGCCGGGCTTTTGTTTTGGTGGCGCACACTTGCTGCTGGGCATTGTGACATTTTTCGAGTGGGTTCATATCATGGAATTTGCATAATTTATATAATTTATCTATTTTGTGTATAATAGCAGGACTGAGGAGAAGTCCATGACTGCTAAAACTGTATTGGGTGTGTTTGCGGCAAATACGCGGACATCCAGAACTATCCCTGCGAATTTTTTACGTAAAACACCGGCTAAAAGTCCACCGGGAGCCTTTCAGTCAGCTCGTGCTTCTGATGACTTGTGTGCGTCCGATGCTGCCATTTCCTCAATGCGTGCTAGAACCACGCTATCGAGTAGTCGCGATGTGTTTTCTACAGAAGATGAACTGTTACCCGCACCGGAAAAAATGGCTGCGGCAACTTCATCGTCGGTGGCAACAAAGTGGTCTCAGGTGAGGGATGCTGTAATGCGAAACGGCATAATGAGTATCACCAATCATCAACGACCACAGTTAATACTGATGAATGTGGAACACTATGACTCCCTGCGAGATCAGGTGGCGCGGAACAAAGCGGCGCAGCCCAAGCTTGATGAACTCAATGCAATGTTTGATGCACAGTTTGATTCATTTCAGACAGATGAGTTTAAATCAGCTACGAAAAGGATGCTGGAGGCTGAAGGTGAATTTCCTGAGCCAAGGTATTTGGGTCCAACGCGATAAGGTGTGATCCAATGCCAAGGATTATTGTGTTGGCTGGCGTCAATGGTGCCGGTAAAAGTTCAGTTGGTGGTCAATATCTGCAATCTTTCGGCATGAACTGGTATAACCCAGACGCAATGGCGCGTTTATACAGAGCCCACGCGCGCATTCAACCGACAATTGAAGAAGCAAATGCATATGCGTGGCGTTACGGATATAGCAAGCTGCAAGGGGCGATCGCAAACAAGCTCAGCTACTCGTTTGAAACCACATTGGGCGGAGAATCAATAACTCAGCTTTTGAAGGTAGCCGCTCAGACTCATGAACTACATGTTTTGTACTGTGGACTTGAGAGCATTGAGCTGCATATCGAGCGTGTGCGGAGACGAGTATCTGAAGGTGGTCACGCTATTCCCGAAAGTGCCATTAGAAAAAGATGGGTTGGTTCCAGGCAGCATCTTATAGATCTGATGCCATATTTGACTTCTTTGCGCGTGTTTGATAACTCCGCCGAGCAGGACCCAGTGAAGTACCTCCCGTCCATGAGGCGTATTATTAAGATCGAAAATCAAAGGTTGATTGTGCCTGATGAGAGTGACGTTACTGCCTTGCGCCATCTACCCGGATGGGCCAGGCCAATAGCGATGAGAGCGTTGTTGGGATTTGCTGATTAAGAATACGTTGATTCATATGAAGTGAAGGCTTGTGTCTTCGTAGTCTTTTATCCTGGGCTGGCCGGTTGTTTATGATTAATCTTTGAAGAGGGCCGCGTTATTCCTTCCGCCCAGGTATGGGGGATGTGGTTACGTTTTCTTGATGGCGTTGCAGACAAAAGTCGAATGCAAAAATATCTATACTAGCCAACACGAAGTGCACATGCTCACTGGCGGCGGAGTCCTCGCGCAGCACATGATAATTAATATATATTAATTACTAAATAATATATATCAGGCTTGTCATATTCTTTAAAATGGTTGGTTACGCATTTCTATATATCATTGCGTAATAATCAAATAAAACCAGCAAGGGTAAACCCTTGTGTTTATTCATCGAGTTGCAGAATGAGTTATCCCTCCCCCGAAAAAGACGGCTTGCCCGGCCTTGAAGCACGTTTGCAGGAAGATCTTACCCGTCTTGACCTGCCAGGCAAGGACTGGGTGCAGCCGCGACTGGTGGATGGTGAGCGCTTGCTGGACGTGGCGATTATTGGCGGCGGCATGGCGGGTTTAACCGCTGCGATTGCCTTGCGCAATCTGGGTGTGCGCGCCTGTAATTTCGATCGTGCGCCCGCGGGCTTTGAAGGGCCATGGGCTACTACGGCGCGTATGGAAACCCTGCGATCGCCCAAACAGCTGACCGGGCCCGCCCTGGGGCTGCCTTCGCTCACCTTCCGTGCCTGGTTCGAGGCACAGTACGGGCGTCAGGAATGGGACGCACTGGATAAAATACCACGTTTGCAATGGATGGACTATTTGCGCTGGTATCGCAAAGTGATGAATGTGGACGTGCGCAACGAACATCACGTTCGTCATGTCCACCTGCATCCCGACAATTATCTCGAATTAACGCTACAGGCGCCCGACGGACAAAAAGTAGTGGGTGCGCGGCGTCTGATTCTGGCGACGGGCCGTGATGGCCTGGGCGGGCCGGCTTACCCTGCGTTTGCAGATAAGGTACCGGCGCATTTGCGTGCTCATTCTTCTGATTTCTTTGATTACAACACGCTCGCCGGCAAGCGGGTCGGGGTGATCGGTGCAGGTGCGTCGGCCATGGATAGCGCCGCGACCGCATTGGAAGCAGGGGCGCATAGCGTGGATATGATTATCCGGCGTAACGAGATTCCCCGTATCAATAAGGGGAAAGGTTCGGGTAGCCCCGGCCTGGTACACGGTTACGCGGGTTTATCGGACGACTGGAAGTGGCGGATTCGTCATTACATCAATGTGCAGCAGGTGCCACCGCCTAAAGGCAGCACCTTGCGGGTGGCGTCTCATCACAATGCTCGTTTCAATGTGGGCTGTCCGGTACTGGACATTGAAGTGCGCGAGGACGTGATTTATCTGACCACGCCCAAAGGCACGTTCGTTCTGGATTTCCTGATTTTTGCCACCGGCTTCAAAATCGACTGGCATCTGCGGCCGGAGTATGCCGAGCTGGCGCCGCTGGTTCGCACCTGGGGGCAGCGTTATCAACCTCAGCCCGGACAGGAAGATGCTGAACTGGCCGCCTGTCCCGATTTGGGGGCAGGGTTTGAGTTTCAGCCCCGCGATGGCGTGGATGCACCAGGCCTCGCTCACATTCACTGTTTCAGCTATCCTGCCGTGGCATCGCACGGTACCGTCTCGGGCGATATTCCGGCTATTTCCGATGGTGCCTCGGCGATTGCCCGTGCGATTGCAGGTTCCCTGTATCAGGAAGATGTTGCGGCTCATTATGCTCAATTGGAAGCTTATGCCGAACCGGAACTCGATGGTGATGAGTGGACGGCCGCCGGCCCGCCTCTGCCCGTGGAGGCGCAATGACGCTGTGGCTGATTAAACGCGTCCTGCAGGCGCTGCTCATTATCCTGTTGATGACAGTGATCGTCTTTATCGGCCTGCACGCGGTCGGCAATCCGATTGATATTCTGATCGGGCCGGATGCCGATCAGCGCGACCGTGCCCGCATCATTGCACAGATGGGTCTGGACCAGCCATTATGGTTGCAATATTTTCATTTTCTGGGCAGTGCGGTGCAGGGTGATCTGGGTAACAGCTTTGTATACAACCAGCCGGCCCTGCAACTGGTGCTGCATCGACTGCCGGCGACCATGGAGCTGGCGCTGGCCGCCCTGGTGATTGCGATTGTGGTAGGCGTGCCGCTGGGGCTGATCGCCGGACTTTATTCGGAGAGTATCGCGTCGCGCACGATCATGACCGGCAGTATTCTGGGCTTTTCATTGCCGACCTTCTGGGTCGGACTGGTGCTGATCATGGCATTCAGTGTCAGCCTGGGATGGCTGCCTTCGTCCGGGCGCGGACAAACCGTGACGCTGTTTGGTTATCAGTGGTCGTTTCTGACGCTCGATGGCCTGCGTCATCTGTTGTTGCCGGCGATTAATCTGGCCTTGTTCAAGGTTTCCCTGGTAATCCGGCTAACCTATGCCGGCGTGCAGGAAGTGCTGCCGCTGGATTATATCCGGTTTGCCCGTGCCAAGGGTTTGAGCAATTTGCGGGTGATTGGCGTGCATGTACTGCGCAATATCATGATCCCGCTCGTCACCGTATTGGGGCTGGAATTTGGTTCGACCATCGCCGGTGCTGTGGTGACCGAGAGTATTTTTTCATGGCCGGGTGCGGGCAAGCTCATCCTCGATAGCATTAATGGCCTGGACCGGCCGGTGATTCTAGCCTATCTGGTGATTATTGTCTGTGTGTTCGTGACCATCAATCTGCTGGTGGATATTGCCTATCGCCTGCTGGATCCGCGCGTTCGACTGGAGGGGGCACGATGAGTCAGCCTGTGACAGGTTCTGCTGTGCAAGCGCAGATCAATGTGCCTAAACCGTCGCTATTGCGCGAACGGCTGGCCGATTTTTTCTCCTCCAAGCGTGCAGTGGTTGGATTCGTGCTATTGCTGTTGCTGGCTTTGGGTTCGGTGTTTGCACATTGGCTGACACCGCAGAATCCCTATGATTTGATGCAACTGGATATCCTGGATTCGCGGCTGCCACCAGGCAGTGCCAATGGCGCCGGTACGTTTAATTACTGGCTGGGTACCGACGGGCAGGGCAGGGATTTGTTGTCTGCCATTCTGTATGGTCTGCGTATCAGCCTGACGGTGGGTGTGGGCTCTGCGATTATTGCGAGTGTGGTTGGAACCATACTGGGCGTACTCTCTGCCTATGCCGGCGGACGGATCGACAGCTTTATCATGCGTACCGTTGATTTGATGCTGTCATTTCCATCGATTCTGATTGCAATGATGATTCTGGCGTATCTGGGCAAGGGTATCGGCAATGTGATATTGACGCTTGTGATACTGGAGTGGGCCTATTATGCGCGCACCGCCCGGGGGCAGGCGCTGGCCGAGCGACAGAAAGAATATGTGGAAGCGGCGAAAAGCCTGAATATTCCGCAATGGCGGATCATGCTGCGGCACATCCTGCCCAATTGTCTGCCACCTTTGATTGTGATAGGCACCCTGCAGGTGGCGCGTGCGATTACGCTGGAGGCGACCATGAGCTTTCTGGGGCTGGGCGTGCCGGTGACGGAACCGTCGCTGGGATTACTGATCGCCAATGGCTACCAATACATGCTTTCAGGGCAATACTGGATCAGCCTGTTTCCGGGCGTGGCGCTGCTGGTCACGATCGTAGCGCTGAACCTGGTGGGCGATCGTCTGCGGGAAATTTTTAATCCGCGGAGGCTGCGATGAGTACAACGCCTTTGCTGCAAGTGCGCGATCTGCGCACGCACTTCATGACCCGGGCAGGCCAGGTGCCTGCGGTGGATGGCGTATCGCTGCAACTGGAGTCCGGGCGCATTCTGGGGCTGGTTGGTGAGTCCGGCTCTGGCAAATCGGTCACTGGCTTTTCCATTATGGGCCTGATCGACGAACCGGGTCGCATTGTTGGCGGGCAGATTCTGTTCAAAGGACAGGATCTGCGGCACCTGCCGCAAAAGGAACTGCGCCGCCTGCGCGGTAACCGCATCTCCATGATTTTTCAGGATCCAATGATGACATTGAATCCGGTGTTGCGGGTAGATACGCAAATGATCGAAACCCTGCGCGCGCACGAAAAAATCAGCCGCAGGCAGGCCTGGGAACAATCGCGCGATATGCTGGGACTGATGGGGATTCCCAGTCCTGAGGCCCGCCTGTCGGCATACCCGCATCAGCTCTCTGGCGGTATGCGCCAGCGGGTGGCCATTGCCATAGCGCTGTTGCTGCGACCCGACCTGATTATTGCCGATGAACCTACCACTGCACTGGATGTCACGATTCAGTCGCAGATCCTGTCGGAGATACAAAAGCTATCTGCCCGCTACGGCACTGCATTGATCTGGATTACCCACGATCTGTCGGTCGTGGCCGGACTGGCTGATGATTTGCACGTGATGTATGCAGGCAAGATTGTGGAAGCGGGCACAGTCGATCAGGTGCTGGACAACCCGCAGCACCCGTATACCCAGGGCCTGATCCAGAGCCTGCCTGCAAATAACATAAGGGGCCGGCCGTTGCGGCAGATTGCCGGCATGACGCCCAACCTCCTTTCATTGCCGTCAGGCTGTGCATTCGCGTCGCGTTGTTCGCGGCGCACTGCGGTCTGTGAAACCATGCCGGCGCTGGATGAACTGACCGCAGGTCATCGGGTGCGTTGTTTTCACCCGGGCGCTGTGCCTGAAACGGAAGTGGCCTTATGACAGATGAAATCAAAGTGCCGTTGATGCAGGTGCGTCATGTATCAAAAACGTTCGGGCAAGTAAATGAGGGGATATTGGACCCCTGGCTGCAAAAGCTCCGCTTAACGCGTCCTGCTGCACTCACCCGTGCGGTGGATGATGTTAGCCTGGATATCGCAAAGGGCGAAGTGGTTGGGCTGGTTGGTGAATCCGGTTGCGGCAAATCGACGCTGGGTCGGATGGTGGCCGGTATTATGGAGCCAACAGCCGGCCAGGTGCTGGTTAACGGACAGGACCTGAAGACGCTGCCCAGGCATGAGGCCGAGGCGGCCCGCCTGAAAATTCAAATGATTTTCCAGGACCCCTATGCCAGCCTGAATCCACGCATGCGCGTGCGCGACATCGTGGGCGAATCGCCGCGATTGCACAACATGATATCGGCACAGGATGTGGACCAATACGTCTCTGAACAACTGGAGCGCGCCGGCTTGTCTGCCAGCCTGCGCAACCGTTTTCCGCATCAGTTCAGCGGCGGGCAGCGTCAGCGCATCGGTATCGCGCGAGCATTGGCAGTGGCGCCCGATATGCTGGTTTGTGATGAAGCCGTTGCCGCTCTGGACGTCTCCATTCAGGCTCAGATTCTGAATCTGTTCATGCAACTGCGTGCGCAGCTGGGCCTGACCTATTTGTTTATCAGTCATGACCTGGGCGTGGTGGAGCATTTGTCTGATCGCGTGGTGATCATGTACCTGGGTCGTATTGTCGAACAGGCGCCGGTCTCCGATATTTTCAGCAAACCCAATCATCCCTATACCCAGGCCCTGCTGGCCGAGATTCCGAAAATGCGGGATCGCAAGAAAGTGTTTTCGATGATCAAGGGTGAAATACCCAGCCCACTTAATCCGCCCACAGGCTGTCATTTTCATCCGCGTTGTCCGCATGCCATGCCTCGCTGTCGCACCGAAGTGCCGCTACTCAAAACGGTGGCCGGCGGGCATCTGAGTGCCTGTCATCTGAATGATCAAACCTGAGTGGGCATCAGGGATTAACTGCCCGATTTCAATCGTGTTGATTATAGTGATTAAGTAGCCGTAACTATCTAAAGGAATACAAATGAAAAAGCGCGTACTGGCTGCCATTGCAGCAAGCCTGCTGGCTGCAGGAAATATGGCCCACGCAGAAGAACTGACGATCGCCTTTGCCGATAATCTGTCTTCGCTGGATCCACAACTGAATAACTTCGCGGGTGACCGTTCTGCCGGCCTGTTCTTTTTTGATATGCTGGTCAACAATTATCACAATAAACTGTTGCCTGGCTTGGCAACCGAATGGAAAAACACCGGCCCTACAACCTGGGAATTCAAATTGCGCCAGGGCGTCAAGTGGAGTGATGGCACGCCGTTCACCACTGAAGACGTTATCTATTCTATCGAGCGCATCCGCAAGGTGCCCGGTTCCGTTGCGCCCTTTACCGGCTATGTCCGTACAATTAAAAGCGTGACCGAAAAAGAACCCGGCACGCTGGTATTTGAAACCACGATTCCCAATCCGGGATTGCCGCTGAATCTGGCTTCTGTACACCTGGTGCAGAAAAAAAGCACCGAGAATGCGACCAGCGATGATTTCAATTCAGGCAAGGCGCTGATCGGTACAGGCCCGTATAAACTGGTGTCTTATACGCCGGGCGCGGGTTTCAAGGTTGAGGCCAATCCAACATACTGGGGTGAAAAACCATTGTGGGATAAAGTGTCCTATCGCTATGTCGCTAACGCCGCCACGCGTTCCACGGCCTTGCTGTCCGGTGATGTAGACGTGATCGACAAAGTGTCGGTTGCCGATCTGAAAAAGCTGGAAGGCGATGATAAGGTAAAGGTCTATGCCTATAACGGGCTGCGTGTGTTCCTGCTGCAACCGAGTTTTAATCCGCAACCCAATAAATTCATTACCGACAACAGTGGCAAACCATTGGATAAAAATCCGTTGCTGGATTTGAAAGTACGTCAGGCATTATCGCTGGCGATCAATCGTGATGCGATTGCTGATCGCATTTTGCAGGGCAGTGTGACGGTGGCTGACCAGTGGATGCCAAAGGACTCGATTGGCTACAACCCGAATATCAAACCGATAGCCTTTGATGCCCAGAAAGCAAAAGAACTGCTTAAGGAAGCCGGCTACCCGGATGGCTTTAATCTGACTATTCATGTGCCCACTGATCGTTATCCCATGGCGCCTGAAACCGTGCAGGCAGTGGCACAGTTCTGGAGCCGTATTGGTGTGAAAACGCAAGTGTCAGTCGTGCCATGGGCCGTGTATTCAAGCGCAGCCCGGAAAAATGAATATGCCATGTCTGTGATTGCCTGGGGTAATGGTACTGGTGAGGGCAGCTATGCCATGGTGAATATTCTGGCGACGGTGAATCCGGATAAAGGCCTGGGCGCTTCGAACTGGGGGCACTACAGCAGCCAGAAACTGGATGATTATCTGAAGCAGGCAACCGAAGAATTTGACGATGCCAAACGTGAAAAAATCATGCAGGACGCGGCGCAGTCGGTATCAGATGAAGTGGGCGTGATTCCCATGTTCCATTACAAAAACATCTGGGCAGCGCGCAAGGGGCTGGTTGTAAAACCCCTGAGTTCAGACCGTACCGTGCCGGTTATGGTCACCAAGGAATAAGCGGCTAGCTGCGGCAATATACGCGTCGTACCATCGATGACGATAGTGCGGGTGCGGAATGAATGGAAACAATTATGGCAAATGAAATTCTGTCGGTAACGCCGGCTGATGCGCTGATCGACGAACCACGTGCGATTCGTGTTGAAGGGCTCACAGCTGGTGAGCGTATCACGATTGTGAGCGAGACCGAGAGAGCCGGTGGTGTGCTATGGCGCAGTCAGGCGGAGTTTGAGGCGAATGCGAGTGGTGTGGTTGATCTGACCCGACTGGCGCCACTGGCCGGCAGTTACGAGGGTGTCTCTGCCATGGGGCTGCTGTGGTCCCAGGCGCCAGTTCAGGGTAATAGCCGCGAGGTTTTTGCGGACACGGTAGCGCAGCCGCTGATCACCGAACTGATCGTGACCACCGCCAATACTACTTTGCATGCCACGCTGACGCAGCGGCTGATGCAGGACGGTGTGGAGCGCATTGAAGTGCGTGAAGATGGTCTGGTGGGAACCTTGTTTCTACCTGCCACGCCGGGGCCGCATCCGGCCGTGATGATTCTGAATGGCTCGGGTGGCGGTATCAATGAGCCGCGTGGCGCCTTGTATGCGTCGCGAGGTTATATTGCATTTGCATTGGCTTACTTCAAGGCGCCGGGCTTATCCGATTATATTTCCAATACACCTTTGGAGTATTTCAGAAAAGGCATGGACTGGCTGCGTCGCACTCAACGTCCGCTTGGTGGCTTTGTTGCCCTGAGCGGTCAGTCACGTGGCGGGGAACTGGTTCTTTTGCTGGCCAGCATCTACCCGCAGGATGTGAATGCCGTTGTGGCGTATGTGCCAGGCGCAGTGGTGCATAGTGGGCAGAACGCTGCCGATCCAAAAGTGGGTCGCGAGGGCCCTGCGTGGCTGCTCAATGGCAAGCCGCTAACACATGTGTGGCAGGACAATAAGACAGCCACCTGGGCACCCTTTGACGATGGCCCATCACCCCATCGTCATGCGCGTGCTATCCTGACTGCCCTGCAGGATAAGGACGCGGTGGCCCGCGCACGCATTGAAGTTGAAAAAATCCAGGGGCCGATCCTTCTGCTGTCAGCGACGGATGACGGCGCCTGGCCATCTAGCCTGTACAGCAAAATGATCTATGATCATCTGGGTGAGGTCGGATTTGAGCATGTCGTGCAATGGGTGGATACCCAGGACGGTGGCCACAGTATTGTGTTTCCGTATGTGCCGACGACCCAATTGGTCTATGCGCATCCGGTGTCGGGAAAAATCAATACCGGCGGCGGCATACCTTCGGCCAATGCCCAGTCCGATGAGCACAGCTGGACCGCCGTCAGGGAGTTCCTGCAAAATGCCGTGAGAGCGCATCTTCACAGGCGGCAGGAAGATAGCAAGACACCGATCGCAGGATAGCAGTAACGGCAGGCACACATCAATATGGCAACTGTAATAATTTCGGCTGTATTAATGGTGTTTTTGCCAGTGTCATGAATTTACGAGCAACAACGCAAAGGAAATATTATGCAAAGCGCAGAGGCATTCGATCTGATCGATACGCTGCTCAATCTGAAGCCGGACAGTAAAACCTGGCAGGCCCGGCAGTTTAGGGAAAAAGTGAAAAACGGTACGCAGGCAAGTTATGCTGCACTGTTTTCTCCCGATCTGAGTTTTCCGCTGCAGGACCGCTGGCTGGTAGCCCTGTATGCCAGCAGCCTGATGCAAGCGACCGAGCTGACCGCGCACTATACAGAACAGGCGTTGCAGGCGGGTATTGACGAGAAACTGGTGCAGATCGTTACTGAAGATCATGTTGAAGACATCGTGAAGTCAGAATTGAATAGTGTCCTGCAATTTACCAAGAAACTGATACTGGACCCGATTGAAGGTAACCAGGAAGCGTTGCTGACGCTGAAGCAATCAGGCTTGTCCACACAGGAAGTGGTGGTGCTTGGACAATTGATCGGGTTTCTGGCCTACCAGATTCGTTTGGTAGCCGGATTGAAGGCAATGCAGAAACTGGAGCAGGCAGCATGAGCGATGTAATCAAAGCCAACGGATTTACCAATCAGACGCTGGGCTGGAAAGCCTGGCTGGACGTGGTGGACGCCAGTGCCGCTACACCGGAACAGAACAAGGTGCTGGAGGCCAGCCACCCGCAGGCCAAAACCTCCGATTATTATCTGTTGCTGGTGCACGAGCCGCACATTCTGGACCAGCGCTCCTTCACTTATAACGCCATCATGTACGCGCCAGGCGGCCTGAATCGCGCCGATCGCGAACTGGGTGCCCTCGCTGTATCGCGCGTTAACGGTTGCGTCTATTGCGCCTCTGTGCACGCCCAGCGGTTTGAGCAATTGGCCAAACGCAATGAAATCGTGCACGACGTGTTTGTTGATCTTGCCACGGCAGCAAAAAATGAACGCGATGCAGCGGTTATTAATGTCGCGACTGCGCTAACGCGTGATGTAAAAGGGTTTGACGCCCAGAACCTGCAGGGCTTAAAAGACCAGGGCTTCAGCGAAATTGAAATGCTGGATCTGATTCATTCCGTATCCGTGTTTGGCTGGGCCAATCGCCTGATGCAGAACCTGGGCGAGCCGGTGTTTCCGGCGGAGTGATTCGTAGGAGCAATTATCGATCCCGCAAGGCAATCAAAACCTTGCGGTGCTGCTCAATGACTTTTCTCGCCGCAATAGCGTTTTCTAACTTACCTTCAGGCGATTTGGATGAAGCGAGAGTTTTGGACGGTGCGATTTTCTCTCGCTTCAGCATTGTGTATCCAAACAGCTTCTTGCCGTATACGACTTCCATGGCAATTCTCTGATTCTTGCGGCATGCACTAGTTTATTGACCTCGCGCTTGGCAAGGTGTAATTGCCTCCTTCTCGGAGACACTGTATTTTCGTTCCAGAAATAAAAAACCTCTCAGCAGTTGCTTCACCGAAGTGATTCAACCGAGAGAGGCCGTGTTGTGCGAATTGTATGGAAATTGAGTCCGTGGTTTCAACAGCCAGAACGAGGAGGGTGTGCTGTTCTCCGTTGTAGAAGCAGTTTGCCGCTCTTTCGTGGGCGGTGCGATGCTGGACTGAGCTGACGACTAATAGTAAGACCAACGATCTCTGGCGAGACAATGTAATCCAGCACTATGTTGCTTCTTTTTTTGTTGTGTATAATTACACAAAATGAAGGGTGAAGAAGTTATTAAACTATTGACGGCTGATGGTTGGGTTTGGGTTGGAGGTAAAGGCGATCATATGAAATTCAAGCATCCGCACAAGGTTTTACATGTTGTTGTTCCCCATCCTCGCAAAGATATCGCGTTGGGCACCCTCCGCAATATCTATCGTCAGGCTGGCTGGAAATGGAGGTAATGATGTTTTATCCTGCATATATCCACAAAGATCCGGACAGCGCTTATAGCGTTACTTTTCCAGACTTCCCCGGCTGTTTTACCGCCGCGGACGAGCTCGCAGATTTGCCCCGACTGGCGCAGGAAGCGGTGGAGGTTTATTTCGAAGGTGAAGACGCTGACATTGCGCCTCCTTCTTCTTTTGAAGATTGGTGTAACGATGAGCGGTTTCAGGCCGGCTGCTGGATGCTGATTGATATTGATTTATCAAAAATCGATACCAAGGCGGTACGCCTGAATATCAGCTTGCCGCAAAATCTGCTCTACCGCATTGATGCAAGGGCCAAGGCCCTGCATATGTCGCGATCCGCTTTTCTGGCGTTCGCTGCGGAAAAGGATATGGCAGCGTCCTGATGGCCTGCCTCCTTATCCTCAATAAGCAAACCTTTCCTCCAGCGCCTCCAAATGGCATTCCTTCAAAATAGCCAGTTGCCGTTCGCGCGCGCTTTTCTTGAAGCCACCGGTTTTTTTGGCGATGATCAGTTCGTTTTTCATGGAGTGTTCCCAGCCCACCAGCTCCGTTACCGTGACCTGATAGCCGCGCGCTTCCAGTTGCAGGCAGCGTAATACATTCGTGATCTGGCTGCCGAATTCGCGGGTGTGCAGGGGGTGACGCCATAGTTCAGACAGCGGTGTCTTGCCCAGTGTGTTGCCCTTGGTGGCGCGCAGGGCGGCAGCCACTTCAGCCTGGCAGCAGGGCACCAGCACGATGAAACGCGCATCGCGAGCCAGGGCAAAGCGGATGGCGTCATCGGTCGCGGTGTTGCAGGCATGCAGGGCGGTGACGATGTCTATTTTTTCAGGCAGATCGGCAGACGAGATGGACTGCTCTACGGTCATATCTTTGAACTGCATGCCGGCAAAGCCCAGGCGCTGCGCCAGGTCTTCTGATTTTTTGACCAGGTCGGCACGCGATTCAATGCCATACACGGTGGCGTTGTCGTGTTCCTTAAGGAACAGGTCGTACAGAATAAAACCAAGATAGGACTTGCCCGCGCCGTGATCGACCAGCGACAGCGCCTGCCGCTCGTCCAGTACGGTTTGCATGAGGGGCTCAATGAACTGGTACAGGTGATAAACCTGCTTGAGCTTGCGCCTTGTGTCCTGGTTGATCTTTCCCTCACGCGTGAGGATATGCAGTTCCTTGAGCAGCTCCAGAGACTGCTGTGGTTTGATTTCCGGAATCAGGGTCATGCTGTGCCTTTATACCGTCATTGAAAAGATCCGCGCATTCGGCTGCTTGCGCAGCATACGCAGATCAAAGGCCATACAGATGTTGCGGGCAAAGGTGCGCCCTGCTTCAGTGATGTCAATACGGTCGGCACCAATGCGGATCAGGCCGTCGTTCTCCATTTCCTGCAGCCGTTCCAGTACGTCCGGCAGTTCAGGGAACTGCATGGCCGGATCGGCCCAGCTGGTCTGCAACTGGCACATCAGATTCAGGATATGGCGGCGGATGATCAGGTCTTCATCATTCAATAGATGCCCGCGGAACAGGGGCAGTACGCCGCTTTCAACACGTGCGTAATAATCTTCCAGCACTTTTTCATTTTGGGCGAAACCGTACCAGGTATCGCTGATGGCTGACACGCCCAGGCCGATCATCAATTGTGTGGACGAGGAGGTGTAGCCCATGAAATTGCGATGCAGATCCTTGTTCAGCAGGGCCTGGTAAAGGGTGTCGGAAGGTAGCGAGAAATGATCCATGCCAATTTCCACATAGCCCAGTTCTTCCAGCAGCCGCTTGCCGTTCTCATACAGGGCGCGTTTCTCTTCACCGGAGGGCAGGTCATTTTCATCAAAGCCGCGCTGTCCGTTACCCTTGATCCAGGGAACGTGAGCGTAAGAGTAGAAGGCCAGGCGATCGGGCTTGAGCGCGATGGTTTTCTTGATGGTCGATTCCATGGCTGCCCAGGTCTGGAACGGCAGGCCGAAGATCAGGTCGTGACTGACGCTGGTGTAGCCGATAGCGCGGGCGGCATCGGTAACGTTCAGCACGTTTTCGTAGGGCTGGATGCGATGGATGGCCTTCTGGACCATGGGATCATAGTCCTGCACGCCGTAGCTGACCCTGCGGAAACCCAGATCGTACAGGGTCTGCAGGTGTTCCTTGCGGGTATTGTTGGGGTGCCCCTCGAAGCTGAACTCATGGTGCTCGTGGACGATGGCATCGTCCAGAATACCGTTCAGCAGGCGTTGCAGGTTGGCACTACTGAAAAAGGTTGGCGTGCCGCCGCCCAGGTGAATTTCCCTGATGACCGGTTTGTCACCCAGCAACTTGCGGTACATGGCCCATTCTTTGAGGACCGCGTCTACATAGGGTTCTTCAACGCTGTGTTTTTTTGTAATGCGCTTATGACAGGCGCAGAACGTACAGAGCACCTCACAGAAAGGCAGGTGTATGTACAAACTGATGCCTTCCTGAGCGTTCGATTCTGTAAAACTGCGCTTGACGGTCTGCAGATAGGCGTTGCTATCGAACTGGCCTTCGTCCCAATACGGAACGGTGGGGTAGCTGGTGTAGCGTGGACCGGGGATGTTGTATTTCTGAATAAGTGTGTTCATTCTGTACATACGCCCCCGGGGTGAGGCGGGGGTGGCTTAAAATGCGGGCTCGGTGTCGTCCGGGTCGGCGGTTTTGGCAGTCTGCTTGCGGGCGGTCGCGGTTTTGCTGGCGACTTTCTTTGCAGCGGCTTTTTTGACAGCTGTTTTCTTGGTGGCGGTTTTGCTTGCGGTTTTGCGGGCAGTTTTTTTAACTGCCTTTTTAACCGCTTTGCCGCTGTCGGCCTCTGCCTTGGTAGCGGCGCTTTTTGCCGCCGTCTTGCTGGCGGTTTTGGCGGCCGATTTCGACGCCGCTTTTGCCGTTTTGGCTGGGCGGGGCTCAAATTCAAACTCTATTTTACCTGCTTTCGACATGGCAAGGTAGGCTTTGAACTTCCGGTTGGTACGATTGGACACAAACCCGTCAAGCAGGTCTGTTTTGCCCTGACTCAGTAATTTGCCCATCTGTTCGTGGCTGATTTCCTGTTGCAGGATCACGCGGCCGGACTTGAAGTCGCAGGTTTTCTTTTCGCTGACCGAGTTTTCGCACACATAGCTCATGCCTGTGTCGTAAACGTTGCCAGTACATTTGGGACAATGGCCCACCGGCGTCAGTTGGGACACATCCAGCGGCTCGCTATTGTCGTCGTCCGACTGGCCAAAATCGAATTCCAGCTTGTTTTCTGCAGTAATCCGCAAAATGGCGGAGAAAGGGCGGCCCATTTTACTGATAAAACCATTGAGCGGGCCCAGGGTTTTATTCTGCAGCAGTTCCTCTACCTCAGGAATTTCAAAGGTGCGTCCGCCTGGGTGTTTGGTAATGGAAAAGTCGCATTTGGTGCAGGCGTAACGGCGGTAGTTTTCCTTGACAACGCCGCCGCAGGCAGGGCACGGCGTAGTGAGCGTGGCATAGTCGCCAGGCACGGTGTCCTGCTCATATTCCTTGGCCCGCTTGACGATAATCTGCGTGCTTTGCGCAATCTCGCGCATAAAGGCGGCACGGTCCAGCTGACCCTGTTCCATTTGCTTGAGCTTGTGTTCCCATTCACCTGTCAATTCGGGCGAGGTGAGTTCGCGCACGTTCAGACCCACCAGCAGCGTCATGAGCTGGCGCGCCTTGGCAGTAGGAATCAGTTCGCGGCCTTCACGGCGCAGGTACTGTTCGTTGAGCAGTCCTTCAATAATGGTGGCGCGGGTGGCTGGCGTGCCCAGTCCGCGCTCGGACATGGCCTCGCGCAGTTCATCGTCATCCACCAGCTTGCCGGCCCCTTCCATGGCCGAGAGCAGCGTTGCCTCTGTATAGCGGGCAGGAGGGCGGGTGGCCAGTTCTTTGGCGACAATGTCTTCGGTTTTGACGGTTTCATTTTCCGCAACGGGAACCAGCGTGGCATCGCTTTCCTGATTGTCACGTCCGTAAATTTCCAGCCAGCCCGGCTTGATCAGCACCTTGCCTTCGGTCTTGAAGTGGTGGCTGGCCACAACTGTGATACGCGTGGTCACCCGGAATTCGGCTGGCGGGAAAAACACCGCCATAAAGCGCTTGGTCACCAGGTCGTAGATCTTGGCTTCGGCTTCGCTCAATTCCTTGGGGACCTGCAGGGTAGGGATAATGGCAAAGTGATCGGAGATCTTTTTATTGTCGAAAATACGCTTGTTTGGTTTGATCCAGCTGTTTTGCAGGATTTTCTTGGCAAAGGGCGCATTGCGGCGTGCCAGCAGCGATTCGGCGCCCACAATGGCTTCGAAGGTCTGCCTGACCGTGCCCTGATAGTCTTCGGGCAGATAGCGGGAGTCGGTCCGTGGGTAGGTTAAGGCCTTGTGTCTTTCGTACAGGCTTTGTGCCAGCGCCAGCGTGGTTTTGGCGGTGAAGCCGAAACGGGAGTTGGCCTCGCGCTGTAGCGAGGTCAGGTCAAACAGGCCCGGCGACATGGAGGTCGAAGGCTTGGACTCTTCAGTAACCGTGCCGTCTTTATGGCGACATGCCACCACGACAGACTGGGCACTGGCCGCAGACCACAGGCGGTTGTCTTTCTTTTCCGGGTCGTGTTCATCTTTTTTGAAGGCCGGGTCGAACCACTTGCCCTCATACAGGCCGCCGGCCGCCACGAAGGTCGCATGCACCTCCCAGTAGTCACGGGATTTGAACTGGCGGATTTTTTCTTCACGCTCAAACACGATCGCCAGGGTAGGTGTCTGGACCCGGCCGATAGGGGTTTTGAAGAAACCGCCGTCCTTGCTGTTGAAGGCCGTCATGGCGCGGGTGCCATTGATACCAATCAGCCAGTCGGCTTCGGCGCGCGAGCGGGCTGCGGCCTCCAGCGGCTTCATCACACTGTCGTCGCGCAGATTGTCGAATGCCTCGATAATGGCGTTGCGGGTCATGGACTGCAGCCAGAGACGCTTGATGGGCTTGTTGACCCCGGCATACTGGATGATATAGCGGAAAATGAGCTCGCCCTCGCGTCCGGCGTCACATGCGTTGATAACGGCGGAGACATCTTTGCGTTTGAGCAGCCGCACCAGCATTTTGAGCCTGTCCGTGGCTTTTTTGTCCGATGGTTTGAGGTCGAACGCTTTGGCCGGAATGGCCGGCAGATGATTGAAGGACCATTTGCCACGCACGACATCGTCGGGATTGGTCAGGGTAAGCAAGTGCCCTACGCTGGACGACAGGACATACTGGTCGTTCTCGAAGTAGTCGCCTTCTCGATGCATGCCGCCCAAGGCACGTGAAATATCGAGTGCAACTGAAGGTTTCTCAGCGATAATCAGGGTTTTCGTCATGGTTTTCCGAAGTGATGAACCGCAAGCGGATGTGTTATTTTTCACCTGAGTGTACTACACGGCTATTTTCCACACAGCTATAATCGCTTGCCGTGATGTTTCTGGTGGCCGGCAATTTCCCGGCAGCCCAAACGCGGATAATACGAGAGGTAATTCAATTGATGCAAGCTGCTTCGGCTCAATCTGCACAATCCGGGCAGGATCGGACCATCCTGTGGCGCCGCTTTTTCAATCTGGGATTGAGGGTGCTGGGTATCGGTTTGCTGGCCAGCGGCATTGTGACCTGGATCGCGGCCAACTGGGACGGTCTGAGCAAATTTGAGCGTATCGCGGGTGTTCAGTTGTTGCTGGTCGGCGCTGTGGCTGTTGCGCTGGTACTGGCCTGGCGAGGGCCGCACCGGTCCGGGCAGGCCGCCGGCACGCCGACTGCTGCGGGCTCTGACAGCCAGGGCATCCCTGCGTTCGCCGGTGCGCTGTTTCTCGCTACCGTTGTTACCGGTGGCCTGCTGGCCTTGCTGGGACAAACCTATCAGACCGGTGCGGATCCCTGGACGCTTTTTGGCTGGTGGGCATTGCTTACGGTTCCCTGGTTGCTGGTGGCCCGTAGCTGGTTCGTTATCGTGCTATGGCTGGTTGTCGCCAATACGGCCGTCATTCTGTTGCTGGGCACAGAGGTGCTGTTAAGTTCGCAGCAGTCTATGCTCATGAGCGCTGCGTGGGTAGTGGCCGGGCTCAATATCGTGTTGCTGGCGGTTGCCGAGTGGTTGCGTGGCCGTTATGGCGATCCCTATCGGGTGGTTCCCCGGCTGCTGGTGCTCGCGATCCTGATCGCCTTGTTTGGCACGCTGGTCGCGACGCTGGACTCATTATTCGGTGGGCACGCCAATCCGGGCATGCCGCTGCAAGTCGTGTTCGTGGGGGCGGTTGTCGCCGGCGGATTCCATTTCTATCGCCGTGTCCGGCCCGATTTTTTCATTCTGTCGCAACTGGCGGTGTTTACGGTTCTGTATGCGGGCACCTAT
The DNA here is from genome assembly GCF_000521505.1 of Advenella mimigardefordensis DPN7. Classification (GTDB taxonomy): domain Bacteria; phylum Pseudomonadota; class Gammaproteobacteria; order Burkholderiales; family Burkholderiaceae_B; genus Advenella; species Advenella mimigardefordensis. The sequence continues at coordinate 365,450 of NZ_CP003915.1, forward strand.
GCGCTTATTGCAAGCTGGTTGTCCGCCGAATCTATCGAGCTGAGCGTTCTGCTGGCTTTCGTGGTGGCGCTTGGCGGCTTGCTCGGCTGCGTATCCTGGCTCAGGCGCGTGTACCAGGCGCAATTTAGCGTGCCCGATCAGCCTGCCGCTTCAGACCTTTCGGTCGCTCAGCCTGCTGCGGTCACCCCCACACAGACAGGCGCAGCGCACACAGAATCGGCAGCCACGTCGGTGCACCGTTCGCCATTGCTGTTTCTGATTTCTTTCGGTTTTATCTTTTTGCTGGGCCTGGCTCTTATTGCGGTTCTGGAGATCCCGCTCACAGTCGCCGCCGGCGTGGTTCTGGTGGTTGGCCTGCTTGCGTATTTCGCCCGGGGCGGCGCATGGCGTGTCAGCGGTGCGACGCTGCTGCTGGTGGGTTTGCTGTTGCTGGCATTCGAGGTTTTCAGCGGGTCGTATTTCGATTATGACAATCGTTCTCTGCCTCTGCTGGGTTTGGTGGCTGGCCTGCTGCTTTTGTACCATATGCATCCCATCGCGTGGTTTCAGTTTATGTGCGCAGTGGCTGCATTGGTGCTTTTTGCGCTGCTGTGGCCGCAGTACAGTCCCGGTTGGGCGCTGTATGGTGGCGATCAATCCCTGGGCTATTACTATGATGTTGAGTGGCAGGTCTTTATGACAGAACTGGCGCCGCTCTATCTTGTGCTGGCGACGTGGATGTTGCTGAGACTGTCGGAAAAATGGCAGCGGCGCTACAAAGCGCTGGCATGGGCACTGCTTTGCGTCCCTCTGTGTGGCTATGTGTTTCAGATGTCAGGCACGTATTTCGGACTGTCGCACATGGCGGCAGGCGGGCGGGATCTCCTGGCCTTGCTGTTGGCCAAATGGCGTCTGCCTGCGCCGCTCCCCTTTGTTTATGCAAGCAATGTGGTCCTCGCGTTGTTGCCGGTGGTGGTCGGCTGGGTGGTTGCCCGACGCCATCAGGTGCCTGCTGCCGAGCAGGTGCTTATGGTGCTGGTGCTGCTGGGCCTGGGGTTGCTCTGGGGTGGTTTGCATGGCGTGCAGTTGGGGTTGTTGCTGTGTCTGCTGGGGTACGCGCTGCGCTATCGGAGCATGCTGGTGCTGGGTATTCTCAGCATTATGCTTTTCCTGGCGGCGTTCTATTTTCAACTGCACTTTCTGCTGCTCGATAAGGCGTACTTCCTGATGGGGCAGGGCGTTGTGCTGCTGGTGATTGCCTTGCTATGGCGCCGGCTGTGGCGCAGTGCGAGCCAGGTTGAGCAACAGCCAGACCCGTCCGGCCGGTTGGGGGTGGATGCGGGATCGCGGGACTCGGGTACGGCCATGCGCTCAACCGGGCTGTTGCCCGTGCAGGGGCGGCGCGGGTTATCCGCAACTGTGCTGGCGGGGATTCTGGTCGGTCTGGTGGCCGTGCTGGCGGCGGCCAATGCAGATATCATGCAGAAAGAGGCCATTATTCGCGACGGTACCCGTTTTGTGGTGGCCTTGCGTCCGGTGGATCCGCGCTCGCTCATGCAGGGCGACTATATGGCGTTAAATTTTGTGTCAGGCTGGGGAGAGGGTGCTGAATTATTTAATGATTATTCTCACCACTACGTTGAACTGACGCCCGATGCTCAGGGCGTTCATCACTTTACCCGTACCCTGGCGCAAATGGAGACGCCGGCACCGCAGTCGGGTAAGGTGGTAGTACGTTATCGCAGGCAGCTGGATAAGCAGTTATTGTTTGTGACCGATGCGTATTTTTTCCCGGAAGGCCAGGGTGAGCATTTTGCCCAGGCGCGCTATGGCGAATTTCGGGTGAATAAGGACGGGGTGGCGTTACTGGTTGGCCTGCTGGACGAGCAGCAAAACCGCCTGTAATCCTGCAACGTTGTGAGGCTGTGTCCGAGTTCTGCCAGGCGAATGTTGCGCACGCTGCAGCCTGCGGTGGTTCAGGAAAGGTCAGTCGATGCTGAAACGCTGTTGCCAGACCGGAATGGCATTACGCCAGAAATCACCCACATCATCTGCAGCAATGGCCGTAAACCCCAGCGCAGCCCAGGCGCGCTGCAGGCTTTTTACCGGGTGCTGCATATCAATGGCCTGGGCATGATTTTGTTTGGACAGTTTGCGACCTTCGGGGTCCAGCACCAGAGGGACGTGCATCATACGCGGTGGCGTGAAATGGAGCATACGCGCCAGCTGATGCTGTCTGGCCGTGGACGAGAGCAGATCCTGACCGCGCACAATATCGGTTACCTGCTGATCATAATCATCTATTACCACCACCAACTGGTAGGCAAACAGGCCGTCGGCGCGTTTGACGATCATGTCGCCCACCGCTTGGGCCACGTTCTGGCTGCGAGTACCCACCCATCTATCGGTGAAGGTATAGTTCTCGTCGGGCATTTTCAGACGCCAGGCACGGGGTGAGCGCCCGGCAGCGATACCGGCGCGACAGGTGCCGGCATACGGGCGCTCACCGTCCTCGCCCAGCAGCCCGGCCTGCAGCGCGTGGCTGGCAATTTCCTGGCGGGTACAGGCACAGCCGTAAATCAGTTCCTGTTTGCTCAGGCGCTCGAAAATCTCGTTATATCGCCTCAGGCGTTGCGACTGCCAGATAATGTCGCCATCCCATTGCATGCCCAGCTGTTCTAATTGCGAGAGGATCACCTGATCGGCGCCCGGCACGACGCGGGGGGTGTCAATGTCTTCCATACGCAGCAGCCAGCGACCATGGTGGGCACGAGCATCAAGAAAGCTGGCCATGGCCGCAACCAGCGATCCGTCGTGTAGCGGCCCGCTGGGACTGGGAGCAAAGCGCCCCGTATAAGGAGTGCAGGAGAGAGCGGATGGTGTAGACAAAATAGGCAGAACAGAGATGGGCAGCAAGGCCAGGAAGGGCATCAGCACCAGCCACTTTTCAGTATAGATGCGCCGTTTCCCTTAAATACGCCGTTTCCTTGAACACAGCATGCGGCATGCCGCCCAGAGCGCCACGTACAAACGTGGCGGCCCTATTAGCGAAACAGTGTTAGTGAAACAGTTTTTCTTCGTCGTCGGTAACCAGTTCTTCCAGAATCAGATGGTCGATTTCCGCTTCCTGGCTCCACAATACCATCAGTGTGATGATTTTGATGTGTTGCAGGGACAGGGGCGCTTCCGGCGCTGCCATGGCGCGATCAATAATGATTTCACGCAGCGGCGGTGCGACGGCCCCGCTGTATTCCAGAAAACTCAGGAACCCGAGCGCCGCGACACCCAGGTGTTGTTGTTCAGCGGGTGTGTAAAAGCGTGTGCTGGAATCAGACATGCTGGTCAGTTCTACGCATTTTTCTGTGGATTCGGCCAGACCGAAAAGCCAGCCGATGGCATCGTCAATGTCGTCGTGCTCAAAGCCGGCGGCCATGAGCCTTTTAGTGAGGACATCTGCAGAAGGGCAGGATTCTGGAGTGTAGTAGTTCTCGAAGAGATAAACCAGGACATCATACATAATGCGTTTCTCCAAAAGGTTTATTCAATGATAGCCCTTCAGTCAAATGACACCATCCTGCCTTCAAAATGCCTTAATTAAGCTGAAAGCGTAGATAAATGGTGTTATTTGACGGGGTGCACCCGTCAGCCGTTACGCAGGCTTAATGATTATACTTTACGGGTTTTTGAGTGGTCAGGCAAACGTTTATTGGGTCTCGTCATAAAAAAACATCAGAGTGTCATCCAGGTTCATGATTCCAAAAGACTTTTCGATGACGCGAGCGTTGCCCAATGGCAGCGCGGGATGTTTCAATCGATTGCGGTCTGCATAACAGGGGGAACTGCATCGCTTGAAATGCGTATTTTTCCTGCAGACCGGACAGCCGGGGACGAATTTGAATACAATGAAAACTTACCTTGTCCCTCGTTTGCATTTATAAGGAAATGCCATGACATTCAGTTCTGCCGATGCCCAGTCGCTAATGGAAATTACCGCTCGTCCGCCATTGTATTTTGTTCGTGGCGAGGGCTCCTGGCTGACGGATGACACCGGCAAGCGATATCTGGATTGCATCCAGGGCTGGGCCGTCAATTGCCTGGGACATTGTCCGCCACAATTGGTGCAGGCGCTCAACGACCAGGCCGGAAAACTGATCAACCCGTCACCAGCGTTTTTCAACGAACCGTCCGTGGCGCTGGCTAAACGTCTGATAGATGCGTCCTGTTTCGATCGGGTGTTTTTCACCAACAGTGGCGCCGAGGCCAACGAAGGCGTGATCAAACTGGCACGCAAATGGGGTCAGAAAAATAAAAACGGCGCCTACAAAATCATTACTTTTGATCATAGTTTCCATGGCCGGACGCTGGCCACCATGTCGGCCTCCGGCAAGCCCGGATGGGACACGAAATTTGCGCCGCAGGTGGATGGTTTTCCCAAGGCGGAACTGAATAATCTGGCGTCGGTCAAGGCGTTAATCGATGACCAGACGGTTGCCGTTATGCTGGAACCGGTGCAGGGCGAAGGCGGTGTGATTCCTGCAGACAAGGCATTCATGAAAGCGCTGCGCGAACTAACGCGCGAGCACAATATGCTGCTGATCGTGGACGAAGTGCAGACCGGCATGGGTCGTTGCGGCGAGCTGTTTGCCTATCAGGCGTACGGCATTGAACCCGACATCATGTCCCTGGGTAAAGGCATTGGCGGAGGTATCCCGCTTGCCGCCATGCTGTCCCGCGAAGAAGTGTCGTGCTTTGAACACGGTGATCAGGGCGGCACATATAACGGTAACCCATTGATCACTGCCGGTGGGGTTGCTGTATTTGATACGCTGACTGCACCCGGCTTTATGCAAAGTGTCCAGGCCCGCTCCGAACAGTTGTCGCAGGGGCTGCAGGCATTGTCGGACAAATGGGGCATGCAAGGCGAGCGCGGCGTGGGTATGCTGCGCGCGTTGATTCTGGACAAGGATGATGGTCCGGCGATCGTAGACGCTGCGCGTGAGCGCGGTCCGGAAGGGATGCTGCTGAATGCGCCGCGCCCGAATCTGCTGCGTTTCATGACTGCATTGAATATTACCGAAGATGAAATCAAACTGATGCTGGCATGGCTGGACGAAGTGATTGCCAAGGTCAGAGCCTGATCGATCCCTGTCTGCCGACAGGGCAATGAGATGCCGGATGATTGAATCCATCCGGTATCTCTCAACGAATGATGAGGAGCAGACATGCAAAACGAGATGGAACTCAAAGAGCTGGTTATCGAACTGTCGGACAACCTGAATCAATGCATGGCGCAGCAGGCAGCCCTGCAGCACGCGGTGTATGCCTTGCTGGCGAATGTGAGCGACAAAAAAGCCGTGCGCAATTCCTTGAATATCTGTGCTGAAAGTTTTCTGGAAGCGCAGGAGTCTCTGGGCCTGCCGGACGATATGATTGAAACCTATCAGGACGAGATCGCAGAACTGCTCGATACGCTGTCAGATGATGTTGAACAGCAGCGTGATGCGGACTGGGCCAACGAAGGCGGCAATATTCATCTGGACGCAGATAAATAACGACAAAGCGATGCTGTAAGTGTGCGAACAGGTCTGCGCAACCAGATGGCTGTGTCTTTTCGCTGTCGCTTCACGGCAACGGATATACGATGTCTTATCGTTGAATGCCGACGTGCTAGACAATGACCTGTTGCATTCAGACTCTCTGTAAATTATTGATGGAGTGCAAGGACACAATAATCGTCACTCAATATAATCCTTGACGAGTTTTGACATTGAATGAGCGTTTCCGGGTAAATGACCCGTTACCCGGAATCACAACCATTTCAGATGAAAAAGTTTCGTCATGGCTTTCTGGTTGGAGCGGTACTGGTGTTTTGTATTCCACAAATCCCGTTCATCGGGCCGATGCTATTACGGCATCTGGGACCATGCTATCACCCTACACCGACGCAGGTCAGAAAGCTGATCATGGCATCGGCCATGCTGCCGAATAAGTTGAAGTATCAGGATACCGAACCCTACGATGGTGTGGAACTCACCTGGGAAGATGGGAGTGATACCGTATACACTACGCGACAAGGTAAGCGGGTGGGCAGGCATTTCCCGATGGTCAGTTGCGGTTATCTCGAATGGGCGCATGACCAGACGTTTGTGCCTGAGCGGTAAGGCAGCAGGATAGTGCGTATGATTAGGTTTCTGGCTGGCCTCGCAGCAGGTGTAATTGCAGCGTATCTTTTTTTGTACGGTATGCTTTTGTTTCTGCCGCCTTATTAACAAGCAAACAAGCCTGTTCACTAGTCAGCATCACGACGATCATAGCGAAATAGAAATGGGAGCGAAATACGGTCTTATACAGCCACCGTATTCCGCTACAGGAACACTACTCTTCTTCAATCCGGATCAATTCCGCCCCATCCGATACCTGGTCGCCAACCGCAAAGAACACCTCTTCAACAACCCCTGAGGCAGGGGCGGTAATCGCATGTTCCATTTTCATGGCCTCCATCACCATCAGTGCATCGCCTTTTTTGACGGTATCGCCGGCCTTGACTGACAGCGAGATGATTTTGCCGGGCATGGGGGCGGTCAGATTGCCGCCATGGTCTGCGCTCTCGTCGGCGGCGTGGCGCAGTATATCCGGCAGGCCAAAAATACGGGTGCCGCCGGTTTGTCCGGTGCCAAACAACCAGGCCTGTTCGCCTTCGCGCACCACGGTGCCACGATAATTGCGGCCATCCAGATGGACCTGGGTGTGCCAGCTGGCACCGTCCTGCTCGGCAGACCATGACAGGGGATAGTTGCGCTCCTGATGCACCAGTTGCCACTGACCATCAGCGCGCTGCATTTGCAGCGTGTGGGTGCTCTCGCCGTCCTGCAATTGCAGGGTTTGTTGATAGGAACCCGACAGGCGCCAGCCGTCGGTGCTATCCCATGGATCGCTGCTGCGAGCGTGCCGGTTGGTGCTGTGTCCGGTTTGGCCCTGGGCGCTGATCCAGGTTGCGGCCACGCAGGCCAGCGCGGGTATCGTGGCTTCGCTGTGTTCAGGCAGCAATTGCTCGCGGTTTTTTTCAATCAGTCCTGTATCCAGGTCTGCGGTGGCGAACGCCGTGTTCTCCATGAGCCTGCCCAGAAACGCCAGATTGGTGCGCACGCCAACTACCTGGGTTTCTGCGAGCGCGGTATGCATGCGGGCAATGGCCTGTTCCCGGTTTTCACCCCAGACAATCAGCTTGGCGATCATGGGGTCGTAATAGGGCGAGATGGTATCGCCCTGGCCGACCCCACCGTCGACCCTGACGGTACCGTTGCGGAACGTGACATGTTCGGGCAGGCGCAGGTGGCTTAGCGTACCGATGGACGGCAGAAAGCCGGTGTCCGGGTTTTCGGCGTAGATACGTGCTTCAATGGCGTGGCCTTGCATGGTCAGCTGTTCTTGCGTCAATGGCAGGGGTTGCCCGGCTGCAACGCGCAATTGCCATTCGACCAGATCCAGCCCGGTAATCATTTCCGTGACGGGGTGTTCCACCTGCAGGCGGGTATTCATTTCCATGAAGTAGAAGCGGCCGTCGGGTTCGGCGATGAATTCGACCGTACCTGCGCCCACATAGCCCACGGCCTTGGCGGCCGCGACGGCCGCTTCACCCATTTGCCTGCGGCGTTCTTCAGTCATGCCCGGTGCCGGGGCTTCTTCGATCACTTTCTGGTGGCGGCGCTGCACGGAGCAGTCACGTTCAAACAGATATACGGCATTGCCCTGGCTGTCGGCAAAGACCTGGATTTCGATATGGCGTGGTTTGGTCAGATAGCGTTCGATCAATACCATATCGTCGCCAAAGCTGCTGATCGCTTCCCGTTTACATGAGGCCAGAGCAGCGGCGAATTCTTCTGAGCTGTTGACCACGCGCATGCCTTTGCCGCCACCGCCGGCACTGGCCTTGATCAGTACCGGATAGCCGATGCGGTCGGCTTCCTGGTGCAACAGGGTGGGGTCCTGATCTTTGCCGTGATAGCCGGGTACCAGCGGGACACCGGCCTGTTCCATCAGGGACTTGGCGGCAGACTTGCTGCCCATGGCGGCAATGGCCGAGGCCGGTGGTCCGATAAACGTGATGCCGGACTGGCCGCAGGCCTGGGCAAAGGCTTCGTTTTCGGACAGAAAGCCATAGCCGGGATGGATCGCCTGGGCACCGGTATCACGGGCGGCATTGAGGATTACATCGCTTAGCAGATAGCTGGCGCGAGGCTCGGCAGCGCCGATATGCACCGATTCATCGCAGGCATGGACATGTGCGGCGTTGGCATCAGCATCAGAGTATACCGCGACAGTGCGAATGCCCATACGGCGGGCAGTGGCTGCCACACGGCAGGCGATTTCGCCGCGATTGGCAATCAGAATGGTATGAAACATGATCTTGTCTCCGGTCAGATGCGGAACACGCCGAAACGGGTGTCTTCTATCGGGGCGTTCAGGGCTGCGGACAGGCTGAGCGCCAGAACGCGGCGCGTATCGGCGGGCTGGATAATGCCGTCATCCCACAGGCGTGCCGTGGCATAGTAAGGGTGCCCTTCGCGCTCGTATTGGTCACGTATCGGCGCCTTGAATTGTTCTTCTTCGTCGGCAGACCAGGTGCCGCCTTTGGCCTCGATGCCATCGCGACGGATGGTAGACAGCACGCTCGCTGCCTGTTCGCCCCCCATCACTGAAATACGGGCGTTGGGCCACATGAAGAGCATGCGCGGATTGAAGGCGCGGCCACACATACCATAGTTGCCGGCGCCGAAAGAGCCGCCGATGAGCACGGTGATTTTGGGAACGGATGCGGTGGACACGGCGGTCACCATTTTGGCGCCGTGACGGGCAATGCCTTCGTTTTCGTATTTGCGACCCACCATAAAGCCGGTGATGTTCTGCAAAAAGATCAGCGGGATTTTGCGCTGACAGCACAGCTCAATAAAGTGCGCGCCTTTTTGCGCCGCTTCGGAAAACAGAATACCGTTGTTGGCGATGATGCCTACCGGCATGCCATGCAGATGGGCAAAGCCGGTGACCAGCGTGGTCCCAAAGCGGGCCTTGAACTCATCGAATTCGGAGCCGTCTACAATGCGCGCGATCACTTCGCGCACGTCGTAAGGCTTGCGGGTGTCGGCGGGAATAATGCCGTTCAGCTCTGTGGGATCGTACAGCGGTTCTCGCACGGGTTGCAGTTTCAGAGGGATATCTTTTTTGATGTTCAGGCGTGCAACTGTATCGCGCGCCAGTTGCAGGGCATGCAGATCGCTATTGGCCAGATGATCGACCACGCCCGACAGGCGTGTGTGCACATCGCCGCCGCCCAGATCTTCGGCCGAGACGATTTCGCCTGTCGCGGCCTTGACCAGTGGCGGGCCACCCAGAAAAATCGTGCCCTGGTTTTTGACGATGATGGATTCATCGCTCATGGCAGGCACATAGGCGCCGCCGGCTGTGCACGAACCCATGACAACGGCAATTTGTGCAATGCCCATGGAGGACATCACGGCCTGATTGTAAAAGATCCGACCGAAATGATCCCTGTCGGGAAAGACCATGTCCTGGCGCGGCAGGTTGGCACCGCCCGAATCCACCAGATAAATGCAGGGCAGGCGATTCTGCTGGGCAATCTCCTGAGCCCGCAGGTGTTTTTTGACTGTCATGGGATAGTAGGTACCGCCCTTGACGGTGGCATCGTTACAGACAATCACGCATTCAATGCCATTGACCCGGCCAATGCCCGTGATCACCCCTGCGCCTGGCGCTTCGTCGTCATACATGCCGTGAGCAGCCATGGGCGAGAGTTCCAGAAAGGCCGAACCAGGATCCAGCAGACGTTCAACCCGTTCACGCGGCAGTAATTTGCCACGCGCGACGTGTTTGTTGCGGGCACTTTCGCTGCCGCCCAATGCGGCCTGTTCCAGATGCCGCTTCAGATCATCAATCTGTTGCTGCATTGCCTGAGCGTTTTCCAGAAAGCCTTCGGAACGGGCATTAATTTTAGTAGTGATAACGGGCATAAAACGTATCCATGCAGGAGTCCGGTAGCTGCGCGCCGAATGGCGCGGCTACTGGGTGAATGGTTTGGTGCAGGCCGCGTCAGACCAGCTACTGTCTGGCGCGGATGAGCAGCAAGATCAGATCATTTCAACAGCGAGTGCAACGGCTTCGCCGCCGCCGATGCACAATGTTGCGATACCGCGTTTGCCTTTGGTTTTGCGCAGCGCGCCCAGCAATGTCGTCAGAATCCGGGCGCCGGATGCGCCGATGGGATGACCCAGCGCGGTGGCGCCGCCATGAATATTGACTTTGGCGTGCTCCAGTTCCAGTTCTTTCATTGCGGCCATGGTGACAACGGCAAAGGCTTCGTTGATTTCGTAAAGATCAACCTCGTCTTTGCTCCAGGACAGTTTGTCCAGCAGCTTTTTGATGGCGCCTACCGGTGCAGTGGTAAACCATTCTGGTTCATGTGAGTGCTGCGAATGGCCGACGATACGTGCCAGCGGCGTTGCGCCGAGTTTTTTGGCTGTGGATTCACGCATGATGACCAGCGCCGCGGCACCATCGGAAATGGACGATGAGTTGGCCGCTGTGACCGAGCCGTCTTTTTTGAACGCAGGCTTGAGGGCAGGAATTTTTTCTGGCTTGGCTTTGCCGGGTGACTCGTCGGTGCTGACGATCGTGTCGCCACCCCGGCCGCTGACGGTGACAGGCGCAATTTCCCACTCGAAGCTGCCGTCGGCAATGGCAGCATTGGCGCGACGGAGTGATTCGATAGAAAAGGCATCCTGTTCTTCGCGGGTGAAGGTGTATTTGTCTGCACATTGTTCTGCAAAGACGCCCATGGCGGTACCGCGCTGGTAGGCATCTTCCAGGCCGTCCATGGCCATATGGTCGTAGACGGTAGAGTGGCCATAGCGATAGCCCTGACGACCTTTGAGCAGCAAATAGGGCGCGTTGCTCATGCTTTCCTGACCACCGGCAACCACAACATCGGCGCTGCCGGCCAGCAGCAGGTCATGCGCCAGCATGGCGGCTTTCAGGCCTGAACCGCAAACTTTATGAATGGTCGTGCAAGCCACGCTTTTAGGCAACCCGCCGCCCAGTGCGGCCTGACGTGCCGGCGCCTGACCTTGTCCGGCCTGCAGTACGTTACCCAGGATTACTTCCTGTACGTCTTCAGCCTTGATGCCAGCACGTTCTACCGCAGCGCGGATGGCGGTGGCGCCCAGTTGGTGCGCGGCCAGCCCGGATAGGCTGCCCATCATGGCTCCCATGGGCGTGCGGGCAGCAGAAACGATTACGATAGGATCATTCATGTCGATTCCTTTAATGAGTTAGGTTGCCGCGGCACGTCTGCAATATGCAGGCAGCGCTCGGCGGGGTACGGGAAAATATCTTCAATTTTACCGGAGGCTACCCGGCTCTGCCGGTTCTGCCACCATTGGTAATCCAATAGCGGGGCGTGGTATTTCAGGAAGGCACGGCGCACGCGCGGGTCGCCCAGCAGGAAGCGCTCGAACTCTTCGGGGAACACGTCATTGGGATGCACGGCGTACCACGGTTCATCCGACATCTCGGCTTCTTCGTTGGGCGCAGGCGGGATCCGTCGGAATACCATTTCGGTGACCGGCTGGATTTCGTCATAGTCATAGAACACGACGCGTCCCAGACGGGTCACGCCGAAGTTCTTGTACAGCATGTCGCCGGCAAAAATATTGGCCGCAGCCAGTTCGGCGATGGCATCGCCATAACCCCTGACGGCATCTTCCAGCGCAGCATCGCTGGCCCGGTTCAGATACAGATTCAGCGGCGTCATGCGGCGTTCGATATAGACATGCCGAAAGACGATGGCCGTTTCGGTTTCTTCGATCAGGCTGGGGACTTCGGTGCGCAGCTCCTTGAGCAAGGCTTCGGAGAACCGGTGGCGCGGCAGGGCAACCAGCGAATATTCCCAGGTATCTGCCATGCGCCCGACCCGATCATGCAGCTTGACCATCTGGTATTTCTGTCTGACGGTCTTGTGCTCCATCCCGTCCTTGCGGATCTTGTCGCGAATCAGTTTGAACACATAGGGGTAAGAGCCCAGTGTGAATACCGTCATGACCATCCCCTCAATACCCGGGGCAATGTCGAAGGTATCGGTCGAATGGGTAAGGTGATGCAGAAAGTCGCGGTAGAACAGCGTCTTGCCCTGTTTTTGCAGCCCGATGGCCGTGTATAGCTCTGCCTTGGGTTTGGCCGGCATCAGCGTTTGCAGGAAGGAGACATAGGACGACGGCGTTTCCATGTCTACCAGAAAATAGGCACGTGTAAAACTGAACAGCGTACTGATATCGGCGCGCGTATGCAGCAATGCATGCAACCGCACTTCATGCGCCGGCGTATGCAGCAGTGGAATGGAAAACGGATAGAGCTGCCCGTTATTGATGAAACGGCCTATGATATAGGCGCCCTTGTTGCGGAAAAAAAGACTGCGCAATACATGAATCTGGCAGTCGGGAGCAATGCGTGAGCCACCGGTTTTGATGATCTCCCGGCGCAGCACGCCGACGGCACGGCGGGCCACCAGGCGGGCATCTGCGGGCAGGTCATGATAGGGCAGGGCCAGCCCGAAGTCGGCCACCATGTCGATGACGGTGGCCACAATGCCGTGGGTGTGCGGGTAGTAGACCCGATAGGAGCTGCCCTGAGCATCAATATAATCGGTGGCCACGGCGGGGCGCACAAACAGATAATCGTTGTGGAAATAGTCGCGGTGCATGATCCGGCTGCACACCGAATTGAAGAAGGTCTCGGCGCATTCGGGCTGGCTGTGCTCCAGCAGCAGTTGGGTAAAGGCCTGTTTGATATCCTGCCAGTACTGACTTTGTTCTTCGGTAAAGGCGGCATTGCCCAGCCGCGGATCCTGCATGGCCATGCGGGTCCGGTCCAGCAATTGGGTAATTTGCCGCGTGCACTCGCGCACCCGCGTATCGTAATAGTCTATCCGCTCGCGGTTGACCCGCTGCATACCGTGCCAGTCGTGTGATTCAAACAGCGCTTTGGCGCGTTGCGCGACAAAGCGAAACAGCGAATAGTGCCGGTTGAAGCCGGCCAGAATTTCTGCGGCCAGTGCGGATGGCTCCGGCACGGGAGGGTCGACTTGTCGGACTTGCTGGTGATCTGCGGTGAGCGGCATAGTCATGAATCTTGTGGTTGGCAGCGAGCGGCCTGGTGTGCTGACCAGGCCCCGGTTGATTAACTTGTTTCGTTGAACAGCTCTCGGCCGATGAGCATCCGGCGGATTTCACTGGTGCCAGCGCCGATCTCGTACAGCTTGGCATCGCGCCACAGGCGTCCCGTGGGATACTCGTTAATGTAACCGTTACCGCCCAGAATCTGGATGCCTTCACCGGCCATCCAGGTGGCTTTTTCCGCGCAATACAGGATCACGGCGGCGCAGTCCTTGCGCACTTCGCGCACGTGACCGGCACCCAGGCGATCCAGATGTTTGCCAACGGTGTAGCAAAACGCCCGGCTGGCCTGCAGGGTGGTGTACAAATCGGCCATTTTTCCCTGGATCAGCTGGAACTGGCCGATAGACTGACCGAACTGCTTGCGGTCGTGAACGTAAGGGACGGTAATGTCCATCACCGCCTGCATGATGCCCAGCGGGCCGCCGGCCAGCACGGCACGTTCGTAGTCCAGGCCGCTCATCAGCACCTTAACGCCACCATTGAGTTGCCCAAGAATATTCTCTTCGGGCACTTCGCAGTTTTCAAAGACCAGTTCGCCGGTATGGCTGCCGCGCATACCCAGTTTGTCCAGCTTTTGCGCGACCGAAAAACCCTTGAAGCCTTTTTCGATGATAAAGGCGGTGATGCCTTTGGCATGGGCTTCGGGATCGGTCTTGGCATACACCACCAGGGTGTCGGCGTCCGGGCCGTTGGTGATCCACATTTTGCTGCCATTGAGCACATAGCGATCGCCTTTTTTCTCGGCGCGCAGTTTCATGCTGACCACATCGGAGCCGGCGCCCGGCTCGCTCATGGCGAGGGCGCCGATATGTTCACCGCTAATAAGTTTGGGCAGGTATTTTTGTTTTTGGGCTTCGGTGCCATTGCGATGCAACTGGTTGACACACAGATTGGAGTGCGCACCGTAGGACAGGGCCACCGAGGCGCTGGCGCGAGAGAGCTCTTCCATGACGATCATATGGGCCAGATAGCCAAGGTTGGCGCCGCCATATTCTTCGCTGACAGTCATGCCAAGGACGCCCAGGTCGCCGAATTTTTTCCACAGGTCCATGGGGAATTGATCGTCGCGATCCAGCTGGGCCGCACGTGGGGCGATTTCCGCACTGGCAAAATCGGCTACGGCATCGCGCAACATATCCAGATCCTGGCCCAGATCAAAATTCAAACCGGGAAGCGTCATGAAAAGTCTCCGTCGTTTTGGTGTGTGAGTGTCTGCCGGCAGCATGCGGTGGCACTGACAGATATCAGTTTACGTGAACCGGATATCGGCTTGATGACGAAAATGCGTAAACAAGGGTAATCGCCAGTGTGGCTATTACTCACTGATGACGTGTATCGCACCGGTCCCGGATAAGCGTTGACTATATCATTACGTTTACGTAAACGTCAATATGCTGCCGATCAGGATAAACCCGTAAGCAGTCCTGCGTTTACCGTGGTGTCGCAGTGGAGTCCAGTTCGCCCAGCAGTTTCAGGCAGTTCTTTTCCTGTTCGTCAATTTCGGCCAGCGTCTGGTCCAGATCCTGCTTTTGCTGCATCAATTGCTGTTTATGGCGGGTGAGGATGGTCAGGTAGCTTTGCAATTGCGGCTGGGTGCTGCCGGGACCTTCGTACATGCCGATAAGTGAACAGATTTCGGACAGCTGGAGGCCCAGTCGTTTGCCCCGCAAGGCCAGTTTCAGGCGTGCCCGGTCCCGATGGGTATAGATGCGTTTTTGCCCGTCGCGGATAGGATTGACAATGCGGTGATCTTCGTAGAAACGCAAAGTGCGCGGGGTGATATTAAATTCTTCCGCAAGTTCGGAAATAGTCCAGGTGCGTGGGTTCATTTGCAGGTAAAGCAGCCCGGAAGGGGATTCGGGCTTGCATGTTTACGTTAACGTAAACTATGATCTATGAATTAAAACCATATGTCAATGAGGAGCAGTACGCATGAACGAACTTGAAGCAAGACTGGATTATCCCTTCGGCGATGAGCTGCCACAACCTGGGCAGGCCAGGGAGATTGCCCCCGGCGTCAAATGGATTCGCATGCCTCTGCCGTTTGCGCTGGATCACATCAACTTGTGGTTATTGCGGGACGAGGTGGATGGTCGCCAGGGCTGGACGATCGTGGATACCGGCATTGCCAAGCCTGAAGTCCGGGCCTTGTGGGAAACCGTCTTTGAAAACGAACTGGAAGGCTTGCCGGTGCTGCGTCTGGTGGTCACTCATATGCATCCCGATCATATCGGTCTGGCGGCATGGATCTGTGAGCGCTGGAACGCGCCGCTGCATATCAGCATGACAGACTTTTATGTCGCCTCTCTATGGTCGTCACAACCGGCAGGCGGGGCAGGTACCGGTGGTGACGTGGCGGTCGCGCACTTTGCGCGTCATGGCCTGACCGATCCGGATGCACAGGAACAGATTCGCCAGCGTGCCAAGTATTATCCTTCGCTGGTTGACGGCATGCCGCGACGTTTTGTGCGGATGCTGGGTGGTGAGCATCTGAATATCGGGGGCCGCCAGTGGGATTTCATTGCAGGTTATGGCCATGCGCCCGAACACATCAGCCTGTTCTGCCCGGCGCTCAACGTGCTGATTTCCGGCGATATGGTGCTGCCGCGTATCTCGACCAACGTGAGCGTCTTCGATCATGAGCCTGATGCTGATCCGCTGAAGTTGTATCTGCAATCGCTGGACAGTTACCAGCCGCTGCCCGAGGACACGCTGGTGCTGCCCTCGCATGGCCGACCCTTCAAGCGGCTGCACGAGCGGCTGCGCCAGCAACAAGCCCATCATGCCGAGCGCCTGCGCGAAGTGTTGCAGTGGTGTAGCGAGAAACCGATGTCGGCATCGGACGTGGTGCCGCTGATGTTCAAACGCAAACTGGACCTGCATCAGATGACATTTGCCATGGGCGAGGCGCTGGCCCATCTGCATAAGCTTTATCATGAAGGTAAACTGACACGCACTGAGGATGACCAGGGGGTATTCAGGTTTTCTGCGGCGGCGTAGTTCAGCGAAGAGTGGTGGTGGCCTGATGCGATATCACTTACGCCCTATCAGGTCCGTCATATCATGCATGTTATATGACACTTGTCATAACAGAGGCGCTAAAGAGAAATCGCGTCGTGGCTGATGCGTATGCTCGGGTGTGACATGGGATGATTGGTTCTGTCATCCCGCTACGCTTTGCTGCTGGTCGCCAGCGTAGCGTTAACACGTTTTATTTACTTTAAGTGTTTCCTGTCGCCCTGACGCTTGTTCAGGTGTTGAATTGATGTTATATTTAAAAGGTCATAAGTATGGTTTTTTCACCTTTGCTCTTTTTTCGTCATCGCGGATTTGCTCATGCGAGCGACGGCATCGGATCGAACCAGGACTTTGGCACACACGGAGAAAGATATGTACTTCGATATGCAGGCCCTTGAGGCAAAAAATACCTACAAGCTTATGGGGAGCGTCGTGCTGCCTCGCCCTATCGCCTGGGTGGTCACCCAGTCCGAGGACGGTACCTACAACGCCGCGCCGTTTTCCTTTTTCAATGTGCTGTCCGGAGACCCGCCTGTCGTCGCGCTGGGGATTGGTCATCATGGTGATGAAAAGAAAGATAGCCTGCGCAATATTGAACGCACCGGCGAGTTTGTTATCAACCTGGTATCGGCCTCGCTGCTGGATGCCATGAATATCACCGCTACCGAATATCCCTATCACATAGACGAATTGCAGGAAGCCGGGCTGGCGACGCTGCCTTCGGAAAAGGTCAAACCTGGCCGGATTGCCGACAGTCCCGTGGCGCTGGAATGTCGTTTGTGGAAGGAAATGGATGTCGATGGCAAACGCAGTATTTTGCTTGCCCGGGTCGAGGGTCTGCATATAGACGATGCAGCCGTGATCGATGCCGATAAATGCTATATCGATGGCAACAAGCTGGATCTGGTTGGCCGCATGCATGGCGCCGGCTGGTATACGCATACCAGGGATTCGTTTCAGCTGGATCGTATTCCCTATAAAAAAACCGAGTCCTGACGCGCGTCAGGACGATTGAACGCCGCTACTTAAACTTAACTCTCAAGAGACATGATGAAACTGCATTGGTCACCTCGCTCGCCGTTCGTGCGCAAAGTAATGATTGTTCTTCACGAAACCGGCCAGGCCGAGGCCGTTGAACTGGTTCGTACACCAGTTGCCATGGCGGAACCGAATCTGAGCCTGATTCCCGACAATCCGTTGATCAAGTTGCCCACCCTCGTGCTGGATGATGGTTACAGCCTGTTTGACTCTCGCGTCATCTGCGAATATCTGGCCACACGTGCCGCAGAGCGAGGTCTGGCGCTGTTTCCTGCAGATCCGCAGCAGCGCTTGCGTGTGTTAAGGCAGCAGGCATTGGGCGATGGTTTTATGGATGCGTTGCTGCTGTATCGCCAGGAGCGCAATAAGACGGAAGAAAGACAGACGCCGGCCTGGCTAAGTGCGTTCGCGCTTAAAACCGAAGCGACCCTCAACTTTCTGCAGGCGAACGTGAGCGCGCTTGACCAAGGTGGGTTTGATATGGGGGCGATCACAATAGGCTGCGCGCTTTCCTATCTTGACTACCGGTTTGCTGATCTGGACTGGCGCCAGCGCGCGCCTGATCTGGCACGCTGGCATGCCGACGTATTCGTATGCCGACCTTCCGTGGTCTGCACCGAGCCAGACGAAACGCCGTGACTGGCCGGCCAGGCTTCTCACTGTATTGAATAGATATCACCGCATCAACCCCAGGAATATTTATGAGTCGTATCCCTTTTCCCACTGTAGAGACCATGAACGAGGCGCAGCGTGCCGTCTATGACGAGATCGTGAATGGCCCGCGTGGCCGGCTGGTTGGGCCATTGCGCGCAGTACTGCACAACCCTGAACTGGCTCAGCGCTGGCAAAAGCTGGGCGAAATGCTGCGCTTTGGCACCAGCCTGCCGCCACGGCTGAACGAGCTGGCGATTCTGGTGACGGCGCGCCACTGGAACAGCCAGATTGAGTGGTATATCCACGTGCAGTCCGCGCTGGCAGCTGGTGTGCCGCAGGCAATTGCAGATGAAATAAAGAACTGCGAGGTGCCGGG
Organism: Advenella mimigardefordensis DPN7; assembly: GCF_000521505.1. Lineage (GTDB taxonomy): Bacteria > Pseudomonadota > Gammaproteobacteria > Burkholderiales > Burkholderiaceae_B > Advenella > Advenella mimigardefordensis. Next base: position 383,759 of record NZ_CP003915.1, read on the forward strand.
TTTCACCGATGCGCAGGATGCCGCAGTCTATGAATTTGCGCGACAGCTGCTGGCTTACGGTACCGTTGATCCTGCTGTTTATGAGCGTATTCGCACCTGGTTCGATGTGACTGGCGTGGTTGAGCTGACTGCGGTGGTGGGCTATTACACCATGGTGTCCATGACCCTGAACGCCCACGAAATACCGCTGCCAGATGGCGCGACCAGCCCCCTGGTGCCACCGCAGCGTGACGATCAGCAGGTCCTGAGTACGCTGGCGCCGATCTCTCTGGAGGACATCGCAGCGTGACAGAAAATTATATTCCCGATAGCGTGGACATGCCGCGCATGCCAACACCACCTGCGGTGAGCCTGCCCAATGGCAGTTGTGATACGCATTGTCATGTCTTTGGTCCTTACACTGATTTTCCTTTGCATCTGCGCTCAACCTATGCGCCGCCGGATGCACCTGCCGGGCGCTATCTGGAGATGCTGGATACCGTTGGCATGCAGCGCGGGGTGTTGGTGCAGCCAGCGCCTTACGGAACCGATGTATCGGCCATCATCAATGCGATTGCACGACGTCCCGCGCACTTGAGAGGAATTGGGGTAGCAGTGCCGGACGCGGACGCACAACAGTTGAAGCAGTGGCGTGCTGCGGGTATCTGTGGCCTGCGCTTTATCGAAGCACGCGATCCGCAAGGTAATCTGTTTCCGGGGAGCGTGGGGTTTGACAATATCGAGACCCTGGCGCCGGCCATGCGCGCAGCTGGCATGCATGTGCAGATGTGGGGGCCGTATGAACGCTATGCGCCATGGCTGGAACGTGTAACGGATCTGGGCCTGCCCGTGGTCATTGATCATATGGCCAGTGTGGTGCTGGCCCGTGGCGTGCAGGATCCGCAGTTCCAGCTGATCTGCCGATTGCTGCGTGAACAGCGCTTGTGGATCAAACTATCGGTATGTCGGGTGTCGACGCAGGCTCCGGACTATGCGGATGTCCGGCCGTTTCACGATGCGCTGCTGGAAGCCAATGTAAACCGTGTGCTGTGGGGGTCCGACTGGCCGTATGTTCGCATGGGCGAGCGGGCCCCTGATGTGGGCCGCCTGATCGAGCTGGCCTGGGACTGGTTCGGCACCGACGCCGTTCGCCGGCAGGTATGGGTGAATAACCCGTCAGCACTCTATGAATTTGCTCAGGGAGCAGGAAAATAAATGTCACTGGACAAGCAACAAATCGATGCCTTTGGCGATAGCGCCAGAGATCTTCTGTCACGCATGAATCACGCCGGGCGCATGCGCGAACGGGTATCGCAGCCCCCCGCGCTGGATCGTGATTTCTGGCAGGAAATGGCCGAGGCCGGCTGGCTGGCGGTACTGGTTCCTGAAGAACAGGGCGGGCTGGGCCTGGGGTTGGGAGAAATAAATGCCATTGCCCGGGAGATGGGTGCGGCGCTGCCGGCAGAACCGCTGGTGGCGGTTGCCGTGCAGACCGTGACGCTATTGTGTTCACTCCCGCCAGGCCCCTTGCGTGATCGCCTGCTGGCCGGGATTGCTGACGGTTCTCTGGTGGTTGGCACTGCCTGGCAACAGCGCCCGGGACAGGTCCAGGCAGGCCCGGGCGCTATTCTGTCAGCGTCAGAGGGTGCATTATCAGTGTCGGGGTATTTTATTGGGGTTTCGCCCGCGACCGGCGCCAGCGGCTGGCTTATCCTGGCGCGCGAGCAGGAGGAAGACGTTCTGCTGTGGCAGGAAGCGGGCGCAGAGGGCGTGCATCTGACCGACGCGCGACGGGTGGACACAGGCAGCATGGGTACATTGCAATTGCAATCCTGTCCTATTGACCAGACACAGGTGCTGGCACGTGGCGCGCAAGTGCTGAGCGCCGTAGATAAGGCCAATGATTACGCAAGGATTGCGCTGTCGGCGCAATTGCTGGGCTGCGCCGGGCGCGCCTTTGATATCACGCTGGAATACATGAAGGTCCGGGTGCAATTTGGCAAGCCGATAGGCGCGTTCCAAAGCCTGCAGCATCGCATGGTAGACAGTTATATCCAGTTGCAAATGCTCGAATTCGCGCTATGGGATATCACCGCGGCCCCTGGGCAGACGCCCGCTGTGCTGGCCATGCAGGCCAGTCGGTTAAAGGCCCGTGCTGAACAGGCGGCGGGTCAGGTTACCCGTCTGGCGGTGCAGATGCATGGCGGCATGGGGTATTCAGATGAGTCCGATGTCGGGTTGATGCTTAAAAAAACCATTGCGCTTTCCAGCGAGCTGGGTAACCGGCGCGCGCACCTGACGCGCTACCTGCAGTTGCTGCAGACGCAGCCGGCTGCGTCTGCCGATACCTCGGCCGCCTCGTCCGACGCGTCAGCCAGGGCTGACGCAAGAGACAACACCTGGACGTCATTTCCTACCGACAGGGATTGGGATGCGATGCCTGAAGCTGAATTCAGGCAGATGCTGCGCGCCTTTTATCATGCGCACTATCCGGAGCACTTGCGGCATCGTAACCGTCGCCTGCATTGGCACGAGATTGGCGACTGGTATCGCACGCTGGCGCGCCAGAAGTGGATTGCACCTGCGTGGCCCAAACAATACGGCGGCATGGCATTGTCTGCTGAGAAAATGATTGCCTACATTGAAGAGCAGGAGCGCTATGGCGTTGGCCGTCCGCCTGATCAGGGTCTGGTCATGCTGGGGCCGATTCTGATTCGTTACGGCACGCCGGAGCAACAACAAAAGTATCTGCCGGCCATCCTGTCCGGAGAACACGTCTGGGCGCAGGGCTATTCGGAACCGAATGCCGGCTCCGATCTTGCGTCCCTGAGGTGCGAGGCAGTAGTTGACGGTGATGATTTTGTGGTGAATGGCCAGAAAACCTGGTCCACGCTGGCTCAGGATGCGACCCATATGTTTATGCTGGTGCGCACCGACAAGGAGGTGAAAAAGCAGGCGGGTATCAGTTTTCTGATGGCGGATCTGCGCACGCCCGGCATCACGGTGCGGCCGATACGCACCATCGCCGGTGATGAAGAGTATTGTGAAATTTTCTTCGACAATGTGCGCGTACCCAAAGAGAACCTGGTGGGTGAACTGAACCAGGGATGGACCATCTCCAAGGCGCTGCTCGGCTTTGAGCGCCTGTTCAGCGGCAATCCCAAGCATGCACAGAACACACTGGCCATGATTGACAAGGTGATCGCTGCGACCGGATTGCATGACGAGCCGGCCTTCATGGCGCAGTATGCCCAATTGCATATGGATATTGCCGATCTGTCGTGCGCTTACGCGGCTTTCTCCGATATGGTTCGGCGTAACGAGCCGTTGCCGGCCAAGGTGTCGCTGCTGAAAATATGGGCGACGGAAACGCACGAGAAGGCCTCGCTCCTGCTGCTGGATGCGGCGGGGGAGCAGGCTGGCACGGCCGGCGCTGCCGATTTTATAGGCAATAGCCAGGGGCAGGCGGGCAGCGAGGATCATCGAGCCGTGGTTGTAGAAGATTTACAGATGCCGCTATACAACGCCGCCGCAGCAAAGATATTCAGCGGCACCAACGAGATTCAGCGCAATATCCTGGCCAAAGTGGTGCTGGCGCTGCCGGTGGCGTGAGTTGACAGGCCGGGTCTGCAGCGATCGAACCTACAGCAACCGAACATATCAACCGAACATATCAACTGAACACAGCAACTGAACATATCAACTGAACATATCAACTGAAACGAAATTGGAGTAGACATGGCACAAACGCTTTCACATATCCGGGTGCTGGACCTGGGGCGGGTGTTTTCCGGACCGTGGACGGGCCAGATGCTGGCCGACCTGGGGGCGGATGTGATCAAAGTAGAGCGCCCCGGTCGTGGCGATGATGTTCGCCAGCAGGGTTACCGCGCCAAAGATGCGGCGGGCAACGAAACGGCCGAGACATCGTCGTTTCTGGCCATGAATCGAGGCAAGCGCTCGGTCACGGTGAACATGTCCAGCCCGGAAGGCCAGGACGTGATTCGCCAGCTGGCAAAACAGTGCGATGTGCTGATCGAAAACTTCAAGGCCGGCGATCTGGCCCGCTATGGCCTGGATTATGCGTCGCTCAAAGAAGTGAACCCGCGCCTGGTGTATTGCTCCATTACCGGCTTCGGACAGTCCGGGCCTTATAGCCATCGGCCCGGCTATGATCCGATCTTTCAATCCATGAGCGGCCTGATGAGCCTGACCGGTAATCCGGCAGAAGAGCCGGGGGGCGGGCCGCAAAAAGTCGGCTATGCCGTGTCGGACCTGACGGCAGGCTTTTATGCCATTATCGGCATTCTGGCTGCCCTGAATCACCGCGATGCGGTGTCCGGTGAAGGACAGCATATTGACATTGCCCTGTTCGATGCGCAGGTGGCATCCATCGGGCATATCGCCATGAATTATCTGGTCTCGGGCATGGTTCCAAAACGCATGGGTACGGCGTCGCCCATCACCTGCCCGTATCAGGCCTTTGAATGCAGCGATGGCTATCTGATGATTGCGGTGGGCAACGACGCGCAATTTCGTCAGTTTGTGCAACTGCTGGGGTTGCCGGAACTGGCGGATGATCCCCGTTTTGTGCTGAACCGCCTGCGCGCACAGAATCAGAAGGCATTGATCCCGTTATTGCAGGCCGAGATGATCAGGCACCCGATTCGCTATTGGCAGGATCAACTGGATGCCATGAACGTGCCCTGCGGACCGATCAATGATCTGAGCCAGGTGTTTGAGGATCCGCAATTGCAGCATCGCCAGATGCTGATGCACATGGAGCATACGACCGCAGGCCGCATTCCGCAAATTGCCAATCCGCTGAAACTGTCAGCGACGCCGGTCAGTTATCACCGGCCACCGCCAACCCTGAGCGAACATACGGATGACGTGCTCACTGAGTTGCTGGGATTGGATGCGGCAGCCATTGCCCGATTGCGTGAAAATAAAGTGATCTGAGATGGAGCCAAAGAGCCGGTCCCGTGAGCAGGACCGGTCATCGTAGCAGGCGGCGCGCCGTTGTTGTCCGTGCACGATGAGGCCACGGTGGTGGGTTCAATATCGTTGGCGATGATTCCGATACGCTCGCGCAATCATCATAAACGGCGATCCCCGTCAATTTGCAGCGAACTGTTCTGCACACCAATTCCATATGGCAGTCACGGCCTGCGTGGATGAGGCGGTGCGTTTGCGAACGAGATAGAAACTGGGACCCATCGTGGTGGTTTTTTCAATCACCTGCAGCAGTCGTCCGGCCTCGAGATCCGCAGCCACAAAAGCGCGGCAGGCCAGTGCAACGCCCTGGCCGGCAAGGGCAGCATCCAGCGCTAATGTGGTCTGGTTGAACACGGCCCCGGGAAGCCCTTTGTCAGCGTGCAATAACGTTGGCCAGTGATCATGGGCGTCGTGTAAAAGCGGCAGCTTGCGCAGTTGATGCATGGTCAATGGCAATGTCAGATGCCTGAGCAGATGCGGGCTTGCCACTGCCACCAATTCCTGGTGAAACAGTAGCTGCGCCTGCAGTTCGGCAGGAAAAGGTTTATCTGTGAGCCGGATGGCGATGTCCACCTGGTCATGATCAAAATCCGATAGCGATTCTGTTGCAACGGTTCGCAACTCGACATCGGGAATGGCCGTACGCAACTCGGCCAGGCGGGGAATCAGGAGTTTGGTGGCAACGGTAGGTGTGACACTGATGGTCACCCTCCGGGGCTGGGCCAGTAACTGACTGGTAGATTCGGTAAGCGTATCAAACGCGCGTGTCACGTCCACAAGATAGGCGGCGCCTGCTGCGGTCAGTGCCAGGCCACGCGCATGACGCTGAAACAACACAATGCCAAGATGCGCTTCCAGCGCGCGTACCTGCTGTGCAACGGCCCCCTGGGTAACACCCAGTTCCCGGGCCGCAGCCTGAAAACTGAGCCGACGGCCAGACACTTCAAAGGCACGCAAGGCATTCAATGGCGGCAACTTCCGGCGAGAGGTCATTATAGCGTCCGACAGTAGATTTTCTACATTCTATTGCATAAATTCATCGCGTGCTTATTCAATGCTGTTGAGTGATAATAAAGCTGGAAATAGATTCTTTAGGAGAATGAGATGTCTGTAGAAAAAGTCGCACTGATTACTGCCGGTGGTTCAGGTATGGGCGCTGCCGCAGCGCGCAAACTGGCTCAGGATGGTTACCACGTTGCTATTTTGTCTTCGTCCGGCAAAGGGGAAGCGCTTGCCCGGGAACTTGGCGGTGTGGGTGTCACCGGTTCCAACCAGTCCACTGAGGATGTGCAGCGACTGGTTGATTTGGCCATGCAAAAGTGGGGGCGTATCGATGCCCTGGTGAATTCGGCAGGGCATGGTCCGCGTGCGCCGATTCTTGATATCACGGATGAAGATTGGCACAAGGGCCTGGATGTTTACTTTCTGGGCGCGGTACGGCCTGCCAGATTGGTCGCGCCGATCATGGTGGCCCAGGGCGGTGGTGCGATTGTCAATATCTCCACTGCCTGGGCCTTTGAACCTACCGAGGTATTCCCAACGTCCACGGTTTTTCGTGCAGGCCTGGCGAGCTTTACCAAGATTTTTGCCGATACCTATGCGGCGAAGAATGTTCGTATGAATAACGTGTTGCCAGGATGGATTGACAGTCTGCCGGCGACGGACGAAAGGCGCGACAGCGTGCCCATGTCGCGTTATGGCAAGGCCGAGGAAATCGCCGCCACGATTGCCTTCCTGCTGTCGGAAGGAGCGGGCTATATTACCGGACAGAACATCAAGGTTGATGGTGGTGTCACGCGTGGCGTGTGATGTCAGTGAATCGCCGTCAGAACCGGATTTTTGTCGGTGCTGTCGAGAATATTTTATCTCGTGTTCAGGTGCCGCATAGGCCGTGTGTCAGAGGTGCTCAGTTGCCAGCGCCGGCTCGCCCATTAATTCTATTTCATTCGTCATAAATAAGCAGCAGCATGGTGGCAACCAGTGCCGGCCGATCCTCTCCTTGTATTTCAAATGTATTGGAAAACGTAAAGAGCGTACCGCCGTTTTTCGGTTGTGCGTCTACCAGCGTCTGCTGCAGCCGGACCTGCGAGCCTACCGGCACCGGGCTGACAAAGCGCAGGTGATTCAGACCGTAATTGAGCCCCTTGCCGCGTCGGCTGATCTTGAAAATATCCCGGGCCAGCACCGGAATCAATGAAAGAATAAAAAAGCCGTGTGCAATGGTCTTGCCTTCCGGCATTTCGCGCTGCGCACGCGCGATGTCCACATGAACCCAGTGATCATCGCCGGTAAGACTGGCATAGTGGTCGATCTGATCCTGCGTCACGGTAAACCAATCGCTGGTGCCCAGCGATTGGCCACAATAGCCTGCCAGTTCGGCGGGGGTATCTACTCGCAACATGTGTCTTCCTTATATTAGCCATGCCCGCCTTGCGACGGGCGGGCGTCTGTTACTGCTCTTCATTGTCCTGCTGTTATTGTCCAATAGTCACACCGGTGGTCTTGACAATGGTTTCCCATTTCTTGCGGTCGGTCTCAACAAACGCCCGGGCCTGTTCCAGCGACATGGACACCGGCGGCAGATAGCCCTGGGCATTCAGGCGAGCGATCGTGTCCTTTTCTTCCAGTACCTGGTTCATCGTGGTATTCAGGCGTGCCAGTACGGCCGGGTCGGTTTTGGCAGGGGCAATCAGCAGGTTCCAGATCTCTATGTCCAGGTTGGGGTAGCCGCTTTCGACCAGCGTCGGGACTTTATTCATTTGTGGATAGCGCTGCGCACTGGTGACCGCCAGGAACTTGAGCTTGGGATTGCTCAATTGCGCTTTGGCAGCCGGTCCGGTCAGAATGCCGATAGGTACCTGACCACCGATCAGGTCGCTGGTCAGCGGCGAATCGCCTTTATACGGGATGTGCACGATGTCGGTATCGGTGATTTTTTTGAAGTATTCGAAGACCAGGTGGCCGGGTGTGCCCGCGCCGGATGTCCCGTAAGACAGGCTGCCCGGCCTGGATTTGGCCAGCGCGACTAGTTCCTTGATATTGCTGACAGGCAGATCTTTGTTGACGGCAACGACCAGCGGCAATGAGCCGATATTGGCAATAGGAACCACATCTTGCGGCTGATAAGGGACTTTCATGCCGATCAGGCGGGCGATGATGGTGCCGCCTACCGGCCCCACGCCCAGATTATAGCCATCGGGCTGAGCGCGGACGACCGAGGCGATGCCGATGGTGCCGGCGGCACCCGCGCGGTTTTCCACGACCATCGTTTGTTTCAACTGTTTGGACATACCATCGGCCAGAATGCGTGCCGCGGTATCGCTGGAGCCGCCCGGTGGGAACGGTACGGTCAGCTTGACCGGTTTGGAGGGATAAGCGTCATCTGCGGCCAGTGCCGGAGCAGGCGCCAACAGCACGGCGCATAGCGTGAGTGCGGCTGCCAGGGCGCCCTGAATGCGCATGCCGGTGTCTGGCAGAAAGGACAAAATAGGGGGAGACTGTCTCATTGCGTTCCTCTTTGATAATGTGTTGGACCCGTTTGTTCTTGATCTAAGGCTGTGGCGGGTAGCGCAGCACTGGACACCGGACATGCTAGGGTATTCTGTTTCTAATGTCAATAGGTCGTATTATTGAACTATATAGGCTATAATTGTGTCCTAAATGAGTATGCCAGTTTAAGGAGATGGAAGGATGAGTCAGAAAAGCGGGCCGCTGTCGCATGTGCGAGTGCTGGACCTGAGCCGCATCATGGCGGCGCCATGGGCAAGCCAGTTGCTGGCAGATATGGGGGCGACGGTCATCAAGGTAGAACGCCCCGGGCAGGGAGATGATACGCGCGCGTGGGGGCCTCCGTTTTTGCAGGACAGCGAGGGAAATAATACCGCGGAAGCCGGTTATTATCTGTCGGTCAATCGTGGCAAGGAATCGATTACGGTTGCGCTGGATACGCCTGAAGGCCAGCAGATTATTCGTGACCTGGCGAGAGATTGCGATATCGTGCTGGAAAATTTCAAGACCGGCGCGCTGGCCAAATATGGACTGGACTACGCCAGCCTGAAGCAGGTAAATCCGCGTCTGATCTATTGTTCGGTCACCGGTTTCGGTCAGGACGGCCCTCGCAAAAATGAAGCGGCCTACGATTTTCTGATCCAGGCCATGGGTGGCCTGATGAGTGTAACCGGTGAGCGGGATGACAAGCCGGGTGGCGGGCCACAAAAAGTAGGTATACCCATCGTGGATCTGATGACCGGTATGTATACTGCAGTGGCCGTGCTGGCGGCCCTTGCCAATCGTGAGCAGACAGGCCAGGGCGACTATATTGATCTGGCCATGCTGGATGTGCAAACGGCCGTGCTGTCCAATCAGGCCATGAATCATTTGCTGTCCGGCAAGACGCCCAAACGTGGCGGTAATGCGCACCCGAATATTCAGCCACAGGACGTTTATTCCTGCCGGGACGGGGATGTGATTCTGGCCGTAGGCAATGACAGGCAATTTGTCAAATTGTGTGAGGCACTCCAGCGGCCGGAACTGGCGAGCGATGCGCGTTTCAGCGTCAATGCCCAGCGTGCCCGCCATGTTGGGGAACTCACCGCGCTGTTGCAGGACGTCTTTGCTGACTGGGCCCGTGCCGATCTGGTCGCTGTGCTCAGTGCGGCGGGCGTGCCTTGCGGGCCTATCAACAGCATTCCCGAGGTGTTTCAGGAGCCACAGGTTCAGCATCGGCGCTTGCTACGCACCTTGCCGCATCCGGCGGGTGTAGACGTGCCACAGGTCGTCTGCCCCATCAATTTTACCAACCAGCCACTGCAGTTTGAGTCGCCCCCGCCGCTGTTGGGACAGCATACCGAAAAAATTCTGACCGATCTCGGTTACGACGCAGCGCGGGTTCGCCAGTTGCGCGAATCTGGCATTGTTTGAAACAAAGGAAAAGCAATATGAATGAAATCCAATTGGAAAAGCAGGGAAAAATCGCGATCGTCACACTGGATTCGCCGCCGGTCAACGCCCTGACTCTGGCGCGCTATGAGGCCATTACCCAAACGTTTGAATCGATCAATGCCATGGACGATATCAACGTTGTCGTATTCACAGCCAAAGGCACCAAAGCCTTTTGCGCCGGGCTGGAACTTAAGGAGTTCCTGGCCGCGACGCCCGAGGAAGACCCGGCAAGGGCAAAGGTAGTACGCGCCACGTTTCGTGCGATCCGCCATTGTGCGGTTCCCGTCATAGCGGCGGTTAACGGCCCGGCGCTGGGCGCAGGTAGCGTGCTGGCCAGCAGCAGTGATATTCGCATCGCTTCGGAGAAGGCGACCTTTTCCATGCCTGAAATCAATGTTGGTCGTTGTGGGGGCGGTGCGCACACTGGTCGCCTGGTGCCACAGGGCAGCCTGCGGTATATGGCGTTTACCGGCGAGCAGATCAGCGCCTGGGAGGCTCATCGCGTGGGATTTGTGGAAAAGGTGGTGGCCCCGCGTTTGCTGATGCCGACGGCGATGGATATGGCACAGGTCATTGCCTCTAAAAGCCGTATCGGTCTGGTCACCATGAAAGAGGCCCTGAACCGGATTGAAGCCATGCCGGTAGACGAAGGCTATGAGCTTGAGCAACAGTACAGCACCAGACTGATGAATTCGGAAGATGCACGTGAGGCCGTGCGCGCCGTGGTTGAAAAGCGGGCACCTGTGTTTAAGGGCCGATAGTCTGATTGATGTGCCTTTGGTTACACGGCTGGCCGGATGACTCGGTATAATGCACGAGTTAATGGCGGTGTTGCAGTCGGAAACGGGCACATATGTTTTCGTTTCCGGCCGGCCAGAGCCAACATAAATGGACAGGAAGATGACGCAAGCGCAGACCAGGAACAGCACCGCACCCATTGATTTCAGCCGCAGCGCGGCCGCCCGCTATGTGCAACTGGCCAGCCTGTTTCGGCGGCGGGTCGAATCGGGCCAGTGGCCTGTAGGCTCGCAGATCCCGACAGTCGATGAACTGGCCGAAGAATGCCAGGTGGCCCGGGCAACGGTGCGGCAGGCCCTGGATTTGCTGCAAGCGGAGCAACTGATTGAGCGGTATCGCGCCAAAGGTACCTTTGTTACCGGTAAGCCGCAAGAACAGTTTTGGTGTGAAGTGGCATCCAACTGGGATGGTCAGCTTATCGCACCCGACGGGGTGAGTATTGAGATTCTGTCCGCCAGGGATCGGCGGATGCCGTCTTCGGCAGACTTGTCGCTGGGCAAGCTGGCGCAAAGTTATCAGTACTGGCACCGCCGGCACTGGCGCAACGGACGACCCTACTATCTGGGTGAAGTCTTCATTGATGAAAAAGTGTGTCGGCGCATTCCGGCCAAGGCATTCGAAACCAAAACATCCATGCGCATTTTGCGTGACTTGCCCGGGTTGGAGATTGTCGAGGCGCATCAGACATTGACACTGGGCTCGGCTGATCCCGAGCTTGCCGACTTGCTGCAACTGCCGCTGAATGCACCGGTAGCCCACGTGCACCGCAGCGCCGTGGATCGGAACGGCACAATTGTCTTTATCGGCGACGGTATATATCGCGGCGACGTGGTCAGGCTGGATATTCGCCTGAAGTAGGTATGGGTATCTTCGGCCGCGAGGCCTTTATTTGCTGCTGGTAGCCAGCTTGACCGCCAGGCCCACAAAGACCAGCGCGGCCAGTTTGTTAAGGACCTGCTGGGCCAGAGCCGAGCGCTTCAGATAACGTCCCGCAAAACTGGAAAAGGCAGCCACCAGATTGAAGAGCAGCAGTGCGCATACGATGAAAATGGCGCTCAGCATCAGCAATTGCAGTGTGACCGAGCCCGCTTCGGGGCGGGCAAATTGCGGCAGAAAGGCCAGAAAGAAAATACTGAGTTTGGGATTGGTGGCGCTCATCAGAATGCCGCGTCGATAAAACTGCAGGTCACTACGGCGCGAGGGGGCAGTTTCTCCCGAGGCAAACACCGGCGGTGCGCGCCATGCCTGCCAGGCCATATAAAGCAGGTAGGCGGCGCCCACCAGCTTGAGTACCAGAAACGCGGTCTGTGACGCAGCGATCAGAGCAGCGACACCAATGGTCACGATGAAGGTGTGCCAGAGCAGGCCCGTGCACAATCCCAGCGTGATCATGAATCCGGCACGCCAGCCCCAGAGCATGGATTGAAACAGCACAAACAGATTATCGGGTCCTGGCGTGAGTGCCAGCAGGCAGGCAATACCCGCGAAAACGAATGCGGTGTCGGCACTGATCATGATGTCTCCGGATCGGACGTGGCTATAATGGTTGACTGTTTGAATCATAAACCACAGGGTCGTGTCATGTCTTCTGAATCTTCCATCCATACCCGTTTACAGCATCTGGGCACGGCGCCGTGTGATGCGCAGCATCCGGTGGCGCCGGTGGGCTTGCCGTCCATCCGCACCAGTACCGTGAGGTTCAATACGGTTGAAGATCTGGAAAATACCTATAAACGCAAAAGCCGGGGCGAACGACTGGTCACTTATGGTCGCATGGGCATGGAAACCCACGCGGCGCTGGAAGATGTCTTCTGCGCACTCGAAGGCGGGCAACGTGTTTTTCTGGCCTCGTCAGGGCTGGGCGCCATCAGCATGGCATTGCTGTCACTGCTGAGTGCGGGAGAGCATATGCTGGCGGCCGATTGCGTGTACGGACCGGTTTATCATTTGAATAATACTGTGCTGCAACGTATGGGGATAGAAGCCACCTTTACATCGGCCAGGGACCCGCAGGCGCTGGAGCAGCATCTGAAGCCAAACACCAAAATACTGTATGTGGAAGCCCCTGGGTCTTTGCTTATGCAGATGCTGGATATGCCGGCGCTGGCCGAATTTGCCCGTCGTCATGAGCTGATCCTGGTGACCGATAACACCTGGGGTTCCGGCTACGCCTATCAGCCGCTGGCCCTGGGCGCAGATGTGAGTATTGTGGCTGGTACCAAATACGTCGCCGGGCACTCGGACCTGATGCTGGGCGCTGTGATCGCGAACGACCCAGAGCTGATCAAAACCATCGACACCAATCAGTATGCGATGGGGTTTTCTATCAGCGCCGATGACGCCTGGCTGGCTATCCGGGGCGTACGTACTCTGCCGGTGCGCATGGAGCAGCACGCACGCAATGCACTGGCGGTCTGCGAGTGGCTGGCGCAGCAGTCTGTGGTGCGGCAGATTTTTCATCCGGCCTGGCCGCAGGATGCCGGTCACGCGTTGTGGAAGCGCGATTGCACCGGCTCTAACGGTTTAATGTCCGTCGCGCTAACCATGTCTGCCGATCAGGCGCGCACCTTTGTTAATGCGTTGACCTTATTCGGTATTGGCTATTCCTGGGGGGGCTACGAAAGCCTGGTGCAGTGGGTTGATACCGGTGCATTGCGCAGTCATGCCTACTTTGACGCGCATGCGGGTGACAACGTGCAGGTGGTACGCCTGCACATAGGTCTGGAGTCTGTTGATGATGTGATTGCCGACCTGCAGCAGGCCATGCAGCAGGCGGGCGTGCTCTGACGCTTGCGGGGGCTCTTCAGGAGCCTGGTGGTCTATGCGGCGGGCGGCAAATTATCCGGCCTGCACGCTCATCAAACCGGCGATGGCCGGTAGCAGCAGTTCGGCCGATTGTGCCTGGCGGGTCAGCTTCAGGGCTGCAATCAACTGGTCACAGGCATAGCTGGCGGCGTCAACGAGCGACGCACCGCCAAGTAACTGGCCTGTGAGGGTAGCGCTGAACAGATCGCCGGTGCCTTTGGGCGACGCGTCGATGCGGGCATGACTTAATATTTTGTGTTCGTGGCGCGTGACCACGGCAACCAGCATCTGGTTATCGGGCCAGGCGGCCGGTGCGGCACTGGTGACCACAATCCATTGCGTGCGGCCGGTCAGCAAACGACGCGCAGCGGCGACCACGCCGTCGATATCCGATGCCGTGCTACCGGTGAGCTGTTGCAGTTCGAAGCCATTCGGCGTGAGTCCGTCAGCCAGTGGCAACAAATGGCGCGGGTAGGCGTCTGCCATATCCGGGCTGACATATTGGCCGGTGTCGTGGTCGCCCAGAACGGGATCAATCACGACCTGCAGGGCGGGACGTACTTTGAGAAGACGCTCTATCCATGTCGCTAATAACTGTGCCTGCTGCGGACTGCCCATATAGCCGGTCAGAACGGCACGTACCTGCGTCAGTGCATGACGGGCGAAAAGGTCGTCCAGATACCCGCCGAACCAGTCCGCAGGGATGGCGCCACCGTGAAACGAGGGGTAGTGCGGGGTGTTGCTGAAGACCACGGTCGGAACAGTGGCCACAGTCAGACCCTGGGCCTGGAGTGCAGGTACTGCGACGTTGTTGCCTACCCGTCCATAGACCACTTGCGACTGGACGGATACCACGTCAATAGCGAGTGGGCGCAGCGCAGACCCCGGATCGGTAGTCGAATGGGTAGTGACGCCGGGTTCAGCGGGATTGTTCAACGCACTTCTCCTTGTTCTGCAGAGGGCCAGTAATAGGCATCGGGCGTGGCGCGTGCGCCAAAAATAGCCTGGCCAACGCGAACCACGGTTGCGCCTTCTTCAATGGCAATTTCGTAGTCGCCCGACATGCCCATGGATAGTTCATCCAGTGCGATGCCTTCGGGGGCGTCCTGACGCAGTCGTTCACGCAGTTCACGCAGCAGGGTGAAACAGCTGCGCACGCGTGGGGCTTCGGCCGATAGCACGGCCAGCGTCATCAGGCCGCGTACCCGCAGGGCGGAAAAAGCGGGTAACTGTTGTAGAAAGGCGGACACTTCTTCCGGCGGCAGGCCATATTTACTGGCTTCTCCTGATGTATTGACCTGTACAAACACATCAAGTCCGCGGCCCTCGGCCTGCAGACGCCGTTCCAGCGCGTCGGCGACACGCAGGCTGTCCAGTGCCTGAAACTCGCTGGCAAAGCGCGCCACCAGCTTGGCTTTGTTGGTCTGCAAATGCCCAATGACTGACCAGCGCAGATCAGTCAGATCTGCCATTTCTTCCCACTTGCGGTAGGCTTCCTGGGGTTTGTTTTCACCAAACTGGCGACAGCCGGCCGCATAGGCCAGACGCAGGTTTGCCTCGGGCTTGGTCTTGCTGACCGGCAGCAGACGTACACTGGCCGGATCGCGTCCGACGCGCTGGCAGCAGGCCTGGATGCGTGCCTGAACCGCCGCCAGATTATGGCGGAAGTCGTCAACAGATTCGGCTTGCGGCCAGTGGCCGTGCTGATCATGCTGGGTTTGGGTGTCTAAGGCAGCCGATGTGGGAGCCGATGTGGTGGTAGGTGTGTTCATATGTCATCTCGCTGCTGGCAGGCCGGTTGTATTCCGTGCAGCGCAGGCGCTGCAACCATCGTGCAAACGAGCCGGCACCATCGGAGCCTGGCGCACCCTGAGAGGCGTGCGCAGCTCGGATGCCCCATTGCTGGTGTTTACTTTTTCTCTGCCAGAACCTGGTCAAGCAGTTTTTGCGCCTGGGTAATGCTGGACGCATAGTCGCCCGTCATGCCTGGTGAGGTCACGTATTTGCCGCCAATGGCAAAAGAAGGCGTGCCTTCAATTGCGTAGGTATCGGTCATTTCTGTTGCGCGTTTGACTTTGGCCGTTACACCGAAAGAGTCGAACGCAGCGGTAAAGGCCGCTTTATCGATGCCCTGGGTTGCAGCCCAATCGATAATGGCATCTTTGGTAAAGAGTTTTTTGCCTTCCTTGTGAATGGCGTTGAATACTTTCGGATGCAGGTCAAGCTTGTCCAGTGCTTCCAGTGAGTAATACAGTTGCTGCATGGGTTGCATGGCGGCGTTGAAAGCGACCGGAACACGGATGAATGCAACATTGGCAGGCAAGGTTTTTACCCATTCTTCCACCATTGGTTCCATGTCTGCACAATGCGGGCAGCTGTAGGCGAAAAATTCCATCACTTCAACTTTGTCACCGGAGCCGGAAGGCTGGGCGGTATTCAGGGTTTTGAATGCCGGTCCGGACTGGGCCATGACGGGAACAAAGGCTGCTGCGCCGGTAAGCAGGGCGGCAGATACGAAACGGAGCACAATGGAGGATGATTTCATAGTCTGTTTGTGTAATGGTTGATGATCGGGCAATGATGCCTGCGAGCCGCCAATAGAGCCGACGGTACTGCATTAGGACAGGCTGTGCCCCGTAAAGTTCCCCGCGGGTCGTGACCAGAACTAGCGCACAATGGTGGAGTTGATTTTCGCCCCCGAGAGCTGGGCACGGGATTCACTCAGTTCCTTGTCGCTATCGAAGGGGCCGATACGTACGCGGTTCACGTCCATATTGTTCACCCTGGCTTTCTGGATTTGTACGTTAAAGCCCATCATGATCATGCGCGCACGGAAGGCGTCGGCCTCTTTTTCATCGCGGTAGGAACCCACCTGCAGGTAACGTGGTGCGCCGCTGCGCGACTGTGCGGCGGGTGCGGTTGTGGCTGCTGCCGTTTTGGGAGTGGTGCTCTGGCTTGCGGTTGTTGGCTCGTTTCGGGAAGCAGCCTGGCTTGTGGCTGGCGCCCTGGTTGCGGGCGTTTTGTCGCCAGGCAGCGTGTTAATCAGCGACGCGATCTGGTCGTCATCTGCTTTGGGTGCTGTTTTTGCTGGCGGTGTGGTGGGTTGTGTGGCAGAGGGCAGCGAGCCGCCAGCCGTAAATGGCATATCGCCGGCGTTCTCCGGAATGCCTAGCAGCGGGGGCAAGGGCTCGATTTTCTGGCGTGTCGGAGGCTGTTGCGCAGAATTGATGCTGCCGTCACTGTTCATCCATGCGTTTGGATCAATCAGTGTTTTGCCCTGGCTCGGTGCGGTCTGGCCGGTGAATGCGCCAGGCTGCCCGTTGGCCGGTTGCCGGTGATCCTGAATGGGAGATGGCGAACGCATAATCATGAACGCAGCGACGGCAGCCACTGACAGGCCGATGATCAGGCCCAGCAGGACAGACGAAAATGTCATGCCGTTGCCGGAAGAGGATCGGGTGCTGCGGGCGGCGGGGCGTTTCTTGCGTGTAGCCATAGTGGAACAGTCTCGCTTACATTTGCTGGGGTGCGGACACACCCAGCAGATCAAGGCCATTGGCAATGACCTGACGGGTGGCATCGGCCAGACGCAGCCGCGCACGTTTCAATTCGATATCGTCAATCATGATGCGTTCGGCGTTGTACCACGAATGGAAATCGGCGGCACATTCCTGCAGCCAGAACGCCACCTGATGCGGTGACAGTTCCTGGCCTGCTGTTTGAATCAGGCCGGGCAGTTCTGCCAGGCGCTTGAGCAGCGTGATTTCCGTTGGGGCGACCAGCCTGCTGCTGTCGGCGCTGGCCAGACTGTCGGTCAGGTCTGCCGAATCACGCAGCAGTTTGCAGATACGCGCATGTGCATACTGGACATAATATACCGGATTCTCTTCGCCCTTCGCCAGCGCCAGGTCAATATCAAACACAAATTCAGTGTCTGCCTTGCGCTGGATTAAGAAGTAGCGAACCGCATCCTGTCCGACCCAGTCGATCAGGTCGCGCATGGTGACATAACTGCCGGCGCGCTTGGATATTTTAACTTCCTGTCCGTTGCGCATGACTTTGACCATCTTGTGCAGAATATAGGACGGGTAGGTTTTGGGAATACCCAGATCGAGTGCCTGCAGGCCGGCGCGCACGCGGGCGATGGTGCCGTGGTGATCGGTGCCCTGAATGTTGATGGCGTGGGTATAGCCTCGATTCCATTTGGTCACGTGATAGGCGACATCGGGCACGAAATAGGTGTAGCCGCCGTCAGCCTTGCGCATGACCCGGTCTTTATCGTCGCCGGTGCCCAGCTCTGTCGTTTTCAGCCACAGGGCATCTTCATGCTCGTAGGTGTAGCCGCTGGCGATGAGTTTGCTGACGGTCTCTTCCACCTTGCCGTCGCTATAGAGCGAACTTTCAAGATAGTAGTTGTCAAATTTCAGTCCGAAAGCCTGCAGATCGAGATCCTGCTCGCGGCGCAGGCAGGCAACGGCGAACTGGCGGATGTCTTCCAGCGCGTCCAGATCGCCGGTGGCGGTAATGCTGCGACCATCGGCTTCTACCGTGGCCTTGTTGACGTAATCATGCGCAATATCGGCAATATACTCGCCACGATAGCCATCACTGGGGTAGGCCGCATCGTCCGGGCTGATGCCGCGGGCGCGGGCCTGCGTGCTGACCGCCAGGTTATGGATCTGGTTACCGGCATCGTTGTAATAGAATTCGCGCAATACATCGTAGCCGCCGGCATCAAGCAGACGGCAGACACAGTCGCCCAGGGCCGCCTGGCGGGCATGGCCCACGTGCAGGGGACCGGTGGGGTTGGCCGACACAAACTCCACAATGACTTTTTCGTTGCGCCTGGCGGCATTGCCGTACTGGCTGCCCTGCTGCGCAATGGCCTGCAGGACCTGCTGGTGCGTTGCCTGTGTCAGGCGCAGGTTGATAAAGCCGGGTCCGGCCACATCGGCCGATTCCACAACGCCGGCAGCAGCCGGATTGGCCAGTACATGGGCGACAATCTCCTGGGCCAGTTCACGCGGATTCCGGCGGGCGGGCTTGGCGATTTGCATGGCAACGTTGCTGGCAATATCGCCATGGTCGGCCTGCTTGGGGCGTTCCAGTTTGATTACCGGGCTGGCCTCGGGAAGAATATGGTGAACGGCTGCCTGAAGCAGCGAAAGTAGGTGTTGTTGCAGCTCGGGGAGCATGGCGTCCGGGGGGTGGGAAAAAGTCAGATTTTACCATACCTGGCCTGTCTGTAACTCAAAGCCCGCGGTTTCCCGCAGCCATCGGGCATAGGCCTGGATATCCGCAAGACCAACGATCGGCTGGCTGATCAGCGCTGCCTCGTGACCGGGTGCCACCGCCATCATGTTGCCGTAAAACAGGTCTGCTGCGGTCAGCGGCCGGGTTCGCGGCAGGTCTCGCTCAATAAACTGTTCTACCTGCATGCGCCGGGACCTGCCGATACTCGCAGACTGATGCTGGCGGATCGAGCGCCGATCCGGCCCCTCCATTTCGCGGTCGGTCCTGAGTGATTCGCTGGCCGGATCCTGCCACTCATAGCGCATGAGATTGTTATGTACCAGCGGATTGCGGATGCGCAGGGCGGCAGCAGGCAGCGGCCGCCAGGATACGCCAGCCGCCCGTCCCTGCTGGTACATCCATTGCAGCACGACGTTGCCCAGATCGCCGGGCAGGCCGGTTGCATTGGCCACATGGGTGGTATCCGTCGCCTGAATGGAACCGCCCATATCGGAATGGTTGCCCATAAAGCCCACCTCGTGGAACTGCGCAAGCCCGCTGTTGCCGATGGAGGTTAAGGGGAAGATATTGTTGTGTTCATTTAAGGCGACGGCGTGGGCCACCCACTGCCAGGCGGGCGACACCTGATAGTTGTAGGCGGCGTTGTTCGCCCCCAGCACGCCAAGCTGCGTGACGGTATCGAACAGCCCCATGAAACGCAAATTCAGGCAGGCACTCACGGTCATGAAGGCATCCGGTGTTTGTCCGTTGTTCGTATAGGGTGTGTGCACCTGTACGCTGAACAGGCCGTTTTGAGTGTGCTGCAGAATCTGGTTCGCAAAAATGCGTGCTGCTGCCGCGCCGCGCGAAAAGCCGATCACATCTATGGGGATATAGCCGTCGGCGTTGCGCAGTGAGAGGCCGTTAGTGAGCAGGGTGTTGATCAGGCGGTGCATCTGGGTGCGTACAATGCCGGCCACCGATTCACCGGCCATGGCATCTGCCGGGCGCAGCAACACACCCAGCGGACCCAGAACATAGGGGTTTTGCAGGGGGTTGGTCGCGCCATAGACTGCCGGTTCAGCGAATGCATGCATGCCGTCGCTGGTGCCCGGGCCGCCAATGTAATGCACCGGACCTGCATCGTACAGCTGCTGCAGCTTATACACATTCGAATTGGTGGCGCGGCCCTGGTTGCGGGTACCATCGAAGGCAAATAACAGCAGGCCCAGTGGATCTACATAACGACGCGGCTGCCCGGCCGCGTATCCGAGTGGATCGGTGCCGGGAACGGGGCCTATCGGGTCGGGCTCCAGATAGTGGCCAAAAGCCGGGTCGTAGGTGCGATAGATATTATCGAACCAGCCGGTCGCCGTATCTTCAAGCTGGCCCGGATAGCGCAAGGGCATTGGCAATTGAGCGATCAGTGGCGTCATTTTGCCTTCCGGCTCCGGGCGGGCCAGCCAGACGGGTTGCGCCTGTCTGTTGGTGACCGCCAGTGGCAACCCCTGAGTATCGGTGTGGATAAAGTGCAGTGTTCCGGCCGCTTGGTTGCGCAACAGAGGGCGCAGCTTAGCGTGAACCGTTGAGTCTGTTGCTTGTGCGAAAGAGGGCTGCGGTATTGCCTGGAAGGCAGCCGGCGTTGCGTATTCGATAAAGGCAACGGGAATGGCGCCCGCATAAATGTAGCGTCGTGAAATAGCACCCCGGCTCGGGACCCGCAGTGGTGCGCCCGTGGGCACTGACCAGTGGCCAACGACCCGATTGTCCTGATAATAAAAATGAGTAAACGCCTGCAGGTCTTGGCGCGCAATCCGGTGGCCCAGGCCATTATGCAGATTTCGCAAAATACGCTGACCCTGCCGGTAGACTTGTGCCAGGCGACGGTTAACACTGTAGTGCGTTTCCAGACTGCCTACGCGAACTGGCAAGCCGCTGGCATCGCGGCTGATGTGGCTGCGCTGTGTGCGTTGCCCGTCAAAGCGCGCAATACGGGCGCCGCTGTCGTCCCATGCGTACCATACGCGCCGCTTGCCGGCAGCCACCGGTGCACGTGACAATTGTCCTTTGGGATAGCGGTAACGCTGCTCGACCATGCCGGCCAGTCGCTGCTGTTTACCGTAGAAATAAGATCGCCTGATGGCGCTGGCGACCGCCGGAAAATAGTAATCTTCGCCCAGGATGTGTCCGTCGCGGCCGGTTTGTCGTTCCAGACCCAGAATCGGACGCTGGGCTGAGCCGGTATGGGCGATGAAATGCAAGTGCTGACGACGACCGGCGGGATCCTGCCGGTACTGCATCCGGATCTGATTGCCGAAGGTGGCATCGCCCGTTGCATTGACCTGCAAAACGAGGTGCTGGCGCTGACTGGCGTCTTCCCACACAATGCTGCGCAGTTGCTGGTCGGGCGTGTAGGTGTAACGCAACCGGCCGCCTTCGGGCAGCAGGTGGATTGTCTGGTCCGCCTGCGGATCACGCAGAAAGATATCCTCATAACGGACCCGGTAAGGGTTGGCCGGGGTACCGGGCCGGGAGGTGCGGATACGCAGGACGCCGCGTAGCCAGTCTACGGTGTGTGTCCGGGTTTCGTTGGCATGTGCCAGCGTCACGCCACCGTCTTTTATGTAATCAATGGTCGTTTGTGTATGGGCCGATGAGTGGCGTTTCGGGTCCTTGCCATTGGCAGGCTCCAACGCGGCAGGCGCCCGGGAGGCCCGGGCGGCGCGCAGGCGTTGCTGCGCATCATACTCGTATGACCAGTGCACGCCGTTGGCAAAGGTCTGGGCAGTGGCTTGTCCCTGATCGTTGTACTGAGTTCGCTGATTGCCGGTGAGTGCGCTGGACCATGACGTTTCGCGCCCCTGCTGGTCAAAACGCAATTGCAGGTCCGGCCATGGCCCATGAGGCAGGCTCAGTTGCGCAGGCATGCCGTTAGCATAGCGGGTGATATCCAGGCCATTGATGTATGTCAGCCGTCCCTGCTCATCATAGGTCGCCTGCAACCCCGGCGCGGCGCAGCCGATGCAGCCGTGCCCCTTCACCGATTCAAGCAGATGACGACCGTGCATGTGTCGCCAGATAAAGCGCGTCTGGTGGCCGTCTGCGTCTGTGACGCGGGTGATGCTGCGCTGAGGGCCGGCAGTGCCATAGCTGAACAACTGGGTTCCCGGTCCGACCGGCAGATCATGCAGCACGGCGCGGATCACTTTGCCGCTGCTGTCATATTGCCAGGTTCGCAGCCGGTAGGGTTGCAGGCCTGGCAGAGTCGTGCCAGGCCCCGTGTAGCCGGCCAGGGTGGGTGCGATGGAGTGGGGTAGCGGAAAATCCGGTACAGGCAAGTCGTTCACAAAGGGTTGATTGCTGGCGCGATCATCAGGGCGGGGCAGGATCGCCATGCCCGTCAATTTGTATGGATCGCCGCCCTGATAGACCCGTTCATACAGGTAGAGCGTTTGCTTGCCGTCAGTCGTGGAGGCGGACACCAGACGCCCGGCAGGTATGTCATAGCGATATCGGATGGTTCCTTGTGGCGTATCGATCCGGGTCAGGCGCGCGCGAACCGGTTTGTGCGCGTCCTGATTGTAATGAAAAACCAGCGCGCGGCCGGCCCGACTGGTTACCCGAAGGATTCGATCGGCAAAAAGCGAGGCACGGCTGTGTCGCTGTATATACAACTGATGTCCATTTACGTTTACCGTCGTGAGTAAGCCCTGGCTGTCAAAAGTGATGCTGCTGCCATCCGGCCATTGCCAGACCCAGCGATTTCCAGCGAGGATGAGCCGTCCATGGGAAGGTTCAATGGCGGGCGCAGTGCTGCCGTGCCGCTTGCCAAAACGGATGCGGGAACCGTCGGCCTGAGTGATTTGCAGACCGTCGTGCGTACGCTGCAGATAAATATCGAAATTATGTCGCCAGCCGGCACCCATTCCCAGGTCTGCTCGATCCATGGCGTTATAGCTGCGCATCACCAGCAGGCCGTCATTGCCCGGCGGTACATCAACCGTTTCCTGGTATTTGTTGCCTGTGGCCAGATTCACCGGATTGCCGGCGCCGCTATTGATGGTCGACTCACTGGCGCCCAGTGTGAATGGATTATTACTGCGGCACGGATGACCGTTGCCCGTAGCCGGGCGCAGGCATTGTGCAATATTTGCTTGTTCGGCAACGGCCTCTGGGGCAAAATGGAGCATGCCTGCAAACACCAGAACCAGGTGCGAGACGGCAGGAAAAATTGAGCGAGGATGGGTTCGCATATGACCAATAACCTGAAAAATGCGTATCATCACCTTTTGAACGTATTTGCAGTGGTCGCAGTCCAATAAAATATCTAATGAGGAAAACCGTTATGCTGATTACCTTTCGTTCGGATATAGCCGGAGATGTGCTGATGATGGCCGAACAGGCCAGGACGGTATTGCAGGCAGCAGGGCGTGAATATGAGACTGTGCCTGAAATGGGCGTCTTTACCGTGACCCAGCTGGAAGAGGCTATCCGTCAGCTGGAGCAGGCCATCAATGCCGATCCGGATTCTGCCCCTGATCATCAGTTTGATGACAAGGACCGCCAGGAAGAGGATGACGAGATTGCCGTGCATCCTATTAGCGAAAATGTGAGCCTGCGTCGTCGCGCCTATCCATTGCTGGACATGATGCGTCAGGCCAGGGCCGCAGGCAAGGAAGTGGTCTGGGAAAGAGGCAGCGCCTGGTAAACAGGGCAGACGGCCCCGTTGCTGATTCTCTCGGCAACGCGCCGGAACCGCGCTTGTTACGGTAGGCAGGGTAAGGGTTGAGTCATGCGATGCCGGCGCACGCAGGCATCAGCCTTTTTTTGAATCGGCCTTCAGTTCAGGTGTGCCACGTAATGGCTTGCGCCCGACATAGTGCTGTTCGTTTTTACAATGGCGTGGATACACAGGAGCCCGTCCCTGCCGCAGGCAGATAACGGGCTCCTCTTGATCGCTTTTAGCGCCCGAGCGGCGCGTTAAGCAACTTCACGCAGTGCGGCGCCTTCTTTCTCCTGCTGGTTCAGGTGGCGATTGACTGCGCTCAGGACGGCAATAAATGACGCGGTCACGATGTCTTTATGAATGCCTACGCCAAAGCCGGTGGCAGATTCGCCAAGCCGCAGTTCCACATAGCAGACGGCCGATGTTTTCTCGCCAGACCCCATGGCATGTTCGTGATAGTCCATAAAGCGGATGGGCAGATTCAGGGCGTTGATGAAGGCTGAAATGGCGCCTTCGCCGCTACCTTCTACTGTTTTAACCTGACCGTCTACCTCAAGCTCAGCGCGGATGCTGAACTGGTCACCGCTTTCACCATCGGCCTTGCTGGTAATCTGGTGGCGCAACAGTTTCCATGGTGTGGTCTGTTTCAGATACTCTTTTTCAAAGATGTCGAATACGGCATTGCCATTGACTTCCGTACCGGTTTCATCGGTCACGCGCTGGATGGCGCGGGAAAATTCAATCTGCAGACGACGTGGCAGGTTCAGGCCACGTTCGTTTTCCAGAAGATAAGAGACACCACCTTTACCCGACTGGCTGTTTACGCGGATAACCGCATCGTAGCTACGTCCGAGGTCGGCTGGATCAATCGGCAGGTAGGGTACTTCCCAGACGCCGTCGGCTTTTTGTACAGCAAAGCCTTTCTTGATGGCATCCTGGTGCGAACCCGAGAAGGCGGTAAATACCAGGTCGCCCGCGTAGGGGTGACGTGGGTGCACCGGCAACTGGTTGCAGTATTCTGCAGTGCGGCGTACGTCGTCAATGTCGGAGAAATCCAGGCCGGGGTGAATACCCTGGGTGTACAAATTGAGTGCCAGCGTGACCAGACACACGTTACCCGTACGTTCGCCACTGCCAAACAGGCAGCCTTCGATACGATCGGCACCGGCCATCACGGCCAGCTCAGCGGCAGCGACTGCCGTGCCACGGTCATTATGCGGGTGCACGCTAACGATCACGCGATCGCGGTTATTGACATTGTTGCAGAACCATTCGATCTGGTCTGCGTACATATTGGGGGTGGTGGCTTCGATCGTGGCCGGCAGGTTGAACACGATCCGGTCTGTTGCGCTAGGCTGCCATACGTCGGCGACGGCGTTGCACACTTCTACCGCAAATTCCGGTTCGGTGGTGCTGAATACTTCAGGAGAGTATTCGTAGCGCCATTTGGTTTCGGGATGACGGCTCACCGCCTGCTTGATCAGTGCCGTACCGGTGGTGGCGATGTTTTTGACCTCGTCTTTGTTCATGTTGAAGACGATTTTGCGGAAAGCGGGGGCGCAGGCATTGTACAGGTGAACCATGGCCTGGCGGGCGCCGGCGGCCGCTTCAACTGTCCGGTTGATCAGATCTTCACGTGACTGGGTGAGCACGATGATCAGTACATCGTCGGGAATATGGTTTTCTTCGATCAGGAGGCGAACGAAGTCAAAATCGGTCTGGGAAGCAGAGGGAAAGCCGACTTCAATTTCTTTGAAGCCGATTTTGACCAGGTGTTTGAAAAAACGCAGCTTGCGCTCGATGCTCATGGGCTCGATCAGGGACTGGTTGCCATCGCGCAGATCGGTGCTCATCCAGATGGGCGGATGCTCGATTTTTTTGCCGGGCCATGTGCGTTCCGAGAAATCGCGTTCGAACGCCTTGAAGGGGATGTATTTGGAAGCGGGGTTGGAGATCATGATGCACCTATTTTTGGGGAGAATCCCGGTGCGAACAGACTGGAGTTAAGCAGCGACGCCGGGATTCAGAATAATAAAACGGAATCCTTGTGGCTTGTACAGGGGCTGTCGAACTGCCACGAACGCTCTAGGCTCGACAACCGATCGCTAGCAGTAGCAGAGAAGAAGATAGGGCAACAGCAGAAAGCGTTGCTTCGGGTGTAGCGGCAGCCCACAACTTAGCCGTGGCGCAAACTGTGTTGCGACCGGTTAAAGCGTGACGAGAAAATGCAGGCTGGCTGTTCATTGCTTAACTATAAGAAAAATTACCCCGGCGCGCAAGTGTTTTTTCTACTTACGCTCCGGTAATGACGCTTTTGCTCAGGTAATCGTATGTTTGACCTCATCGCGAGGCGGACGCTCGTGCGTGGCTTCGGCGCGGCCAATGGTGGGTTCGGTTTGCTCGGACGTGGACACCGTTGGCTGCGCTTTGGCCGGTTCCTCTGAAATGCTCGGTTCGTTCTGTGCGCGTGTTGCCACATTGTTTGCGGCATCGGCCGGGCGTTCTGGCTCGGATTTCTCGGCGGTTTCAGTCTTTGCCGGGGGGGACGGTTTAGCGCTGGCGTTGGCTGGCTCAGCATCCGCTTTGGGCGATGTAGCGGCGGTACTGGCTGCCGCTGCACTGGTAACGGGCGCTGCCGGACGGCGCTCAGTCTCGATGGTGGGGCGCGCCACGGGTTGTGCTTGCAGGGTTGGTACCAGACCGGCCTTATCCTGCGCCAGGGGTTCGGTCCGTGTCGTCGCGATGCGATTGTCGGCCGCGATCACCGTACCAGGGCTCAGCAGTCGTTCCTGTTCCCGGATCTGGGCCAGCTTGCTGACCCGGTTATTGTCCAGTTCATCCTTGGTGTTTTTCAGGTTACCAATATTGATGGGTTCGCTGCGATCACGCCAGACCCATCCCAGCACGTCCCGGCCTTCTGGGGACAGGCTGCCGATCAATTGGGCCGCCGTATCGGCGGGCACTGTTTTGTAGGCAGCGCGCTCGACACTGCCGCTATACCATGAGCTCAGGAAGAAGTAGACGATCAGGGTTCCCAGCAGTACGACTGCCCACCACAGGTAAGTGTTAATACTTTGTAAAAAAGTAACCAGTTGTACGTTAAACTTGTTCAGGATGGCGTAGTCCTGGGCTGCGCCGAATTCAAGGATATTTGCGGCAACCCACAGCCAAATCACAATTGTGACAATAATTACGGCGGCACGCATTATAATCCTTGGGGTAGCCAGTTTAAGCAGCGTTTTGCTGACCAATCTGGCATCATTTTGCTGAACCGCTGCATTACTGTATTTCATAGGTATTCCAAATCCGATATGCGTCATGCGTTAGAACTTCGAACTGGCCAGCAGTTGGTGCTGACCCCGCAACTGCAACAATCCCTGCGTTTGTTACAGTGTTCTGCGCTGGATCTCCAGACAGAACTGGCACAGGTGCTGCAAGACAATCCCATGCTTGAACTTGTCGATAATAACCAAATATCCGACGATAGTACAAATCCAAGCGAAAATGATGCCGAGCTTTTACAACAGGACTGGGCCTCGCAGTCTGGCCAGAAATCACGTGATGACGAGTATTTCCAACCGGAAACGGCGGTAGGACTGTCGCTTTCCGAGCATTTGCGGGAACAGCTGCGGCTGACCCACGCGTCGGAGCGCGATGTCAGCCTGGCCGAATACCTGATCGAAGAACTGGACGATAACGGGTACCTTATGTCCAGTCTGCAGGAAATTGTCACCTTGTTCTCGGAAGAGGCCGATGTCAGTGAAGATGATCTGGCGGTTGCCTTGCGTCTGCTGCAGTCATGTGACCCGGCAGGCGTGGGTGCACGTACGCTGTCCGAATGCCTGCTGCTGCAATTGAATGTCTCGTCCCTGGTTAACCCGCCGGAGCCCGAGGTGCTGGCCTGTGCGCGGCTTATTTGCGAACACGGGCTGGAGGCACTGGGACGTGCCGATATGGCGCAGCTGCGATCGGTCACCGGTGCAGATATTGACCGTATCCGTCAGGCTCATGCCCTGATCCGCCAGCTGGACCCCCGGCCCGGCAAGCAGTTCAGTACGCCAACGGCTGATTTTGCCGTACCGGACGTGCTGGTACGCAAAATAAACGGAGAATGGGTGCTGACCATTAATCAGGCGGTCATGCCCTCGCTGCGTATCAGCGAAGGCTACGAAAGTATGATTCGTCGTCTGGGCAAAGAGGCCGGTGCCGGCATGAGCGAACAACTGGCTGCTGCGAAAGGGTTTATGCGTCAGGTCAGCCAGCGTTTTACGACCATTCTGGACGTTTCCCGGGCCATTATGGACAAGCAGCGCGACTTTCTTGAATACGGCATGGCACGTCTGCAGCCTTTGACGCTGCGCGATGTGGCCGATGCGGTAGGCATGCATGAATCCACCATTTCCCGGGCCACAACGCAAAAATTCATCGCCACCCCCCATGGCGTATTCGAGCTGAAACGCTTTTTTGGCTCTGGCGTGGCCACTGACAGTGGCGAAAATGCATCCGCAACCGCCGTGCAAATCCGCATTCGTAACTATATTGAGGCCGAACCAGAGGGTAAACCGCTGTCGGACAGTCGCCTTACGGAGCTGCTGGCGCAGGAGGGCATTACCATCGCACGGCGCACCGTCGCCAAGTATCGAGAAGTGCTGGGCATTCCATCGGCATCGCTGCGCAAGGCGCGGGCCAGCCTGAATCAGGAATAGGGCTCGCAGGACGCGAGCCACCGTTAGCGACGACGGCGACGGCAGTAAACCGGTTTCTGTCCGGTCACGCATTGCGGGGCGCTGTCGGCCCCGGTGTGGTTACCAGATACCCCCGATCCTCGCGCACTGGCAGCCGCTTGCGTGCCGCGCCGGAGAATTTGCATAAAAATTGCCGTAACACCCTGAAAAAACAGCACTGCTGGGCTTTTTCACCAAACCCGATCCGGCACTTGCAACTTTCATGGGGATGGATGATAATAACTCTCATGTATATTTGCATTTGTAATGCCGTCACCGAAGATGCCGTTGTCAGCGCTATTTCCCAGGGCGCCAGCACGCTGAGTGACCTGCAACGAGAACTGGGCGTCGCCACCAATTGCGGGTGCTGCGCACAAATGGCCTGTAGCTATCTGGAGCGAGCGGCCTGTAGTGGCGCGCCTATTGCAAATGAAGGCGCCAATGACCATTGCGGCAAGGAAAAGTGCGATGCCCTGCCAACAGAGTCTGTGGTGCTCTGGCGTTCAGCAGCCTGACCGTCTGGTTGCCTGACCGCCTGATCACATTACGTTTTCAACACAATCGCTTCCCACCATTGACTCGTCGCGCCCGTTCTTTCTGGTTGTGTGGCGATAATGCAATATCAGTCCCGTCCTTTTAACCTCCGTCCGTACTTTCGCCTGTTTGCATGATGCCTGGCCAGGCCACTGCGAGGCGCCCATCGCACGACAGTGCTCTCGCCTTATCCTGGTTCGCAAGCGCAACATTGTCAGTGATTTTTCATCCGTAAATAGAGGGTTTCATTGCAGCCTTGGCAAGGGTTATATCGCAGCCTTTGCAAATTATCCTCAATAGCAAACGACAGCCAAAAGTGGATCCGCATTCGGGCCTGTCTGCTGAACAAAAACACTTTCATTTCCATTCTCATTTACCACCTGCAGGGCTTTTCCGGTAAAGCAGAGTAAAGCGTGTGTCTTCCCTTATAATTTCCCTTAATTGCACCACTGAGCTGCCTTCGCAGCCAATCAGCCGCTACTGAGGGTGCCACTCACCGCAAAGGAAACGATCATGAAAGGCGATAAGGACGTTCTAAAATTTCTGAATAAGCAACTGACTAACGAGCTGACTTCAATCAACCAGTATTTTCTGCACGCACGCATGGTTAAAAACTGGGGGCTGAATCGCTACAACAAAAGCGAATACCATACTTCCATCGAAAAAATGAAGAATGCCGATGCCATCATCGAGCGTATCTTCCTGCTTGAGG
Organism: Advenella mimigardefordensis DPN7; assembly: GCF_000521505.1. Lineage (GTDB taxonomy): Bacteria > Pseudomonadota > Gammaproteobacteria > Burkholderiales > Burkholderiaceae_B > Advenella > Advenella mimigardefordensis. The sequence goes on from NZ_CP003915.1 coordinate 413,208, forward strand.
GTCTGCCTAACCTGCAAGACCTGCACAAGCTGCACATTGGTGAAAACGTACCGGAAATTCTCAAATGCGACCTGAAGATCGAGGTTGATAATCACCGTACGCTGACCGAAGCCATTGCGCACTGTGAGAGCGTGCGTGACTATGTCACGCGCGACCTGTTTCAGGAAAACCTGGAAGAGGTTGAAGAGCAGATCGACTGGCTTGAAACCAATATTGAACTGGTTGGTAAAATCGGTCTGGAAAACTATCTGCAAAGCCAGATGGGCGACAACGACTAATTGCAGTAAAAATGGGGCTGGACAGGCCCCTTCTGCTATGGGTTGAACGCCTACCCGTTCCGGTTATACCCGGCTGAGTGATGATAAAAAAACACCTTCAGGTGCCGTTCTGTGAACAGGCTCTGAAGGTGTTGTGTTATCTGCCAAACACGTTGGGTATGTGGCCCGCGTGGTGCTGGTGTACCAGAGCAGTGGGCGATCAGCGCGATGGGCAGTCGGACACATTACCCCATGCGTTGTTGGCGCCACAATACTGGTTGCGTACCCGTGACAGGCAGGACGGGCGATCAAAAAAGCCCAGTGCGCGACATTCACTCATGGCCTGGTGAAAGGCTGGTTCCCAATTGCCCGCTGGCGCATTACGACTGGCGCGTGGCGTACGCCGGATCGGCACCATGTCCTGGTTACTGTCGCTGGCCGTGCCGCCGTCAAGCGTATCGGTTGCTTCGCCGGTGGTTACTTCACTATTGGTTGTGGTAACGGCTTGTTCAATGGCCTGCTCGCCTTGCGCGGCATCAACATGCCACTGCACCGGATCCAGCTGTTTAGGAACACCCTGTGCGCCGCTCATGAGCGGCTGCTGTGGTTGCAGTTGAACCGGACGGCCCTGGGCATCTACCATGGGGTTCGGGTCGGACTCCGTGACGTTAGGCACATTGGCAGAGACCGGGGCGTGATCAATCAGCCAGTCACCCGCCTGCAGGCCACCCCATGTGGCTACGCCGGCCACAATGAGAAGGGACAAAAATAATAAACGCCAGGACATCTGCATACCTCGGTTATAGTTCGGCCAATTTTAGCCGTTTTCCCCAAATACTTTGCCGCCATGTTCACGCATGGCGTGAAAATTTATCTCCGGATTCAGTTCCTGCGCTACTCGCAACTGCGCGGGGGACGTAATCAGGAACGCCAGTGCATCCACCACATCGTAGGCAATATGTGCTGCATTGCTGTCGATGAACTTCTTAAGCGCTTTCGGGTTCTCGCTGGTGACCCAGCGTGCCATGGTATAACGCGATGGAATCATGCGGGCATCGGCGCCGTATTCCGTCTTAAGCCGATGCGCCACCACCTCGAACTGCAACTGACCGACCGCACCCAGCAGCAATGCGCCACCGGCCGCTTGCGGACGGAATACCTGAATCGCGCCTTCCTCGCCCAGTTGGGTCAGGCCGGTACGCAATTGCTTGGTACGCAGCGGATCCTTGACCTCGACCGCCTGGAACAGCTCCGGGGCAAAGAACGGCAAACCGGTAAACTGCAGAGACTCGCCTTCGGTCAGGACATCGCCCAGCTGCAGTACGCCATGGTTGGGGATACCAATCACGTCACCAGCATAGGCTTCGTCGAGCAGGTCGCGTCGCTGGGACAGGAACGACACCACGTTATTGGGGCGGATTTCCTTGCCGGTACGACTCACCTTCAGGCGCATGCCACGCTCAAAGCGACCGGAACTGACGCGAACAAACGCGACCCGGTCCCGATGCGCAGGGTCCATATTAGCCTGAACTTTGAATACCACCCCTGAAAATTTGGTTTCATCCGGTTGCACGACGCGCTGCAGGGCCTGTCGGGAACCGGGTTTGGGCGCCCATTCCACCAGCGTATCCAGCACTTCCTGTACGCCGAAGTTGTTGATGGCCGAGCCGAAAAACACCGGCGTCTGCCTGCCTGCCAGAAACGCTTCGTGGTCAAAGGATGGCGCGGCATCCTGCAGCAGATCAATCTCGTCTTTGGCTTTGTCGTATGCAGGACCGAAACGGCGGGCGATCTCGGGATTGTCCAGGCCGTCAATGATGTCTTCGTCATTGTTGCGACGTTCCTGACCGGCGCGGAAAACCCGCATGCGATTGCGCTGTATATCGAACACACCGCTAAATGACTTACCCATGCCGACAGGCCAGGAGAACGGCACGGCATCCATGCCCAGATGAGATTCGATTTCTGCCAGCAGATCCAGTGGCTCCTGGACTTCACGGTCCAGTTTGTTGATGAATGTAATGATGGGCGTGTTGCGTGCGCGGCACACCTGCAACAGGCGAATGGTCTGCGGCTCGACGCCGTTGGCGGCGTCAATCACCATCAGCGCGGCATCCACGGCGGTCAATACCCGATAGGTATCTTCAGAGAAGTCCTGGTGGCCCGGGGTGTCCAGTAGATTGATCACGCAGTCGCGGTATTCCATCTGCATGACAGAAGAGGCCACTGAAATTCCACGCTGTTTCTCAATTTCCATCCAGTCTGATGAGGCGTGCCGACTGGCTTTGCGCGCCTTGACGCTGCCGGCAATCTGAATCGCGCCCGCGAACAGTAGCAGTTTTTCGGTCAGCGTGGTTTTACCGGCATCGGGGTGAGAAATAATCGCAAAAGTCCGGCGACGGGCGACTTCCTGCGGAATGGAAAGGTTTGACATTGATGGCAATAATCTGGATGGTATGCGGAGGATGAGCCAGGCACATCGGCAGAGCGAGTATGCGCATAGCAAACCCGATATGTTAATCGTTATTCGCGATTTATTGGGGGGTTGGCGAGGACTGCCAACGACAAAATCACATAAGTTGAGCATTTTACCGCGTCCGACGCGGTGCCGGCCTTATCCGGGCGGCGGAAAGAAACAGTGCTGTCAGAGCAGGGTAGAACGGACAGATTTCCAATGGTTTCGTGGTGCTCTTTTCTATTTGAAAAATATTATCGCTTTAAAGCTATGGTTAACCCTAATTTAGAAGTGAATTGTATGCCAATCCAAAATATTAATATGAATCAATGGGTAATCATGGGGAATTAAAAATACAACGCAGCGCTTTGTTTTTTAAGATTCGGTTTTATTTATCGCTTACAAAGAAAAACACAATAAGACACACCAGGGGAATTCTGGCAAGCTACTCGCAATTGTTGGCTGATCAGATAGGGAGAGATAAATGGGTCGTGTCCTGACATTGGAAGACGTAACGTTCGCGGTCAAGGGCGGGTCGGTATTTGCGTGTGGCGGCGGAGGCTGGGTAGAGCATGGCATGGAACTGGGAACCCTGGCAGTGACTATCGGGCGCCCGGAGCTGGTTGCCATGGACGAAATCCATGATGACGCCTGGATCGCAACCGCCGCTGCCATTGGTGCGCCGGGTGGGCTGACTGACTGGCAAATGCTTGGTGCCGACTACGTCAAGGCCGTCCAGTTGCTGCAGGAAGCGCTGGGAGATAAGGTCTATGGATTGATCATCGGTCAAAATGGCATGTCTTCCACGCTGAATGCCTGGCTGCCCTCGGCGCTGCTGGGCACCAAGGTGGTAGATGCGGTTGGCGACATTCGCGCTCATCCCACAGGAGATATGGGTTCGCTGGGGCTGGCCAACTCGGTCGAACCCATGATCCAGACCGCCGCCGGCGGCAATCGGGAAAAGCATCAATACATTGAACTGGTGACCAGGGGCGCCACGGCCAAGGTCTCGCCTATCCTGCGCACCGCATCAGATATGTCGGGCGGTTTTATCGCCAGTTGCCGCAATCCCATACGCGCCTCGTATGTGCGCCAGCATGCAGCGCTGGGCGGCATTTCCATGGCGCTCTCGCTGGGGCAGGCGATTGCCGAGGCCGAATCCAGGGGGGGTATCGCCGTTATCGATGCCGTCTGCACCAATACCGGCGGCCAGGTCATCGCCACAGGCAAGGTAACGTCGAACAGCCTCAAGTATACAAACGAAGCCTTTGATGTGGGCGTTGTCACTATCGGTACGGACGCGGGCGAGGTGCGTATTCATGTCATGAACGAGCATATGGCGGTGGAGACGGGCGACGGGCAGCGGCTGGCGACCTATCCCGATGTGATCACCACCTTCGATATGGCGGGTAAGCCAACCAGTGCCGGCAAGTTGCGCGAGGGCATGCAGGTCGCTGTGTTCCATTTGCCCAAGAGCAGGATTCCGCTGTCTTCCAGCGTTACCGATCCCAGCGTCTACCCCCATGTGGAGCGGACACTGGGAATCAAGCTGGCCGATTACGCCTTGTTATAGAAAGGAATGCAAATGGGAAAAAGATTCGAAGTGACTTCGGGCGATCAGTTGCGCTGCAAGGGATGGCGCCAGGAAGCGCTACTGCGCCTTCTGGAGAACGTGTTGTCCGTGGGCGAGGATCCGGAAAACCTGGTGGTGTATGCAGCGCTGGGCAAGGCGGCAAGGGACTGGCCCAGCCATGACGCCATCGTGCACGCGCTCAGGACCATGACCGAGGAGTACACCCTGGTGGTGCAATCGGGCAAACCCATCGGGTTATTGCGTACTCATGACAAAGCACCGCTGGTGATCATGGCCAATTGCAATATGGTCGGCCAGTGGGCCAAAGCCGACGTGTTCTATGAGCTGGAGAAAAAAGGCCTGATCTGCTGGGGCGGCCTGACTGCAGGAGACTGGCAATATATCGGATCGCAAGGCGTGATCCAGGGGACGTATGAGATTTTTTGTCGTATTGCGGAGCGTTATTTCAATAATGATTTGCGCGGGCGGTTTATTCTGACTGCGGGGCTGGGTGGCATGGGGGGTGCTCAGCCGCTGGCGGGTTTCATGGCCAATGCAGCCACGCTGGTGATTGAGGTCGATCCGGAGCGCATTGCCAGGCGTTTGAGCATCGGCTATCTGCAAAAGCAGGCGGCCACGCTGGACGAGGCGCTGACCATTATCCGTGAGGCATGCGCGGCCAGGCAGCCGATCTCTGTCGGTTTGCAGGGCAATGCGGCCGACGTCTATCCTGCGTTGCTGGATAAGGGGGTGGTGCCCGATATTGTCACCGACCAGACATCGGCACATGATTTGCTTTACGGCTATATCCCGTCGGGGTTCGATCTGGATAAAGCGAAGGCCTTGCGTCAAAGCGATCCTGATGCGCTGATGCAGGCCTCGCTGCAGTCGATCAAGCGGCATGTGACGGCCATGCTCGCGTTTCAGGAAAAGGGTGCGGTGGTGTTCGACAATGGTAATCTGATCCGCACACAGGCGTTTAATACCGGTGTCAAACAGGCTTTTGATATTCCGATCTTTACCGAGGCTTTTCTGCGTCCCTTGTTCTGTCGCGCCATCGGGCCATTTCGGTGGGTGGCGCTCTCGAACGACCCCGCCGATATCGAAGCGATCGATGACTTCATCCTGACCCGGTTCCCGGATAACCGTATTGTGACCAACTGGATCGGACTGGCACGCAAGTATGTGCCGTTCGAGGGTCTGCCAGCGCGTATCGCCTGGCTGGGTCACGGTGAGCGCACCGAGCTGGCGCTGGCGGTGAACCAGATGGTGGCCGACGGCACATTGAAGGCCCCCGTGGCTTTCACGCGCGATCATCTGGACGCCGGGGCCATGGCGCATCCCAATATCATGACGGAAAAGATGCGCGACGGTTCCGATGCGATTGCCGATTGGCCGCTGATCAATGCCATGGTCAACTGTGCCTCTCAGGCCGATCTGGTGGCGATCCATTCTGGCGGGGGTGGATATAGCGGTTATATGACGTCGGCAGGGGTGACCGTGGTAGCCGATGGGTCTGCCGCGGCAAGGGAGCGGCTTGCGCTGGCGATGACCAACGATACCAGCCTGGGTGTCATGCGTTATGCCGATGCCGGCTATCCCGAGGCGCTGGACGAAGCGGTGAAAAAAGGGCTGCATTACATCAGACTTTAAGGACAACGATGACGACGCTTCCATTTCGCGGCCTTGACTTCAAAACCATGCTGAAGGTGGCGCATTTGGCTGAGTCCAGGAGTCTGAAAGAGACGGCGCAGGCTTTTTCGTGTTCGGCTTCGGTGGTCAGCGAAGCCATCTCCAGCATGGAGAGCCTGCAGCAGATCAGTTTATTCGTCCGAAAAAACAAGGTTTTTATTGCTCAGGAAGTGACGCGTAAAATCGTGCGCGATTTCAACGCCATGATTTTGCTGGAACGCTTTGCCTGCATCAACGTGGGCGCGGCGCAGGCCGATCTGGCCTGGCTGAAGATCAAGTGCAGCGATGCCATGTACTCGGGTTCCCTGAACAACGCATTGCTGTCGGCCATCGCCGACGTCAATCAGCTGTACCCGAATGTGCTGGTGATCCCCGATTATGTCGAAGCGCATTTCGGTCCCTCGGAACAAGAGAGCGCCTGGCGCCCTGCCTGGCGCGATGCAGGCCAGGTCGACTTCATGCTGGAAAGCCAGACGGGGGAAGCGGACTGCGCGGACCCCATGGCCGGCCAGTGGATGATTTTGCACTCGCCCGACGTGACGCTGCCGGACCCGATGTCGGTGCAGGATCTGAAAAACTGGCGCTTCGTGATTCCGCGCATGCCTTGGGAGTTATTGCAGCATATCTCCGGTATTTGCGAACGCGCAGAGATCAATTTTGTTTATGACAATCGTCATTTTTATGAGTTATGCGCGCTGCCACCGGATGCAGGGCAACTGGTCCTGATCAATACGCTGAGCATGGATGAATGCATTCATGATAAATGGCACGTGTCCGAATTTCCGGTGAGCACCTGGATGTCCGTCAAATCCAGCGTGTATCAGGATAGTCCCGTGACCGCGTATTTCCTGAAGGCCTTTGCTTTCCATTTGGCGTCGCTGCCTCGGTCTTATGGATTGGCCAGGCCCCGGACGACGCTCAAGCAATGGTATTACTTTGCCAACGTGATCGAATGCGGATCAATTCGCCGCGCTGCAGAGCAGCTCTATCTGACGCAACCGGCGCTAAGCACGCAAGTTCAGCAACTAGAAACGGCGCTGGGTATGCGAGTGTTCGACCGCAAGACCGGGTCGCGGCGGGTACACGTGAATGCGGCGGGAGGGGTGCTGTGGGCTATCTTTGAGGGCATGGATTTTTATGTCAGGCGCGTTCAGCAGACGTTGCAGCAGTTGCGGCTGGCGCGACAGGACCGCCTGAGCCTTGGCATTCTGCCCAGCATAGACGTGCAAAGCAGGGTCATTGCCCTGATCGCCGACCAGGTGACGACGTGGCAGCAATTGCATGCCGATGTGCGGCTGGAAATCGTGGAAGAACGGCATCAGTTTCTGGCCGACGCCTTGCGTGCGCAAAGCATCCATCTGGCGTTTATTGAGACGGAAATGCCATGGCTGGTGCAGCATGTTGTGACCACCCCTGAGCCGATGGGGCTGGTGTGCTCGACTGCGCTGGCGGGGCGGCCGGCGCCCGTGCGCCTGCAATGGAGCGAGCTGCAACGGTTTCCGCTGGTTTTGCCAAGGAAGGTGACCGGCATGCGCGAACTGATCGACCGACATTGCCTGAGTCATGGGTTGGAGCTGCGACCGTCGGTGGAGTCGGACAGCCTGAATCTGAACCGGCGCTGGTTGCTTGACGGCAGATATGCCGCCATCCTGCCCAGATCCGCTGTGGCCAGTCTGATCGAAAGCGGCGAACTGATGTTCATTGAAGTTGAGCCGCCCCTGTACAGAAAATTGCATTTGTCATATTTGAAAAATCGGGCGCTTAATAAGGTGGAGAAAGATCTGATCGATTTTTTAATCGATCACCGTACTATGAATTTGCAGTTGTAAGGAGGAAATGCAAATGAATCATTATCGGCGGCTATGGGCCGTATTAGTTTGCTGCGGCATGCTGTTCGTATGGCGTACCGGTGTTGCCCGTCCAGTGCTTGAGTTGGGGCCGTCGCATCGTCTCACCCTGCAGGAGGTCAGAGAGGTGGCGCTGGATCATCGCCCGGTCACCCTCAGCGAAGCAGGGATGCGCAATGTCAGGCGGGGCCATGAGATTGTCATGGATGCCGCGCTGGGCGGCGTTCCTGTGTATGGCCTGAACGTCGGCGTCGGCTGGAACAAGGACCACCCCGTTTTCCATGAAGTGAATGGCAGGAAGGTGCTGTCGGATGATCTGCTGACGCTGTCGGTCAGGTTCAACGAGATGTCGTTGCGGGCGCATGCGGCAGGTGTGGGCAAACCCATGTCTGCCGACGTGGTTCGTGCCGGCATGCTGATACGTCTGAACACATTCCTCTCGGGCGCCGCGGGTGTGCAGCCCGAGGTCGCAAGCATGTACGTTGATTATCTGAATCACGATATCACGCCGGTGATCCCGTCGCTGGGAACCGTCGGCGAGGCCGATATTACATTGGCGTCGCATATCGGACTGGCGATGATCGGCGAATGGGATGTCTTCTACCAGGGTAAGCGGCTGCCTGCGGCCGAGGTGATGAAACAGTTGAACATTGCCCCGCTCAAACCCGTGGGCAAGGATTTTCTGTCGATCCTTAGCACCAATAGCCTGACGGCCGGGCAGGCGACGCTGGCGGCACTCGATACTCAGGCTTTTCTGGATAAGCAGGTTCGTTTGTTTGCCTTCATGCTTGAGGGATTCAATGGCAATGTTGCGCCTTTTTCCGAGACGGCGGTGGCGGCCCGGCCTTATGCCGCCATGGCTCAGGAAGCGGGTCGCATCCGTGCTGCCCTGGTCGGCAGCGATTTATGGCGTCGCTCTGCGGATCGGGCCTTGCAGGATCCGTTGTCGTTCCGAACCATGGCTTATACCCTGGGCGTCGTGCAGGAGAATCTACTGCGCCTGGCAGAAGATCTGCAGGTCCAGATCAATGCATCTGATGATAATCCACTGGTGCTGAGGCAGGCGGTGATCGCCCGGGACGCGGCTCAAAGCGATCAATTGCGGGCTTATCGCGTGACCAGCGAACAAGGCGAGGGTGCGATTTATCCGACAGCCAATTTCAACTTCCTGCCTGTTGCCAGTAAAGTGGAGTATCTGAATCTGTCGCTGGCCAAGCTGGCCGAAAGCATGGTACAGCAGTTGATTCGGCTGGAGAATCCTGAACTGACCGGGCTGCCCCGGTTCCTTGCAGCAAAGACCAACCATGGTCATGCCTTTGGAGCCATTCAGAAGCCTTTCGTCGAGGAAAGTATTCGCATTAAGCTGCTGGCGCAACCGGCGTCTTTGTACGGCGCGACGCTGGCCGGCAACATCGAGGACACCACCAGCATGAGTGGGCTGGCTGTGCGAAATACTGAGCAAATCCTGGACGCGCTTTATCATATTGCGGCATTCCAGCTTCTGGAAGGAGCGCAGGCACTGGAGCTGCGCGACGGGTTTGCGCCCTCGGCGTCCAGCAAGGCGTTACTGGCGTCCTATCGGCAACGGGTGCCATTCATCGATCAGGATATGCCTTATTCGGGCTATATTGAAGAAAGTGCCAAATTCTGGCGCGCATATCGTTAACGTCCTGAGACGTTTGTGCTGTCGGTAAGGGCATACAATAGGCGCGAGAGGCGGAACAGGCCATTATGGCCGGCCAGCCGCTGGGACGTCTGCATGGCATTCCCTATACCGTCAATAAAGGGTTATACCGATAATACGGCAAATCAGGCGCTTTGCGCCCCTACTGATTTTCTTTGGCGCTCAAGAGCAGTATCAGATACCCCAGCACTGCCGCCAGCACTGAGCCGGTAAATACACCGATCTTGGCCAGATCCTGCACAGCCGGATCGGTAAACGCCAGGGCGCCGATAAACAGGCTCATGGTAAAGCCGATACCGCAAAGCATGGCTACGCCATAGATCTGCGGCCAACTGGCCCGTTCCGGCTTGTTGACCAGGCCGAATTTCACCGTCAGCCAGACCAAACCGAAAATGCCCAGTTGTTTACCCAAAAACAGGCCCGCAGCGATACCCAATACGACCGGGTGCCCCAGCTGGCTCCAGGAAAGTCCCGCGAACGAGACGCCGGCGTTGGCAAAGCCGAAAATCGGCACGATCAGAAATGCGACCCACGGCGACAGGCCGTGTTCCCATTTAAGCAGGGGGGCGTTGTCCGGCGTCTGGCATGTTCCCGACATAGGCAGCGTCAGCGCCAGTGCGACGCCGGCCAGGGTGGCGTGAATGCCTGACTTGAGCACGAACCACCACATGAATACGCCCAGGATGGCGTAGGGCAGGCTGCGCATGACGTTGTTGCGGTTCAGTAGAATCAGCGCGATCAGGGTGCCGGCAGCCAGGGCGAGATACAGGCTTTGTATTTGAGCGGTGTAAAACAGGGCGATAACGACAATGGCGATTAAATCATCAATAATGGCCAGCGCAGTCAGAAAAACCTTCAGCGAGGTGGGAACGCGCGAGCCAAGCAAGGCCAGCACGCCTAGCGCAAAGGCGATGTCGGTTGCCGCCGGCACAGCCCAGCCGCGGATCTGTTGCGGATCGTCATAGTTGAAGGCCAGGTAGATCAGGGCAGGGACCATCACGCCCGCCATCGCGGCCAGGCAGGGCAGCAACCGCTTCTGATTACTCGATAATTCGCCGGTCAGCAATTCCCGTTTGACCTCCAGGCCAACATAGAGAAAAAATATCGCCATCAGCCCGTCATTGATCCAGTGCAGAATCGACAGGCCAGCGACATAGCTCGACAGGGTGGAGAAATAGTTGTCGGCCATGGCGGAGTTGGCCAGCCAGATACCCAGCACGGCCGTGACCATCAGGATGATGCCCGAGGCTGGCTCGCTATTGAAAAAATGGACGACTTTTTGCGGGAGGTAGCGTTTCATAGATAAGGGGAGCAGATGCGGCACCAAACCCAGAAGGCTAACATAAATTCAGTTTGTTGTAAGTTATCTGAATCAAGATTAAACCGTTTTTTTGCGGGCTCCCTGATAAGCAACGGCTCACGGTTTTAACGGCCCATCAATGCCGCCACCAATGCCGCCATCAATGGCACGTCCGATAGGCCTGTCGGTCGATACGGCAGGGTTGGATAGAGATCGCGCTAGGTCGGCAAAGGGGGCTGTTCGTCGCAGGCGATCTGAAAAAGTGAAACACAGAGCCTCTGTTCCCGGCGCGTTCAGGCCGGCCTGGGCAACACGCCATCGACCAGAAATAAGCCGATGCCATAGGTCATGACTTTGCCCGAGCGCAGTTGTGTAAAAGAGACCCGATCTGCACTGAGCTCTCCAAACCACTGACTGGTCTCCTGGGGTTTCTTTTGCCTGAATGCTGCAGGGGAAAAGAGGGCGACGCACAGGCCATGTTCAGGATCGCGGGCCGAGCAGTATTCGAAGGCTTCGACATCGGCGGCGCGCATGGCGCTGCCTATTTGCTGGGCTGCCTGGTAATTGACCGGATTGGTTAACGCGGCCTGATACCGGTTAAACGGTGGCGCCTGAAGTTGTATCCCTTTTTCTGTGCCGTAGCGCACCGAAAAAAGCGTATGCTCGCTGCGGATCCGGTCCTTGACCGGCATGCCGTCCATCGAGTGCCAGAATACGAAACGATAGAAAGCGCTTTCGGCCAGCACCGCACCGATATTTCTGCCTCCATAGAACAGGCTGCGTTCATGCACCCGCCCGAAGCGTGAACCCCATTTGAGCGGCGGATAGCGGAACGGCGTTTTGAGCAGATAATGCAGCGGTTCGCAATCGGGTTGCGAAACGGGCTTGGCCTGGTCCAGCATCTGTTCCAGCAGGGCCTGTTCTTCCAGCGTGTCCACATAGCCGAGTGTGGCAATTTGCTCCTGGCTTTCCACGAGCCGGTGCAGCCTGCCATCGATCTGCCGGATATGTTCAGGGCCGTTGCAGGCTTGCCAGATCATCACACTTTACCGCGGATGGCATCGACAAACTGCAATACCGTTGTCATTCCCTGTATGGTCTCGATCTGGGCTGCAGGGATGCCGCCGGTGATGTTGTTTGGGGTGCGCATGAAGTGGCGGATCCATTCCTGATCGCCGCCTGTGAGGGCAAAGAGGGCACGGGCAAGACGCAACAACAGCAAGGCCAGTTCACCCTGTTTGCTGTCAGGGTCCAGTGACGGGGTGGATTTGAGGCGGCTGATGGCGGTGCGGTGCAGCCCCAGCACGGCAGCCAGTTCCGCCTGCTTCAGGCCGAGTTGCTCGGCAGCGCGCAGAACCGCTTTGGCCAGAACGGCTTCAGTTGCGGGTTTGGGTTGTTGCAATGCGGTCATGGCTAAGCCTCCGATGGGATGAGACGTTAGTGCAAGTATATCTCATTTGTGAATATTGCACAAATTTGCTAAAAAAGTGCAAAATGAACATAATCGCGGATGTGTTGAAAACCTGTGGCTCGTTGCGATCCGTTCCTGCTGGCACCGTTTTTTGTCGCTTCCGGTTGCACCTTTGCACCTGAGGGCTGATAGTGCAGTGCTGCAGGTATCGGGCAGGTTGCCACAGCCGGCTGTCCTGGCGCGCCAGGTATGTTAATTTAATGAAATTAACACTCTGCTACGCGTTTGACGGGCATCAAGTGCGTCGGCCTGCAAAAAAAACGGCTATGATTAGAACATTGTTTTTTTTCGATTCACTCTCCTTTGGGTTGCTACCAACATGAAACGATTTTTCGGAATGATCTGCGCCTTGATGATGGCTGTGTTTTTGTCCGGTTGCGGCTATAACCAAATCCAGACGCTGGATGAACAGGTCAAGGCGGCCTGGTCTGAAACCCTGAACCAGTATCAGCGTCGTGCCGATCTGGTACCCAAAATCGTGGCCAGTGTCAATGCCTATATGGTCAACGAGCGCGAAGTACTCACGCAGGTAACCGAGGCGCGTTCCAAGGTTGGCAGCGTGCAGATTTCTGCCGATACGGTTCCCTCGCAGGAACAGTTGCAACAGTTTCAGGCTGCTCAGAACCAGTTGGGTTCTGCGCTTTCCCGCCTGATCGCCGTATCGGAAAATTATCCGCAACTGAAGGCCGATGCCCTGTTTCGTGATCTGAATGCACAACTGGAAGGGACTGAAAATCGCATCGCCACTGCACGTGGTCGCTATATCAAGGACGTTCAGGCCTATAACACGCTGATTCGTCAGTTCCCGACGCTGATCACAGCCAAGATCATGGGTTATCAGGTCAAGCCTAATTTCGGGACCGACAATCAGGATGAAATCATGCGCAACCCTGAAGTCAAGTTCGATACAGGCGCCCGGGCCCCGGCGGGTAACGCTGCGCCTGCTCAGCCGGCGCCTGCGCAGTAATGCCCTTGTCTGTCGCTGCCCAATCCTGCCGATCGCTGCTCATGGGTCGTTTGCAATCCCTGTTTCGTCTCCTGATCCTGCTGGTTGCCGTGGCCGGTTTTGCGCCGGCTATGGCGCAACAGGACGTACCCGTCCCGCAACTGACCGCGCGCGTGACCGATACCACCGGTACCCTCGATCAGGGACAGAAGGCGGCCCTGGAAGCCAAGCTGCAGGCGCTGGAAGAAAAGAAGGGCGCGCAGGTCTTTGTACTGATGGTGCCCACCGTACAGCCCGATACGGTTGAGAGTTATTCGCGTCGCGTATTCGATCAATGGAAGGTGGGTCGCGCCAAAGTAGATGACGGTATTCTGTTTCTGATTGCCAAGGATGACCGGCGCATGCGACTGGAAGTGGGCTACGGGCTGGAAGGCGCGGTGCCGGATGCACTGGCCTCGCGTATCATCAATGATTATGTCGCGCCGCATTTCAAGACCAATGATTATGCCGGCGGTGTGAACGCCGGCGTGACCGCGCTGGTGTCGCTGATCGAGAACGAAGCGCTGCCTGCACCTGAGAAAAAAACCGCCAGCGATAGCGACGAGTTTGATGAGGGCCTGATCGGGGCACTGGGCCCGATGCTAATGTTCGGCTTTTTTCTGATCGCATTTTTCCCGCCTGTCATCAGTGCGGTCGCCGCCGGTGTCATGCTGTTTGCGATTACCGGCAATATTATCTGGGCCGGCGTGGCCGCCATTGCGGCGCTGGTGATCAGTAGCATTGCAAAAAAAGTCGTTCCGCGCGGCTCGGTACGCGGAGCAAGGCGTAACGGTTCCATTCTGGGTGGCGGCCTGGGCGGTCTGGGCGGCGGTTTCGGCTCCGGGCGCGGTGGTGGTGGCTTCGGAGGTGGCGGCTTCGGCGGTGGTTTTGGTGGCGGCGGTGGCGGCAGCAGCGGCGGCGGAGGAGCTTCAGGTGGCTGGTAATAAATGGGAATGGCTGGGGCTGGACGGGCTCGACGGCTGGTGGCTGTCGCGGCGTGTGTTTACGCCTGCCATGATGGAGCGGCTGACCGAAGAAATACGCAGGAGTGAAGCGCGTCATGTTGGCGAACTGGTACTGGCCATTGAACACGATACACCGGGGCACAGCCGGGAAACATCCGGCCGGGCGCTGGAAGTATTCGGTCGCCTGAAAGTATGGGATACACCCATGCGCACCGGCCTGCTGCTGTATATCTCACTGAATAAACACAAATTCGAAATAGTCGCGGACCGCGGTATCAATGTCAATCCGCAGCAATGGGATGGCATTTGCGCGATCTTGCAGGCGCGCTTTGCCGCCAGGCAATACGAGCAGGGTCTGTTGCAGGCTATCGGCGCGATCGAAACGCTATTGCAGGCGTCATGTGGCGGCCAGGCAGCAGACGACGACGGTCGCAATCATCTGCCGGATGCACCGGTGCTGCTATAAAGTTTATTGCTGCCCTTTGCCCTTGCCCGAAAGGCAGGCGGGCTATTTTTGATCGATTCGGGCAAGTGCCCTGCCCAGTTGCCCGACCGCTACATCGCGTCGCGACCCTGACGAAAAGCGATCCCCTAGTCTTGACCATTCCGGGCGGCTGCGTGCCTCATGCAACTGCTCTGGCAGGGGCTGGTCCTTGAGTTCTTCCCTGGCCGCTTCCATTGCGACCTGAACAGGTGCCATATCAGCATGGCCGCGAAGCTCCAGGGCGCGTATCAACTGGTGCGCGCGAATGGCCAGCAGGCGCAGGATACTGTCTTCGACGGTCACCTCGTGAAAGCCCTGCAGGCGCCCGTACAGCCGTTTTCCCAGCTTGTCTGTGCCCTGCCATACGCTGCCCAGAACGCCGCCAATCAGCGCCGCCGTCCCCAGGCTCAGGCCTGCGGTAAAAACATCGACTGCGGCGCCTGCCATCGCCCCTGCAGCAAAGCCTTTGCCAACGTGAATGCCAGTGTCCAGCAGTGCCTGTGGATTGAACAAGTCCATATTCCAGCGCCCGCCTTCCAGTGGCAGCGGCTGACCGGGATAGTCTTCCGGGCGGAAGCGGTAGTGCGTGAGCAGTGCCTTGATGGCGGCCCGTTCACGCTGCCGCACTTTGTCCTGCATGAGCTGGATGCTGCTTTTGACGCTCTCGTTATCGGTCTGGCTGCTGATGCGCAGTGCAGCAACATCAATGAGCATATCGGCAACCAGTGCAAACGCGGCATTACGGCGTCGTTCGCGTTGCACACCGACATCTTCAGACAATGCCTGCAGCGTTGTTGCATGCGTGTCGAGCACCAGCGCCAGTTTCTGATAAAGCTGCGCTTCGCCATCGATCGCAGGCGCGACCGTGTCAAACTCAATCACCACATGCAATCCCAGGCGCGCCAGTGTGTCCTTCCAGTCCTGCTTGCGTGCGTGTGTATCGTTGATGAAATTCAGTACCGGCACCAGCGGCTTGCCGCAGCGGGCCAGAATGGCCAGTTCATCCTTGTGCTTGGCCAGCACCGGGTCCCGGACATCGATCACATAAAGCCCCGCGTCGCAGGCGATGAGTTTTTTCAGCACGCGCGCTTCCTGCTCGAAGCGTCGTTTGCTCTCAGGCGTATCCAGAAAGCGCGTAATGCTTTCCGGGCCATCATGTCGGCTGCCGGTTTGGCTTTGCAATTGGTCCAGATAATCCAGCAATCCAATGCCATCTTCCAGGCCGGGCGTGTCGTACAGCTCGACCGCGGCAGCGCCGTTCAGGAGCAGGCGTGCGCCTTCCACATGGCGAGTGGTGCCTGGTGCATCCGAGACCTGGCCAAAGCCTGCATCATGTGTCAGTGTACGTAACAGCGAGGTCTTGCCGGTATTGGTGTGGCCAACGACGGCCAGGCGTAGTGCGAGAGTGGTACTCATGATGCTGCAATCCAGTCCGGGAGCGAAGCGGCGTCCAGGTGCAGGGTGTCGGGCAAAAAGCCCGCGTCGGACAGTTGCTTCTGCCACGATTGCTGGCGCGATGCCTGATCAGGCCGTTGCCACAGCAAAATATGTGTGGCCCGCGCCAGACCGGCCAGTTCTGCAATCAGGCGCAGGGTGCCGCGATCGGGTGTCTGCGCGGCGTCCACCACCACCAGCAGGCCTTTGACGGGCTGGGCATGGAGTTGATCAAGCAGGGCATGACGCTGCTCACGCGACTCGAGTACGCCGCCATCCTGCGCGCCGGCAATAACGGGAAAGACAGGCCAGCTGGTATCAGGGGGCAGTTCAATACCCACATAAACCGGGTCGGATGAGTAGGGGCGAGTGGCGTTGTCTTGCGGCTGGGAGAGCAGGTCATCCCCGGCAGGCCCATCAATGCCCAGGTTTTCACTGGTGGGTGTCAGTCGGGCCACCAGGGGACTGTACGAAGGCAAATCAATATCCAGCCTGAGTGCCTGCAACGCGCCGCGTAATTGCCAAAGGCACAATGCCAGACTGATGGCGCGCAGCAGCAGGCCATAGCACAGGACCACGCCCAGCAGCCAGGCCGACCAGATTGCATAGGTGCTTTCCGAGAGGGTTGCACCGTCCGTACTCTGCCGCACCCATTCGGCATCCGGTATGGGAAAACCCAGCAGGGCCGGGAGCGCGCCCAGCGTACGCGTGAGCGAGACAAACACCTCGGGTGACAGAATGGTGGTTTCCCAGCCGAAGGTATAGCGCTGTGCAGCCAGCAGGCCCAGCATGGTCAGCAGGGCCGCCAGAAAAAACAGTACCCAGAAACCATGACTGATGCAGGACAGGGCCCATTTGAGCGCGCTGTTTTGCGTGAGCAGCGAGACAAAGGATTGCGGTGCCAGCGCCGCTTCGGGGCCGCGCGCGATTTTGCGGCTGAGCCATAGCCAGAACTGTCCCAGCCAGCTGAACGCGCGTGAGGAGAGGAACAGGGACAGGATCCAGAACAGGAAGGTAAGGCTATGCAGGCCCAGCAGCGTCACAATGGCCAGCGTGACATTGATATGGCGGCTGGCTGAGCCCAGAACGCCGGCAGCAGCGCCTGCGCCCGCCATTATTGCCAGCACAGCTAAAATCAACAGGGCCAGCTTCGCACCTTGCGTCCACTGTTCGACCAGTTGCGTGGTGTTTTCTCTATCGGCAAGCAGGCGGGCCCGGCGCACGATTTTTTGTTCCGGGCTGTCATTGCCACTGCGTAACTGGCGTATGAGGGCGGCATCATCCAGCGGTCCCCAATGGTCCTCGCGCAGGCGGACGGCCTCGGTCAGCCAGAAATCTTTGAATGAAAATGGACGACGGGCCATCGCGTTGCTTATTTTGGGGATTGATGTCAGGGCTTGAACCAGCGATTGGTTGCCTGTTCGGCTTGCTGCTTCACATCCGGTGTAATGTAGTAGGCGACGGCAGCCAGGGCGGCGGCGATCACGCTCAGGTCGTCGGTATAGCCAACGCCGGGCAGGAAATCCGGTATTGCATCCAGCGGCAGGACGAGGTAGGCCAGTGCGCCATAAATGACCCGACGGGCCCAGGCGGGCGTGGCCGGATTGCGAACGGCATAATGCAGCAGCAGGGCTTTTTGCACCACGGTGCGCCCGGCACGTTTGGCGATACGGGCAATTTTTCTGACAAGACCTGCCGGTTTGTCGGCGTCCTGAGTGTTGGCGTCAATCGTATGGGAACGAGTCATGAGCCTCCCGTAATCAAAGAAAATAAGGCGGACAAAACGAAAAATGCGTGCCACCAGGGCACGCACTCTTTATAACATGCCGGTGTCAGGAGCGCTTGGCGATCAGGCCATATATGAAAAGAACGATAATGGCGCCAACAACAGACGCGATCCATCCTGCCGCGTCGCCCTGGTTGTACCATCCCAACATTTGACCCAGGTAGGTCGCGACGATAGATCCGACAATACCCAGAATTGTAGTAAGAATGAACCCCATGGACTGGGTACCGGGCATAATGGCGCGGGCGATCAGACCGACAATAAAACCAATTATGATCGTAACAATAATCGACATATTCCTTTACTCCTGAATTGAGTGGGTTTACCGACTGCTTGTAACGTTTCAGATCATATAGGAAGGATTATTTCCGTACAAATGGAAAATGTTTCCATATATTAGCAAGTTGGGTAAAGCGATTGCTGTCACGTGCAGTCTGTGCACCAAGCATAACGGCGATACGTGTGCCTTGTGTGAATATTGACTTTTCTTTTGAAAAGACGGCTCGATTTTGTCGTTTATCTGCCTTTGTCTGTTGCGGCGGATACACGAATTTTCGTTTTTTGTGACACGACGGCTACGCGACCGCGCGACAGCTTGCTGCCGAAAATATTGATGGCCAGTCCCGCGACTACGACTGCACTGCCCAGCCACTGCACCAGTGATAGTTTTTCGTGCAGAACCACTTCAGCTGACAGCAGGCCGACAACAGGAATCATGAGTGACATTGGCGTAACCAGGCTGACAGGATGCTGTGCCAGCAAGCGGCCCCATAAATAGTAACCAATGAATGACGCCGCATAGGCCAGGTACATGACCGACCCGACGCCGGTCCACGACAGATTGGCCAGACTTTGCACCATCGCCTGCGGGCCTTCGAACAGCCAGGAGGCCAGTAGAAACGGAAAAACAGGAAAGACGGCGCCCCAGGTCAGCAGACTGAACATATTGACCGCCGGCCCGGCCTTTTTGATCACGATATTGCCGCAACCCCAGCTGAAAGCCGCACACAGGGTAAGAAAGAACGCAAATAGCGGCACCGGCTGGGCAAGATCGGCACCTATTTCAATCACCGCCAGCCCGATGGCGGCCACGACCATGGCAACGACACTGTGCAGTCGCACTTTCTCGTTCAGCAGCAGCGCGGCGATGAGCACCGAAAAGAATGCCTGCGATTGCAGCACCAGCGAAGCCAGACCGGCCGGCATGCCCATTGCGATCGCACTGAACAGAAAGGCAAATTGCCCGAAGCACAATGTCAGGCCGAAAAGCAGCAGTAATCGCAGCGAGATGACCGGTCGCGGCAGAAACAGAATGGCGGGGAAGGCGACCAGGGCAAAACGCAAGGCACCCAGCAGCAGCGGGGGAAACTCATTTACGCCGAACTTGATCACCACGAAGTTGAGCCCCCACAGAAGGACGACAAGAAGGGCAGCGAGCCAGTGACGCAAGGGCATGGAAATTCCGTATCACGGTAAGGAGGAGACAAGAGTATGGATTATGCGCCTGCCCGCCGTCGTCTTGCAAGTCGCAGTGGTGTTTTATCCTGCAGGGGCAACAGTCAGGCTGATTTGGTGTTCGCGCCAGCCGTTAACAAAATACCCGGTGTTGTCTGTGGTGAGCTCGGGCTGTTGCTGTCCGGCTGCATTGGTCGCGCGGCACGCCAGTTTGACCGGACCTGGTGGCAAATGGAGCGAAATGTCGAACAGACGCCAGGCGAACGGGCCCAGATCGCTGCCGGTGAACCGGGCAGCATGCCAGGTGGCGCCGCCGTCAGCGCTGACCTCGATGTGGGTGACCGCAGAGGCGCCGCCCATTGCGACACCCCGGATCGGCACGGCACCGGCCTTGACAGGAGCGTCCATACCCAGCGGCTCGGTGATCCAGGATTTGACGGGGAGCCGCCAGGCAGGAATGGTCAGTTTTGGTTCGCCTGGTCGCAACGGCACCCGGAAGTCGGCGGTCTGAATGTGGGCGCTGGATTCTTCGGCAGTGAAGGCAATGCGTCTGACATATTTGATGTAATTGATACTGGCATAGCCGGGCAGGACCAGTCGTAGCGGGCCGCCATGCACCAGGGGAATGGGCGCGCCATTGAGTGTCCAGGCCAGCAGAGCATTGTCCAGTGCGGATAAGGGCACCGAACGCTCAACCCGGGTGAAGTCAGATGGGATGCCATCGGGAAGGCTATCGGCACCCGTGGCCGTGATAAAACGGCTGCCGGGCACAGCCCCTCCCAGTTCATGGATAACGGTTGTTAACGGTACACCCGTCCAGATCACACAGCCGGCACCGCCTGTTTGCCATTGGGTCCCAATGGCTGGATTGCTTTGCAGTGCGCGGCCGTTTTCGGCGCATTGCAGTACCGTGGCGATCGTGCGGGTGGGCATCGCCTGCAGCTCTGCCAGGGTGTAGGCATCAGGTTGCGCGACCCCATCGAATGCGACGGGCCATTGCTCTGCCTCTGCCAGTAGCCGCGCAGGCGGCGGCAGGGCGTTATCGCGGACAAACAGGCATTCTGTGGGCGTAATGAGCTGGCGGCCAGGCACTGCGCGGCGCGTTTCAATGGCGTGCGGGTTATGTACCAACAGGCTGTCGGCATCTTTCCAGGCCAGATTCTCGGGCAGCGGCGCCGGTTCGGCGGGCGGCGGCAAGGGGGAGGAGGGGCTGGCTGTGGCGGGAGACGGTGGCGTTGCAGCCGTGGAGGGCGTTTTTGTTGCTGCGTTGGTCTTTGCATCACTTGCGGGGGCGCGGGCGTCAGCCGGTGCAGCGAGGAGCTTGTTGCTGGCCGCGCTCAGAGCAAACGCGAGCGCCTGTATCAGCCGTGTACGTCGTTGCGGGTTGACCGTGGCGTGGCGTGGCATGGTGTGACCTGTGAGTGAACAATGTGCGCGAGCCCGAAGCGGGCGGGTGCAGTAAAAAAACAGGCTCCATAGTATGAATTAATCGGCCTGCTGTAAACCTGAAAAAGTGCCGGCGTTGCGGGTTGTTACATGCCCTATACCCGGGCTTTGCGCGTTGTTACCCGACATGCCAGGGTATTATTCCGACTGTCACAATCATGAAATATAAAGTTTCTACTATCGTCCAATTATCCTGCTTAAAAAAACGAGGTCATCATGAAGGTCGCAGTAAACTCAATCGCAGCCGCGCTGTTGGCGTTTTCCGGTGGCGCTGTTGCCGATACGCTGGTCCTGTATACGAGTCAGCCGGCAACCGATGCGCAGATGACCGTTGACGCATTCCAGAAAGCCAATCCGGACACAAAAGTGGAATGGGTGCGCGATGGTACCACCAAGCTGATGACCAAATTGCGCGCCGAAATGAACGCGGGTGCCGTCAAGCCGGATCTGTTGCTGATCGCCGACAGCGTGACCCTGGAGCAATTGAAAAAAGAAGACCAGTTGCTGGCCTATAAATCGCCGGAAAGTGCTCAGTATGATCCTGCGCTGTATGACCCTAGTGGCTATTACTATGGCACCAAGCTGATCACGTCCGGCATCGCCTATAACACCCAGGCGGCACAAAAGCCTCAGTCCTGGAAGGATCTGGTCAAACCCGAGTATAAAAACCAGGTATCCATGCCGAGCCCGCTGTATTCAGGCGCAGCCATGATTCATTTGTCGGCACTGACCACCAATCCTGACTTTGGGTGGAAGTACTACGAAGATCTGAAAGCCAACGGTGTGGCGTCTCAGAAAGGTAATGGCGGTGTGCTGACCGATATCACATCTGGCGGCAAACCCTATGGTATTTTGGTCGACTATATGGCGATTCGTGAAAAGGCAAAAGGGGCACCCATTGCCTTCGTTTTTCCACAAGAAGGTGTCAGTCTGGTGACCGAGCCAGTTGCCATTCTGAAGTCAGCGAAAAATCCCGAAGCTGCAAAAAAATTCGTTGATTTCGTGCTGTCGCAGCAAGGCCAGGAACTGGTGCTGCAACAGGGTTATATTCCAGGTCGCAACGGTATGCAAAACCCACCGGGCTTCCCGCCACGCGATCAGATCAAATTGTTGCCTTTTGATGCCGCCGCAGCACTACAGAATGCTGATGCGAACAAGGAAAAATTCAGCACGATCTTTGGCGGTTAAGCAGGTTGTGCAATAGGGTCCGGGAGCACACTGCCCGTTTGGGCGAACAGGATGTTTGGGCAGTCCCGGGTGTGGCAGGATACGTTGCACCATGACGCTGTCCTGCTTGCTGCCTCATGCACGGCACGGGGTGTGGGTACAATGGCACAGGCGCCTGTTACTGCGTCACGCTATCGGTGCCGGGCAATACCCACAGAAGTGTGGATCTGCGATTTATCCCGATATTTTTAATATATAACACGATTCGAAATCAGGCGGCCCGGGACAGCCGGCCACATACCTGAATTTCACTATGGCGACATCTATTTCCTTTTTGCGGCCGTTTGGCAAAAACCCGGCATCTATCCTGACACCGGTGTTGTTGTGTCTGGTGCTGATACTGGCCCTGCTGCCGCCAGCGCGGTTGCTGATCATGGCCATGACCGATCTGCCTGCCGGTGATGGCGGTGCCATGTGGTCTATGCTGCGTAGCGCATCAACCTGGCGCGCGACCGGTAACAGCCTGGTGACGGCAGGTCTGGCTACGCTGCTGTCTGTGGTGCTGGGTACCAGCTTGGCATTACTGGTGGTGCTCACCGACATTCGAGCCAAAGGCTTCTGGGTTTTCATGATCATGCTGCCCATGATGATTCCGCCACAGGTGACCGCGCTGAGCTGGCTGCAGTTAAGCGGTCCGGGCAGCCCGCTGCTGCAAATGCTGCATCTGGCGCCGCCGCTGGGCAGTCCGCAGCCTCTGCGCTCCTGGTGGGGTATTGCCATGCTGATGGGCATCCAGCATGCGCCTCTGGTCTATCTCGCGGTACGCGGGAGCCTGATTGTCCTGCCCAAGGAATTGATTGAAGCGGCCCGTATGGCCGGCGCCTCGCAACGCGATGTGGTCCGCGATATGATCCTGCCGCTGTGCCGCAATGGTCTGGCGGCCGGTGCCGCGATTGCCTTTGTCTCCGCGCTGGGCAACTTCGGCATTCCAGCCATGCTGGGCATCCCGGTGTCCTATTACGTATTGCCGACCCTGATCTATCAGAAAATGGCCGATTTCGGGCCTGCCATGCTGGCCGATGTTTCCAGCCTGTCGGTACTGATTGGCGTGATTGCGCTGGTGGGTGTCGTCGCGCAGCAGCATTTTTCCGCGCGCATACCGCTGACCGGCATGCCAGGCAGACCACTGGCCTTTATCCTTGGGTCGCGACGCTGGCTGGCCGAGTTGGCGCTGTTTTTGCTGGTGCTGCTCATTGTTGTGGTGCCGCTGATCGCCCTGATTTCCAGCTCACTGGTGGCGGCCATGGGTGTTCCCCTCACGCTCGACACGGTCAGCCTGCGGGCTTATGAGCAGATACTGTTTCAGCAGAGCGTGACCTTTCGGGCCTTTGGCAACAGTATCCTGCTGGCCGGTGCGGCCGCGCTGATTCTGGCCTGCCTTTGTCTGCCCCTTGCCTACCTGTTTGTACGCTTTCCATCGCGCAGCAATGCTTTTTTGCAGGGGCTGATCGATATTCCCTATGCGCTTCCCGGCGTGGTGCTGGCTGTCGCCTGCATTTTGCTGTTTGCCCGCCCGCTGCCGCTGATTCAGGTGTCACTGTATGGCACGCTGGGGCTGATTCTGTTTGCGTATTTGTCCCGATTCATGGCGGTGTGTCTGAAACCGATACAAAGCAGCATGCAGCAGCTTGACCCGGCACTGGAAGAAGCTGCACAACTTTGCGGGGCCGGGCCGACACGCAGGCTGCGTGATATCGTTTTTCCGCTGCTGGCGCCGGCGGCCTTCGCGGGTATGCTGCTGGTTTTTTTAATTGCAGTCAATGAATTGACGGTGTCGGCACTATTGTGGAGTGCCGGCAATGAAACGCTGGGTGTTCTGGTGTTCAATCTGGACGATGGCGGTGAAACAGTACTGGCTTCGGCCGTATCGGTGCTGATCGTACTGATGGTGCTGGTTCTGATGCTTTGCCTGAGCGCCCTGGGCAGACGGGTTCCACGAGGAGTGATTCCATGGCGCAACTAACCCTGGAAAATATCAGCAAACACTATGGCGAGCATGCGGTTGTCGACGACATCAGTCTTGCCATAGAGAAAGGGCAGTTTGTCGCATTGCTTGGTCCCAGTGGCTGCGGTAAAACCACGACCCTGAGAATGATTGCCGGCTTTGAGCAACTGGATCAAGGGCGCATTGTGCTCAACGACAGGCTACTGGCTTCGCCGCAGCAGCATATCGCGCCCGAGCAGCGTAATATGAGTATGGTGTTTCAGTCGTATGCCTTGTGGCCTCACAAAACGGTGCTGGACAATGCAGGCTATGCGCTGGCGTTGCGCGGGCTCCGGGGTCAGCCGTATCGTGACCAGGTTTTTGCAGCGCTTGAGGCAGTGAACCTGGGGCATTTAGCCGATCGTTTTCCGCAAGCCCTCAGCGGTGGACAGCGCCAGCGGGTGGCGCTGGCACGCTGTCTGGTTTCTCATCCGGACGTTGTGTTGCTGGATGAACCGCTGGCGAATCTGGACGTGCATTTGCGTGCCGCCATGGAAACCACCTTTCGCGACTTTCATGCGCGTACCGGGGCAACGTTCATTTATGTCACGCATGACCAGGCCGAAGCCATGGCAATGGCCGACCGGATTGCCGTTATGAATCATGGTCGTCTGGAACAATGGGATACGCCGGAAAATTTATATCGCCGTCCCGCCTCGCGCTGGGTCGCAACCTTTATTGGCAAGGGGGCGGTGCTGGATGTACCCAACCATGTTCATGGCAAGAACCTGAGAAGCGACGATATTCTTAACCTGCTGTCCAATAGCGGTGCCATGCATCGCGGCGCCATGCTGGTGCGGCCCGAACACGTCAGCGTCGTAGATGAAGGCATTGACGTGACCGTGCAGCATCGGGTCTATAAGGGTGAGCGCTACCAGTATATGGCCAATCTGGCCGATGGCCAGTCTGTGACCTTCTATCATCCCCGGCTGCTTGAGCATGGACAAGCGGTACAGGTGCAAATTGAACATGCCTGGGGGCTGGATCTTTAGGGCAGGTGAGGTGTAGCCAGATCCCCATGCGCTGCGGCTTTGCGGCCGCAGCGCTTTTATACGGGAGATCAGGCTTGATAGACCGGGACTGGTCGTTGATCGCTCCAGGGCGCGATGCCTCAGATATTCATTCAGATACTGAGCGCCCAGGAGAGCTCATTATTGTCCGGGACACTCTGCGCATTCACCGGCCAGATCGTCGGCCAGGCGCAATTGTGCGCTGAGGTCGCGCAACGCGGTGCGCACACCTTCTTCAATGACAGGATGATAGAACGGCATGTCCAGCATTTGGGCAACGGTCATCTTCTGCTGGTGCGCCCAGGCCAGCAAGTGAGCCAGATGCTCTGCTGCGGGTCCGACCATTTCAGCGCCCAGTAAACGCCCACTACCATGTTCTGCGTAAATACGCAGATGCCCCTGGTTGATGCCCATGACACGACTGCGGCCCTGATTGTTGAAGGACACTTCGCCAATTGCGTAACAGCCACAATTGTCGAACTTGCTGGTCACTTCCCGGTAGCGCAGGCCAATGCTGGCGATTTGCGGATCACTGAAGACCACACCGATTTGTGAACGGCGCAGGCCTTCGGTCACATCAGGAAACGCGCCTGCATTCCTGCCGGCGATCAGGCCCTGGTCCGCCGCTTCGTGCAGCAGTGGCAACTGATTGGACGCATCGCCGGCGATGAAAATGTGCGGGACGCTGGTTTGCATGGTGTACGGGTCAGCTTTGGGTACACCGCGTGCGTCCAGATCGATGCTCAGGTTTTCCAGACCCAGGTTATCTACATTGGGTTTGCGACCCGTGGCAGCCAGCAGAAAATCGACCGTGACCGAACCGCTGGCGCCGTTCTCCGTGTAATCCACCTTTACGCCCTTGCCGCTGGGCAGCAGACTGACCTGTGTGTCGGCGTCCAGATGCAGATCCATCTCTTTGCCAAAAATCTCCAGTGCTTTTTCCTGCACAACCGGATCGCTAATGCCACCCAGCAGATTGTCCTTACCGAACACGTGCACGGTTACGCCCAGGCGATGCAGGGCCTGGCCGATTTCCAGGCCAATCACGCCCGCGCCGAAGACGGCCACACTGGCAGGCAGCGTTTCCCAGGCAAAGACATCGTCATTGACAATCAGCCGTTCTCCCAGCGACTGCCAGGCAGGCACGACAAAAGGACGCGATCCGGTCGCGATCACAATACGCTGTGCCGTGATTTCAGTATGATCGTCTACGACCACCACATGTTCATTTTTGAAACGTGCACGGCCAAGAATGCGCTGACTGGCGGGAAAAGCCGCCACGTCTTCCAGTACGAAGCCAACGAAGCGGTCGCGTTCGGCGCGTACGCGTGCCATCACCTCGTGGCCGTCTATGCGCAGGGCGCCATCGGGATGCACGCCGAACTGGTCGGCTGTGCGCACATGATGGGCCGCGTCCGCGGCGGCGATAAGCAATTTTGATGGCATGCAACCCACGCGTGCGCAGGTGGTGCCAAATTTGTGGTCTTCTACCAGGTAGACATTGTCTGTGGATTTGCGGGCGGCGCGAAAAGCGCTCATGCCGGCCGTGCCACCGCCCAGAATAAGGACATCGGCGTTGATTGATTTCATATTCGATCCCTGATATTTGGTGTTTTTGACGCAACCGGTTCTGATTCTACCGGTTTACGGGCGAAAAAAAGCAGCGGCAGCACCAAGGGTGCGCCCGCTGCCGACATATCGGCTTTGTGATTGCGATGGTAACGTTGCAATGACATGCCGCGAAAGCAATGCAGTTGCTGTCTGCCGGCATGGTGCCGGCAGGCCGGGGCAGATCGCCAGGCTTTTGATGCGTTACCTGGCCGTGTGATCTGCTGTCCCCTCTGCAACAACCGTCTTACTTGCCGGCGAAATGTGCTGCCAGTTCGTCGCTGCCGCCAATATACTCGCCGCCAATGAAAATCTGCGGCGTGCTGGTTTTACCGGTGATGGCACGAATGGCCACGGTGCTGGCGTCTTTGCCCAGAACCACTTCTTCAAACGGCAGGTCTTTTTCTTTCAACAATGCTTTGGCTTTGGCGCAGTAGCCGCAACCAGGTTTGGTGAACATGACAATTGAAGGTTTGTCCTGGTAGTCTTTGTCGATATAGTGAATCATTGTATCGGCGTCAGACACTTCAAACGGATCGCCTTCTTTCTCTGGCTCGATGAACATTTTTTCAATGACGCCGTCTTTGACCAGCATTGAATAGCGCCAAGAGCGTTTGCCAAAACCCAGATCAGCTTTGTCTACCAGCATACCCATGCCTTCAGTGAATTCGCAGTTGCCATCAGGGATGACCGTGATATTGTCGGCTTCCTGTTGTGATTTCCATTCGTTCATCACGAAGGTATCGTTTACAGATACGCAGACGATCTCGTCAACACCGCGTTCCTTGAACGCTCCGGCCAGTTCGTTATAGCGTGGCAGGTGAGTGGATGAGCATGTTGGCGTAAATGCGCCAGGCAGTGAAAAGACAACAACAGTTTTACCTTTGAAAAGGTCGTCGGTAGACACTTTTTCCCAGGCATCGCCAGAGCGTACGGGGAATGTAACGGATGGGACGCGTTGACCTTCTTTATTCTGCAACATATTGGGTTCCTTTATTGAGTGAAACAAAAACGGGATGAAAACAGGCTGATGGCTGTTAAACCTTGATAACACAGCGGTGTTTCATCAGATGTATCCATTGTACTGAATGGATTGTTATTAGTAAAATTTATTATATTTATATTGTCGATAGTTAAAAACAAAATGCATCGACTGGTGAAATCGAAACCGGCCACTGCGTTGACTTCTGGCAAGGATCGCACGTCTGTAATGCCAGTGTTGGTGCGACATTTTGTGCGAAGAACGGCAGCGCGATTATTAAGGAGAGGCTTGTTGGAAACAGGGGCCTATGAAAATAAGCCTATAACGTAAGTATATAGCGGCCGGTGCCGGGGATTTACACGTGTTGAGCTGACGCTTTTGGCTGCGGGTGCATCCGATGAGGCTTAAATAGCCTCATGTCACAATGAGGTTGTTTGAATTAACGTTGCTTGAACCATTTGATTCGAATCGTTTGATTTGAACCACTGATCAAATAACGTAAATTAACAGAGCTTAAAAGAATTTAACAATAAGTTAACGTTAGTTAAATGACGATTATAGCATAATTAGTCAAACAACGAAAGCACGTAGCTGAGCAGGAAGGGAGCAGCAAGGCTGAGTACCATCCCGGAAAAAAGAGCGGTGACCAGAAATGACGCGCCAGTCGTTTTGCGCACAATGGGCAAAGTGGTGTCCATGGCGGTGGCGCCTGCCGCGCCGATGCCCGCCAAGGGATAGCGGGCGCCGGCAAAGAACAGCACGATGATGGATAGCAGTTCGCGAAACAGATCGGTGAGCAGGGCAGTCGCACCATAAAACTCACCGAGTCTGGCGGTGACCAGCACGCCCGACAGGGAAAACCAGCCAAATCCGCTGGCCAATAGCAGGCCATGACGGATGTCGGTGTCGGTGGCCCAGGCGATCAGGGCGCCAGCCAGCAGGGAAACCATGGCAACGACCAATGGTACGGTGAACATGGCAGGGCGGATGGCATTGCGCTGCAAGGGCGTGTGCGCCAGATCGGTGCCGATCAGAAACAGCAGGATGTACAGAAAAAACTCAGAGTCCGGCACCGGGACGGCAATGTCCCAGTGCGCCGTGAGCATCGCCAGTCCCAGGCCGGCCAGCAAAAATGCCAGTGCGATACCGCATTCGCAGATCACGTGCATGATCCCCAGATCATGTTGCGTCGCCTGTGTGCGCACGTTCGGGCGAAATAGCACCAGCAATACCAGCGAGCACAGTAATGTAATGCCCACCGAGTAAAGGAGCGCGGTTTGCAGAATCAGCACCACCTGGTGCATGGCCGACAGTTGCTGCCCGAAGCGATAGCCAATGGCAAACAGCATGATCCAGACGAATGGTGTGATGGCGCGCGACAGCATTGACACAATGCGGGGCGACAGCAAATAGCCAAGGATGTAGCCGGCCAGCAACCAGGCGGCGATGGGAAATAGCGATAGCAGCAAAGAGGTCATGACAAAGCAACGAGAAACGGAGTGTGCGGCGCGCCGGCGCCGCCAATGAGACGGATGAACGCGGGGTTAAGGCGGCGTTAACGATTAGCCGGACATAACGATTAGCCGGACATAACGATTAGCCGGACATAACGATCAGCCTGGCCGGGCACGATCACTCAGGAGCGATTGCCCGGCAGTTTTTCCTTAAGGCGCTGTTTAATGTCCGGCCATTCTTCCTGCGTGACGCTATACATATGGGTGTCCCGCACCGTGCCGTCACGACGCAGGGCGTGGCCACGCAGCACGCCGTCTTTTTTGGCACCCAGACGTTCAATCGCATTCTGGGAGCGCTGGTTCAGATTGTCTGTACGCCAGCCAACCACATTGGCCTTGAGCGATTCAAAGGCATAAAACAGCAGGAGATATTTGCAGACCGTATTAACATGGGTGCGCTGCCAGGATTGACCGTACCAGGTATAGCCGATTTCAAGCCGGGCAATCTCGGGCACAATGTCGTGATAGCGGGTGGTGCCAATGATTTTGCGGGTTTTGGCGTCCAGCACCACGAACGGCAGCATGTGGCCTTCCTGCTGTCCCTTGAGCGCCGCTTCTATATACGCCGTTTCCTGGCCGGGTTCCGGGACTGACGTAAACGTGAGATTCCACAGTTGCCCGTCGGCCGCCGCATTGCGCAGGCCCTCTGCATGGGCAAGACGCATGGGTTGCAGCACGAGGCCGTGTCCTTCAAGCTGAATAGGTGCCAGAGGTTTGGGAAAAGGAGTGATCATAGGGAAATCCAGCGCAGACCAAAGGTCAAAAGATAGCATTATAAAGAATAAGCGGCGCGCGTAAATGTTCTTTGAATCACTGCCCCGGGGAAACAGGTCACGACAAAAATTTGCGCTAGAGGTGATCCCTAGTGGTCAGACGGTTCACAAATCAGTACTATTTCGAATTCAGGAACCGTGGGGGCGGGTTCTCGCTATGAAACTGCACCCTTGTACGGCTTTCCCTGCAAGATGAAATTCAGGAAGTGAAAAGATGATGAATATGAAAAATTGGCTGCTCGCTGTCACAGTGGGCCTGTCTGCCGGTTTTGGCGCAACAGCGCAGGCTGGCGAGTGGAAAGAACTCAAAATCGGCATTGAGCCCGGCTATGCACCTTTCGAATACAAAAACGCCAAAGGCGAAATCGTCGGGTTCGATGCCGAGGTGATGACCGGGATCTGCGCCAAACTGCAGGCCAAATGCGAATGGGTGGAGCAGTCTTTCGATAGTCTGATCCCGGCGCTGGCCGCACGCAAGATCACGCTGATTCATTCAAGCATGCAGATCACCCCGCAGCGTGAAAAAGTGATTTTGTTCAGCCAGCCCATTTATGGTATTCCCACGCAACTGATGGCGCGTAAGGACAGCGGCCTGCTGCCGACGGCCGAATCGCTCAAGGGCAAGCGCGTCGGGACGCTGCAGGGCAGTACGCAGGAAACCTATGCCAAGCAGCGATGGGGTACTCAGGGCGTGCAAATTGTTTCCTATCAGGACCAGAATCAGACTTTTGCCGATCTCGCATCGGGTCGCCTGGACGCAGCCATTATTGAAAAACCCAACGGTCAGAGCGGGTTCCTGAGCAAACCTGAAGGCAGCAACTTTGCCTTCCTGGGAGATCCCATCACAGATGACAAGGCATTAACCGGTGAAATCGCCATTGGCATGCGCAAATCCGATAGCGATCTCAAGCAGGCCGTTGATAAGGCGCTGAATGAATTGCAGCAGGACGGTACCATTGCCACCATCGCCGGTAAATATTTCAAACCAGGCGAAGTTGATCTGAAAAACGTGAAGCAATAAGCATGTTTCTCCACGGATATGGTGCCCAGATTCTGAGCGGAACCTGGGAAACCGTCAAACTTGCTTTGCTGTCCCTGCTGGTGGCATTCGTGCTGGGCCTGCTGGGCGCCAGCGCCAAATTGTTCGGCAACGGTGTATTGCGGGGCATCGCCCGTGCCTACACCACGCTGATCCGCGGCGTGCCCGATCTGGTGCTGATGTTGCTTATTTTTTTCAGTATCCAGATGGGGCTCAATGAAATCACCGATATGCTGGGCATGGAGGTGGTCGACATCGATCCGTTCTATGCCGGCGTGCTGACCATCGGTTTCATCTATGGTGCCTATTTTGCAGAAACCTTTCGCGGTGCTTTCCTTGCTGTGCCGCGTGGGCAGCTGGAGGCGGCACGTGCCTATGGCATGCGCAGCGGCCAGGTGTTTCGGCGCGTACTGTTTCCGCAAATGATGCGTTTTGCGCTGCCGGGCATCGGCAATAACTGGCAGGTCGTGCTCAAGGCCACCGCCCTGGTGTCCATTATCGGGCTGACCGATCTGGTTCAGGTAACCCAAAGTGCCGGACGGGCCACCTCGTCCATGTTTCTGTTCATTTGTGTGGCCGGGGTCATTTATCTGGTGCTCACCAGCGTGTCCAACATTGTTCTTTGGTGGCTGGAACGCAAGTATTCCGCAGGTGTACGAGAGGCGCAGCTATGATCGAGTCGCTCAATAATTTTCTCACCATTCTGAACGACTATTGGCAGCCGCTGCTGTTCTGGGATGGTACGGCCTTTTCCGGGCTGGCCGTCACGCTATGGGTGCTGGTGCTCTCGCTGCTCCTGGGCCTGGTGCTGGCCATTCCGCTGTCAGTGGGCAGGGTGTCAAAAAATCGCTGGATCGCCTGGCCAATCTGGTTTTTCAGCTACGTCTTTCGTGGCACGCCGTTGTATGTGCAGATTCTGCTGATTTACAGCGGCGTCATCGGTCTGCAGTTCGTGCGCGACACGCCGCCACTGCAGGCTTTTTTCATGAGCGGCTACAATTGTCTGGTGCTGGCCCTGATGCTCAACACCCTGGCCTACACCACCGAGATTTTTGCCGGCTATATCAAAAACAGTGCGCATGGGGAACTGGATGCAGCGCGCGCTTTCGGCATGTCCCGGTATAAAATGTATACGCGTGTAATTTTGCCCTCGGCGCTGCGCCGGGCGTTGCCGGCCTATAGCAATGAAGTCATTCTCATGCTGCATGCCACCTCACTGGCCTTTACCGCCACGGTGCCGGACATTCTGAAGGTGGCGCGCGATGCCAATGCCGCCACCTATCTGACCTTTGCTGCTTATGGTACGGCAGCCGTCATGTATATGTGTATCTCATTTGTTCTCGTGGCACTGTTCCGCAGGCTGGAAAAGAGAACGCTGGGCTTTCTGGGCCACAGCCAACACTAGGATCGTTATGTATAAACTCGATGTTCAGAACATCTGCAAGTCCTACGGACAAAACGAAGTATTAAAGGGCGTTTCGCTGCAGGCAAAGGCCGGTGACGTGATTGCCATGATCGGCTCCAGCGGTTCCGGTAAAAGTACCTTTCTGCGCTGTATCAATTTTCTGGAACAGCCCAATAGCGGAACCGTTTCCCTTAATGGCGAAACCCTCACTGTGAGCAAAGACGCCAGGGGACGCTTGCGCGTGTCAGATGAAAAGCGCCTGCAGGTCTTTCGCACCAAGCTGGCCATGGTGTTCCAGCACTTCAACTTGTGGGCGCACATGACGGCGCTGGAAAACATCATTGAAGCGCCTATTCATGTGCTGGGCGTACCCAGGGCCGAGGCCATTGAGCGCGCACGCCAGTACCTGAACAAGGTAGGCCTGCCACCCGCAGTGGAAAACCAGTATCCGTCCCAGATGTCCGGCGGCCAGCAGCAGCGCGTTGCGATTGCCCGGGCGCTGGCCATGGAACCTGAAGTGATGCTGTTTGACGAGCCCACGTCTGCACTCGATCCCGAACTGGTCGGCGAGGTACTGCGGGTCATGCAGAAACTGGCCGAAGAAGGGCGAACCATGATTGTGGTAACCCATGAAATGGGCTTTGCCCGCAACCTGGCCAGCCACGTCATGTTCCTGCATCAGGGAACAGTCGAAGAAGAAGGTCCGCCAAATGAGGTCTTTGGCAACACGCGCAGTCCGCGTCTGCAGCAGTTTTTGTCCGGAAACCTCAAGTAATGCCGGGCCGCTGCGCCGTTACCCGGCGTGTTTTTGCGGTTGTCCCGCTATTCCTGTCGGTGCGCACCCTCCCACGAGGCGGCCTGTGACCACGTTGACGATCATTGCCTTGTTGTGTCTGGGCGCCTTCGGCGGCTTCATGGCAGGACTGCTTGGCGTTGGCGGCGGCATGGTACTGGTGCCTTTTCTGACTCTGCTGTTTGGTACTTCCCTGATGTCACCTGACCTGGCAGTGCATTCGGCCATCGCCACCAGTATGGGGATGATCCTATTTACATCGATCTCCAGTATGCGAGCCCACCATCGCCAGGGCGCTGTCCTGTGGTCGGTGGTCTTTACGCTGGCGCCGGGGATCCTGCTCGGCGGCTTGCTCTCGGGCGGTGCGGTGTTTGCCTATTTGCATGGCGCAGCGCTCTCGCTGTTTTTTGCGTTGTTCGTCGGCTACTCCGGCATGAATATGTTGCGCAATAAAAAGCCGAAACCCTCCCGGCAACTGCCCGGCATGGTGGGGCGTACGGCCGCCGGTACCGGCATTGGCTTTATTTCAGGTCTGGTCGGCGCCGGGGGCGGATTCCTGTCGGTGCCTTTCATGGTCTGGTGCAATGTGCCGCTGCGCAATGCGGTTGCGACCTCTGCAGCACTGGGGTTTCCCATCGCATTGTCCAATAGCTTTGGATATATCTTGTCCGGTATACGCGAGGTTGGCGTGCACGATGGGATGCTCGGCTATGTGTACTGGCCGGCCCTGATACTGCTGGTGATCATGAGTGTATTAATGGCGCCGGTCGGCGCACGTATGGCGCATACCCTGCCTGTGGACAAACTGCGCAAGGTGTTTGCCGGCCTGTTGTTTGCGCTGGCGGCCTATATGCTGTTCAAGGCGCTGCAGCAATTCGGCGTACTTGGCGGGTAACTGCCGCCCCGCGCCGAGCCGTGCAGCGCTGGCCGCCGTGGTTTGCAAAAACAATAAGATCGGCTAGCGGCGCGCGGTGCGAAACACCTGTGGGTCGTCATAGAACGCCGGGTTTTCGCTGGCGGCGTCCCAGCCCGGAATACCCATGACGGGCAGGGGGCAGTGTGGCTTGACCTGCAATTGTTCCTGGGTCAGAAGCTTTTCCAGTGTTTGTGCCATGACGGTATCAACATCAACAGCGGGCGTATCCGAAGGAATGCGTATCACATTTGCTGTAATGGCCTTGTACGGGTTTACGCATTTTTCCAGCAAGGCATGGCCGACAATAGCGATATGCGTTTGCTGCCACAAGGCGCGTTCCCGTATAAAAGCGCGCTGCCAGTCTCTTTGCTCGATCGCCTCCCATAAGGCGGGGGGCGCCTGCAGAAAAAGACCGCCTTCGTCGAGCAGGGTGATGGTATCGCGAACGACACCGCGCTGCTGCCCCACACCCTGATGTGCGATCTGTTGACACTGAATGTGGTTGAACAGGGTTTTTACCTTCGGAAAACGAAACCAGCTCAGGCCGTTGAAGAAATCATGCACATTGTCCCGGGTTGGGCATGCCTTGTGCTGTCCGATAAAGGCTTCATAGGCTACGCCAGCAGGCAGTGCAGACTGGCTGGTAAAGCGGACCGGGCAGGCAGGCGGCGCCAGCGCATTGAGCAACGGCGCTACCGCCACACAAGACGTGACACCGGTCGCTGCCAGCACCGCTGCGTCCCAGTACGCCTGACCTGGCAGCCAGGTGTGTAAAGGCGACCACCATGGCCTTGTGGTGTCCAGTCCGGAAAGTACTTCAACAATCATGTCACGAGGCCCTGCATCCTAAATTGCCTGTCTTGCGCGATTTATTTGAAGGTGATGGCCGGTTCGGTCTCTCCCCAGGGCATGAGCGGCACCACTGAAATGCTGT
The DNA here is from genome assembly GCF_000521505.1 of Advenella mimigardefordensis DPN7. GTDB lineage: Bacteria > Pseudomonadota > Gammaproteobacteria > Burkholderiales > Burkholderiaceae_B > Advenella > Advenella mimigardefordensis. The sequence goes on from NZ_CP003915.1 coordinate 448,227, forward strand.
TGTATGGTGAGCCGTCGATCAGTTTTTCGCTGACCACCAGATAGATCAGGGATTTATTCGCTTCATCAACCAGACGCGAGACATTCAGGCCTTTGAACAGAAAGCTCATGCGCTGGGTAAACACGTCTTCCTGAACCTTGCGTAAAGGCTGTTCGGTTTTCAGCGGCCCGGTCTGGCGGCATGACAGGGAAAAACGCGAAGGGTTTTCGGCCAGCCCCAGGGCACCCGATACACCGCCGGTTTTGGCATAGGACAAATGGCAGGTGACGCCTTCGACCTGTGGATCGTTGAACGATTGCACACAGACCTTGTCATTGTTGACAATACGCCAGGTGGTGCTGACGCAGCCAACGTCGGAGGCAGCAGAGGCTGGGGCAGAGACGCTAAAGAGCGCGGCGCACGCCGCAAGTGCGAAGCAGAATCGTTTCATGATGGTCATGATCTCTAAGGGAATAAGTTGAATGTCGGCAACGAGTGTACACCCAATTGATCGCGCCGGGACAGTGCCCGGACACCACTGGTGTAGGTAGGTGAAAATCGCGGGTACGGCCGTCGCCAAATGAGACTACAATAGTTTGGCAGGCTGTCGCAGTGGCAACGAAATGCCACGGTTGAAATGCCACTGTCCGCCCGTATTGAATTGTCCTTGGCAGAACCGCTTACCCTATTATTCTATGGAAAAACTACGTATTGATAAATGGCTCTGGGCTGCGCGTTTTTACAAAACGCGCTCGTTGGCGGCTACGGAAATCGGCAAAGGCCGCGTGCTGATCAACGACCAGCCGGTCAAGCCGGCCCGTGAAGTGAGCCTGGGAGATCAGGTTGCGGTTCGGCGTGATCAAACCACCATCACGGTTCAGGTACTGGCCTTATCTGCTGTCCGCGGACCGGCGCCCGTGGCACGCACGCTTTATGAAGAGACTGAAGCCAGTCGCCTGGCGCGCGAGGCTGCGCAGGAACAGCGGCGGCTGGCCAGCGAACCTGCTCTTGGGTTTGAGCATGGTCGTCCTACCAAGCGGGATCGCCGCCAGCTGGATCTGGTGAAAAAGGGGGGCGACTGGTAAGTGGTGCTCAATATAGCCTGGGAAATTGGCCTGCACAATGAAATCAGATTGTAATAAGGGGTTAAACACGCGTGCCTACACCTATCAATTTGTTGCAGATGATTTTACAATCGTGTTCAATTCATTGACACTCAGCCTTTACAACGGGAATTTTCTCAGGTTGTTCAGGTTACACACCTAAAAAAACCGAGGAGTACAGACATGTTGTTTGATACAAAAGCAAGCCGGCTTGCACTGTCGGCACTCTGCGTCAGTGTGGCGCTGGCGCTGGGCGTCTCGCAGGTCACGGCGCAGGAGGTGCCTGCTGCCGCGAGCACCGTCAATCTGCCCGCACCGCCTACCATCAAGTATGACTATGACATGGATATCTTCCATCCGGTCAGCGCTACAAATGGCATGGTGGCGTCTGAACAGCGGCTGGCTTCCGAAATCGGACTGGAAATCCTCAAAAAAGGCGGTAATGCGATAGACGCGGCGGTGGCCGTGGGCTTTGCCCTGGCCGTGGCATTACCCAATGCGGGCAATCTGGGTGGTGGCGGATTCATGATGGTGCACGAGGCGAAATCGGGCAAAACCATTGCGCTTGATTTTCGTGAAATGGCCCCTGCCAAGGCCGGCCGTGACATGTATCTGGACGATAAGGGTCAGGTCATCAACAATAAATCGCTGTATACCCACTTCGCTGTTGGCGTCCCGGGTACCGTCAAGGGTATGGAACACGCCCTGAAAAAATGGGGCACCCTGCCGCTGGCCGATGTGATCCAGCCAGCCATTGCCCTGGCCGAGAAAGGCTATCCGGTCAGCCCAACGCTGGCCGAAGCGCTGGCGGTTGAAAAAGACAATCTGGGCAAGTGGGACACCACCAAGGCCATTTTCTTCAAGGATGATGAGCCGCTCAAAGCGGGCGACCCACTGGTCATGAAAGATCTGGCGGCCTCCATGAAACTGATTGCCGAGCAGGGCAGCGATGCGTTTTATAAAGGGGCCATTGCCGAGCAAATCGTTCAGGAAATGAGCAAGCACCAGGGGCTGATCAGTAAAGAGGATCTGGCCAACTATAAAGTGGTGGAGCGCGAACCGGTTGCCGGTGAATATCGTGGCTACAAGGTCGTGTCCATGCCGCCGCCAAGTTCAGGCGGTATCCATATCATTCAGATGTTGAATGTACTGGAACACTTCCCGCTGAACGAATCAGGCCCGAACAGTGCGAAAACCATTCGCCTGATGGCCGAAACCATGAAGCGCGCCTATGCGGACCGTTCCGAATACCTGGGCGATACGGATTTTGTGAAGGTGCCACAGAAAGGCCTGATTGCCAAATCCTATGCTGACGATCTGGCCAAGCTGGTGGCAGAAGACAAAGTCACCCCCTCCAAAGACATCAAGCCTGGCGCACCGCAAAAATATGAAAGCGATCAGACAACGCACTATTCCGTGGTAGACAAGGAAGGCAATGCCGTTGCCGTTACCTATACGCTCAATCTGAATTTCGGTAGCGGCATCGTAGCGGGCAATACCGGCATTCTGTTGAACAACGAAATGGATGACTTCTCTTCAAAACCCGGTGTGCCCAATGCCTTCGGCCTGATCGGGGGCGATGCCAATGCCATTGAACCCGGCAAGCGGCCACTGTCGTCCATGACCCCGACCATGGTGCTCAAGGACAACAAACCCTGGCTGGTAACCGGTAGCCCCGGCGGCGCGCGCATTATCACAACTGTGCTGCAAACCCTCACCAACAGTATTGATTTTGGCATGAACCCGGCGGTTGCTGCTGCCCAGCCACGTTTCCACCACCAGTGGTTGCCAGATGAACTGCGGCTGGAGCCCGGATTCAGCCCCGATACCGTCGATCTGCTCAAGAAGCAGGGCTACAAGGTGGTTGTTAAACCCACCATGGGCCGCACGCAAACCATACAGATTCGCGACAATATGATGTATGGTTACTCTGATCCGCGTAACCCGGATGGCGTCACGCTGGGATATTGACCTCAGGGGTGTACAACAGTAAAACGGCCTGCGCCTGTTGCAGGCCGTTTTTATTGGGCGCTTGGCTTGCACAGTCAGGGATCAACAGGCGGCAATCAAAACCCCAACGAGAGGTATGACAAGAGCAAACCCACTCGGTTGCTTTGGTATGATGGGGGCAAACCTGATGTCGGACATCGTGAAGTGCTGCATGGACTGAGCCGTGCTGTTGCTGCATTCAGCCCGGTCGGGGCCAATGTAGTCACGCAAAAAGGGAATGTTATGAGCAAATCACTTGTCCAGTTATTGAACATAGACTATCCATTAATTCAGGCACCAATGGCGGGCGTTTCTACGCCGGCACTGGCCGCTGCCGTATCCGAGGCCGGTGCCCTCGGCTCTCTGGGGCTGGCCTCGGCCTCGCTGGATCAGGCACGCAGCATGATCAGCGAAACCCAGCGCCTGACGCGCAAGCCGATCAATATCAATTTCTTCTGTCATCAGCCAACTACGCCCAATCAGGCGGCCAATCAGGCCTGGCTGGATTATCTGCGTCCCATGTTCGAAGAGTTCGGTGCCACACCACCAGCCGAACTCAGGGATATCTACCGACCCTTTCCAGGTTACGCGGATATGCTGGAACTGGTGCTGGAAACCCGCCCGGCGGTGGTCAGTTTCCATTTCGGTCTGCCGTCGCAGGAATACATTGACGCCCTGAAAAACGCCGGCATTGTCCTGATGGCCAGTGCCACCACGCCGGCCGAGGCCCGGCAGATCGAAGCCGCGGGCATTGATGTGCTGGTGGCGCAGGGGTACGAGGCCGGAGGGCACCGTGGCGTGTTCGACCCGGAAAACGGCGACGCCGAGTACGGAACGTTTGCCCTGGTGCATCTGCTGGCGACGCAATCTGCTTTACCGGTGGTGGCTGCCGGCGGCATTATGGACGGTGCAGCGATCAAGGCTGCGCAGGCCCTGGGCGCCGCGGGCGTGCAATGTGGCACGGCGTTTGTACTGTGTCCGGAATCGGCGGCCAATGCCGCGTACCGTGAAGCGTTGCAGAGTGATCGCGCGTATGACACGCGTGTGACGACAACGCTGTCGGGGCGCGCCGCACGCGGTTTGCATAACCGCTTATATGTTGACGAACCGGCCAGCGCCCGTCCGCCCACCCCAGGCTATTCCATGACCTATGATGCGGCCAAGGCACTGAATGCCGCCGCCACTGCCAAAGGTAACACTGATTTTGCAGCCCAATGGGCCGGGCAGGCCGCAGCGCTGGCCCGACCCATGCCGGCAGCGCAAATGGTGCAGACGCTGGTCACGGAAGCGGGCTGGTAAGCCGGCAGGCCTCATGGTGCTGCAAACGGGGCTGTCTTGCGGCGCATACGGGCAGGGTCACGTGATGTGGCCCCGTATCGGCGGTTGAAGATGACACAGTGCAGATCGGCCAGTGAGAAGTGCGTTAACAGCGGTCGGATCGCGTCGGGTCTGGTTCCCTAGTTGGCCCGCCAGGACGGATCGTCACTGCCCCAAAGCCCGCCAACCTGTGAAAAACGCGCATGGCTGTCTATCGTAAAGGCAGGGAGCGATTGCGTCACGATGCCCGATGGGCTGGCCTGGCTGAACTGCCAGCGTGATACATCGGTAAGCGCTATGCCTTTGTCGGTGGCCGTGCCCTGGTCAAGCAGCCAGTTGGCCGTCGCCAGCAAATGTGCCTGTACGCGCCAGGTCCCGCCCTGTTCACTGCGCCATTTAAGCGCACGCAAAATACCGGCAGCCAGCAGATAGCCGGTGGCATGGTCCAGCGCCTGTGCAGGCAGGGCGCCCGGCGTGGTGCCGTCCCGGGACTCCAGCATGCCAATCCCGGTCGCAGCCTGCACGATACTGTCAAACCCGCGCCGATCACCCCACGGGCCGGCAAAGGTCCAGGCCGAAAGTGTAGCGTGAATCAGCTGAGGATAGCGGTGAGCCAGCGCTTCACTATCCAGTCCGAAAGCAGCCAGCGCCTGCGGCCGATAGCCTGTTACCAGGACATCCGCAGTGCTCAGAAGTTCATGCAGCCTGTGCAATGCCTCGGGTTCACGCAAGTCAAGCAGGGCAGAGCGTTTGTCTGCGCCGGTATCCACGTGCTGTACCGGCAGCTCGGGCATGGCCGGATTGTCAATCCGCAGCACATCGCAGCCCAGATAGGCCAGCGTACGCGTGGCGACCGGCCCGGCGATCACCCGGGTCAGATCCAGCACGCGCGGCCGTCCCTGCTGCGGGCTGGATGGAACGGGCGTTCGCGCCGCAATATTATCAATGGATAACAGCGGCACCGACGCGGCCTGCTGTGCCTGTGTCGATTGTTGCCACTGCCCGGTGCTGCGAACCATGACGGCGATGCCCTGGGCTGCCGTGACTTTTTCTTCTACATCAATGGCGCGCCACTGCTTGAGGGTATCGGCCAGTTGTTCGCGCGAGCACCCATCGGGCAGGCCAAGCGCATCCAGCAGGCGCTGGCGGTGATGGGGATAGTTACCATGCAACCGGACCCAGCCATCCTGGGTTTGAAAATAGCCCGAATGGGACTTGAAGACGGCAGCATGCTCACCGTCAATCGTCTGCAACTGATCATTGCGAAAGGCCACCGACACCTGAGCCGGGTCTACCTTTACCGTTTGCGCCTGGCGCAGATCGGCGGCGGCCAGCGCAGCCGCAGCGACGGCACCGCTAGCCAGCTCGCTGACCTGCAGACTGGACGGCAAAAAATTACCCGCGCCCAGTTGCAGATGCTGTTGCACATACTGCGGTGATAATTGCAAAACGGGCAGTACTGCCGAAAGAAGGCGGTTGGGTTGTGGGGTGTCGGATGGGTGCAAGGTATCGGTCATGGTGCTTTTTCCTGAACGTCAGCGTGAAAGACCGTGAATTCGTCAACTTCGAGCCGGCTGGTGGAAAACTGGTTGGCCGGATGCCGGGTGTCTTCGTAGCCCAGGGAGATACCACAAGCGATGATCTGGTCATCGGCAATCTGCAAATGGCGGCGAACGATGTCGGGATAGCTGCTCAGGGCTGCCTGGGGACAGGTATGCAGGCCCAGGGAGCGGGCTGCGACCATGATGTTCTGAATAAACATGCCGGTGTCCATCCAGCTACCGGTTTCCATATCGTTGTCCAGCGTGATGAACAGGACCACCGGCGCATCGAAAAACGCAAAATTGCGCCCGTGCTGGCGTTTCATGCCGGCCTTATCTTCGCGGGTGATGCCAAGTGTGTTGTAGAGCGACCAGCCGGTTTCGCGCCGTCTTGCCAGATAAGGTTCGCGCCATTTAACCGGGTAATACTGGTATTCGCGCTGCTCCGGCTCGCCGTTCTCATGCGCCTGCAGCAGCGCCTGCGACAGTGCGTCGCGAGCGGTGCCGGACACCACATGGACTTTCCAGGGCTGGATGTTACTGCCGCTGGGCGCACGGGCCGAGACATGCAGGATCGTGCGGATGTCTTCGGCGGACACCGGATCGGGTAAAAAACCGCGTACGCTCTTGCGCGTCAGGATCGCCTGCAGGGTATCGTTGTCGAAGTAAGGGTCTCGGCTATTCATGGGCATTCGTCTGGTTGTAGGACATGGATGTCAGTTGAAATAGGCAGCCATCAACACAAGCGACGGCAACTTCACTTTACCATTTTTTCCCTGTCCGCAATCTGTCCGGCCCTGGTTCACGCATGCAGCAAAGGTGATGGCCTGTTCGACCCGTTGCGGGCGCTGCATTTGAACATGACCACAAATTCTAATGCGAATCGTGTCTTATCTTATCGCGAAAAAAACGTTCCCTAATCCGGGCGCGCTCCGTAGACTGTGTTCCACGGTGATCGTCGCAGCACAGCAGTTATCACGTTTGAAATATCACCGGATCGCAGTACTCAATCACCACAAGGAAATCGTCCCATGAGCACGACAGCATTGAAGGTCCGGGAGCTACCCGTTACTCAACAAATCCAGGTTCTGCCTCAGTCCGGGTATACCGGCGCGCTGATCACCGGCGTTAACCTCACCAAACCGCTTTCCCGCGAACAGATTGCCGCCATACGCGGTGCGCTGAACAAATGGGGTGTGGTGTATTTCCGTGACCAGTATTTGAATCACGCTCAGCATATCGCCTTCGGCCGGCAATTTGGCGACGTCACACCAGGGCATCCTTATGAGGGTGATCTGGCCCCTAGCGGTTTTCCGGAAATTCACACGGTCTCACCCGATGCCTACAAAAAACGCTATGGCGAACACTATCGGCGGCAGGAAGGCAGCAACGGCCCTGGCTGGCACGCAGATGTGACGCCGCTGATCAATCCACCGGCGTATTCGATTCTGCGCGCGGAAGTGGTGCCCGAATTCAGTGGCGACACCCACTTCACCAATGTGGCCGCGGCCTATCGCGGTCTGTCCAGGCCGGTGCGTGATCTGATCGATACGCTACGCGCCGAACATCGATTTGGTGCCAGCCAGAACGCCGAACGCAGCAACGAAAAAATCGGCGAATGGGTGCGCAATAAACCGCTGGCATCGGTGCACCCGGTCGTGCGAATACACCCGGACACCGGCGAAAAAGTCATTTACGTCAACCCTTCCTTCACACGGCAGATTGTGGGCGTATCGCCACGGGAAAGCCGCCATATTCTGGATCTGCTGTTTGAACACATTGCCAATCCGGTCTATACCGACAGATTCCGCTGGGAGCCGGGATCGATTGCGTTCTGGGACAACCGGGCGGTGCTGCATCTGGCACCGCGTGATTTCGAGCATCTGGATGTGGCTCGCGTATTGCACCGCATCACCCTGGTGGGCGATGTACCGGTAGGCCCCACGGGTGAGCGATCCACTTCGATTGACGGCGAGCCGTTCCTGGCGGCATGAAGCAGGGTGTCGGCGGTGACATATTGCGCCGACACGATGATTTAATCTCAAAGAGAGCGTAAATACCATGGTTTCCCCTTCTTCCGGCATTGTCTCTGCGATGGCTGATTACCCGGTTGAACTGCTGAGCCGGCAACCGCCGGCAAATCTGCATGTGCCTCGCGTTGCGGAGCCGACAGGGCTGGTTGACCCTACGGTCATTGCGCAGACGCATCAACCACCTGGTCGCATACCTCGCTCGGTTCAACGTTTACTCGGGCCGGTGTTGTTACTGGCGCTATGGCAGTTGCTCAGTTCTGCACAGGTCTTCGATGCGCGCACGACACCGGCGCCCTATACCGTGATCAGTACGGCCTATGCCTTGCTCGCTTCAGGTGAATTGCAAACGCATTTATGGTCTTCGCTGCAGCGCGTGCTTGCTGGGCTGGGGCTGGGCCTTGCCATTGGTCTGACGGGTGCTGTGATAAGTGGCCTGTCGCGTGCCGGCGAAAACATCGTCGATGCGAATATGGAAATCCTGCGCGCGGTGCCCAATTTTGCGCTGTTACCGGTATTGATTGCGTGGTTTGGGATTGGTGAGGACTCAAAAATCATCCTTATTTCGCTGGGCGTACTGGTGGCCATCTATATCAATACGTACAGTGCCATTCGCAATGTCGATGCTGCGCTGATAGAAGCGGCTACGACATTTGGCGTGCGACGGCGCGAGATGATCACGACTGTCATTCTGCCGGGAGCCTTGCCGGGGTTTCTGGTGGGGCTGCGGATTGCTCTGACCAGTGCCTGGCTTGCTTTAATCTTTGCCGAAACCATTAACGCGCCGTTAGGGCTGGGCCGGATGATGTCCGATGCGCGCGAGTATTTCAGGGTCGATATTATCTTTGTGTTATTGGCGGTCTACGCCATTCTGGGGCTGCTCTCGCTCAGTCTGGTGCGGTATCTGGAATCACGCTTGCTGCAATGGCGGAGGGTGTTTGATGGCCGGTAATCCTGCTGCTGTCCAGGTTAAATCCCTGGACAAGCTATTCGGTTCCCGTAAGGTGCTTGACGGTTTGTCACTCACTGTCGGGCAGGGCGAGTTTGTGGCGCTGCTGGGGCGCAGCGGCTCAGGTAAAAGCACTTTTTTGCGCGTACTGGGGGCGCTGGATGCGGATGTCAGCGGCCAGGTGCACGTGCCGGCCAGACGCGCGATTGTGTTCCAGGATCCCAGACTGCTGCCGTGGCAGCGCGTCTTGCGCAACGTGACTGTTGGTTTACCGCAGGACCGATCTACACGTCAACGTGCGGCCGAGGCGCTGGATGAGGTGGGGCTGGCACGTCACGCGCAAGCCTGGCCACGAACACTGTCCGGTGGCGAGGCGCAGCGCGCTGCACTGGCCCGGGCACTGGTGCGCGAACCGCAACTGCTCTTGCTGGATGAACCTTTCGGTGCGCTTGATGCATTGACGCGTTTGCGCATGCATGTGCTGTTGCGCAATTTATATGAACGGCATCGGCCGGCCGTGTTGCTGGTCACGCATGATGTAGACGAAGCAATGTTGCTGGCCGATCGCGTGCTGGTGCTGACTGACGGCAGTATTTCATTTGACGAGCACGTAGGCATTGACGATCCGGTGCGACGCAACAGCCCGCGCTTTGATCAGTTGCGAGATGCCTTGCTGCAGGAACTGGGCGTGGCACAAGCCTGAACAGGCTGATTTTTTGAATTCCGTTGATACGGAGAGGTCACTATGCAATTGTCAATTTTCGGCCAGATAAGCCGTTTTCGTTCCACAACTATCGCCCGGACACGAAGCCTTGCGGTTACGGGAGCTCTGGTGTGCGTGTGCCTGCCGGCGTTCGCCGCGACGCCAAATGACGATCAGGCAGACTTTGCCCGGAAACTGCAGGATGCTGTTCCCGCCGGGGTGCGTTTGGTTGTTGCCGAACAGAACGATCAGTTTTCCGTTCCCTGGAAGATATCCGGGCTGGGTGAGCATGCACCATACAACATTAACTTTGCCAATTTCAACGGCGGGCCGGCGGTTTTGGAGGCGCTGGTGGCTGGAGCGGTGGATGTGGGTTTCATTGGTGAAGCGCCGTTGCCGATTGCGCTGGCGGCGGGCGTGAAGGATCTTAAGGTGATTGCTGCCATTGCCAATCCGGGCAGTCCCGGCAATATTTTTCTGGTGGCGCAACCTGGCAGCAATATCAAAAATGCCACCGATCTGGCCGGTAAAAGCATTGCCTATCCGCCAGGTACGGGCCGGCACATGATTCTTAGCGGTATCCTGCATTCCGCCGGGCTGGATATACGTAAGGACATCCGCAGTGTTGCACTGGCTGGATCGGAAGTGGCGCCTACGTTTGCGTCCCGCTCGGTCGATGCTGCTATCGTCCTGGGACAGCAATTGTTCAGATTGGGCAGTCCGCCGATTATTGAAGATGGCACCGGACACAACTGGGGTCTGAATGTACTGGTAACGCGTCAATCCGTACTGGATGATCCGGCCAAAGTGCAGGCGCTGGCCGATCTGACGCGGCGTGCGGTGCAGGTGCTTAACTGGCAGCAACGCAATGCCGAGCAATGGATCAACGCAAGCTACGTAAAGCAGCAAGGGCTGACGTATGAACAGGGTAAATATCTGTATGACAAATCGGGCCTGGGCACTTACTACCCGATAGAAAACAGACTCAGCCAGGTTTATCAGCAAATTGCTGACGGCCTGTACGAAACCGGTGCATTGCAGAAAAAGGTAACGATTGCTCCGTTTCTGGATGCGCGATTCAACGATATTGTCGCAAGCCAGAATCGTTTGGACGGCATTGTACCTAAGCAGCTTGAGAACAACCAGCACGCGGTGATTTCAGCGCAAAGCGCGCCGACACCGGCGAGCGCATCGGCAGCGGCTGCAGCGATCACGGGTGTCAAATCCGATACAACGCCCGTCGCGCTCGCTCAGCCGACCCGGGTGGCGCCATGAATATGCAGCACGTTCGATGAACTGCGGTTGCAGCAGTTCAATCATTTAAAAGGATTTGTTATGTCATATGTAATTGAAGCAACAGAGACACAAGTCGCCGCTAAGCCCTCAGCGAGGCCGCAGTTTTCCATTACGCCGCTCACCGCGCATATCGGCGCGCAAATAGATGGCCTGGACCTGCGCTTTACCCTGACGCAATCGCAGACTGCCGCCATCCGTGCCGCACTGCTCAAGTGGAAAGTGATTTTCTTTCGTAACCAGTACCTGAGCCATGAACAGCACGTTGCATTCAGTCGGCAATTTGGTCAGCTTACGGTTGGTCATCCGGTTTTCGGCTATGTAGAAGGGCATCCTGAGATCTATTCGGTGGGCCGCAATCGCAAGGCGAATCGCTTCGACGGCCAGCGCCTGGTGCGTCCATGGACCGGCTGGCATACGGATGTGACGGCAGCCGTGAATCCGCCATTTGCCTCCATTCTGCGAGGCGTTACCATTCCGCCTTATTCGGGCGATACCCAATGGACTAATCTGGTCGCCGCCTATCGTGGCTTGTCGCCAACGTTGCGGGCGTTCGTTGATACGCTCTTCGGTGAGCACCGGTTTGCGCCGCCGGAAGGCGCACAGGCAAAGACCGCATTTGAACGGGATGTCAGCAAACGGCCTTTGGTCAGCCATCATCCTCTGGTACGCGTGCATCCTGAGAGCGGTGAACGGGCGCTTTATGTCAGCCCGTCGTTCCTCAAGCATGTGGTGGGCCTTGCGCCGCGCGAAAGCGAGCAGCTATTGCAGTTGTTGTTTGAACATGTGATTAGACCGGAATACACGGTACGCTTCAAATGGGAGCCTGGATCAATTGCGTTCTGGGACAACCGGTCCACAGCCCATCTGCCGCCGGTCGATATTTTTGATACGACCTTTGATCGCCAGCTTTATCGCACCACTCTGGTGGGGGATATTCCGGTAGGGCCTGACGGTACGTCATCGGAGGCCATTGAAGGAGATCCGGTACTGGCCCATCGCGCAGACTGATATGCACTTGCGTAAAATGCGCTGTCGACGGTCTGCATGATAAGTTTTTCTGCTTTAACCTTTTCACCACCGATCCTGCCATTGTCTCCTCCTGGCGGATCGGTGGCTTTTCTATCGGTGGCTTGTTATCAGGTGGCTTGTCATTACGTGGCGCCTGGTTTGTGCACCTGACGTTTACGGCTGCGTGGGCAGATCAAACACCAGCACTTCTGCATCGCTGCCGTTTTCGAGGACCACCGATTTTTCATCTGTGATTTTCAGTGCATCGCCCGCCTGCAACTGCCGGCCATTGACGGTCACAGTGCCTTTAGCCACGTGAACATAGCCGGCGCGCCCGGCTGCCAATTCGTGAGTCACGGTCGGATCGGCATTCAGGATGCTGGCATATATCCGTGCATTCTGATGGATCAGTACCGAGCCCTGTTCCCCTTCGGGAGAGGCAATCAGGCGCAGGCGGCCTTTTTTCTCTGCAGGCGCAAAGTGCTTTTCCTCATAGCCCGGTGCGATACCGGTACGGTCCGGCTCGATCCAGATTTGCAGAAAGTGCACTGGCTGATCGGGCGAGTGATTGTATTCACTATGCATGACACCGGTCCCGGCACTCATCCGCTGCACATCACCATAGCCAATTGCTGATCCATTGCCCATACTGTCAGAGTGCGCGAGTTTGCCTTCCAGTACATATGAAATAATTTCCATGTCGCGGTGACCGTGCTTGCCGAATCCGCGTCCGGCCTGTACTCGGTCCTCATTGATGACAAGTAGTGGCCCGAACCCGGTATGGGCGGGATCATAATAGCCGCCAAAGGAAAATGAATGGCGTGAACTGAGCCATCCGTGTTCAGCTACGCCGCGTTCTTCACTTTTTCTGATTTCAAGCATTTTATTCTCTCCCTGAAAATGGATTAGGATGCGTCAAAGGCTATCGATCGATTGCGTTTGCAATGGATCTGCATTGAATGCTGTACGCCTTCTGTTGCATCGCTGATAGTGTTATTGTATGGGGTATATTACGGATTCTGTAGACCGAAATTCGGAACTCTTTTTCCTCTATCTGGAACAATCGAAACCCTCATGACACTCAATGCAAACGATCTGATCCTTTTCGCTCAGGTCATGGATTCCGGTAGTTTTTCTGCCGCAGCAGAGCGACTCGGCCTGCCTAAGTCCACCCTGTCACGCCGCATCAGCGGACTGGAAACGGAGCTGGGGGAACGCCTGATCACGCGCAGCACGCGCAAGCTGGTGATTACCGAGTTTGGCAGTGAAATTCTGGAACACGCCCGCCGCATGGTGGATGAGACTGAATGCACCATGGCCTTTGCCCTGAACCGTCAGGCAACGCCCCAGGGTACATTGCGTGTGTCATTTCCGCCCGATTTTTTTGAACATGCGCTTGCTGAGTTTTTGCCTTTGTTTTCGGAGAAGCATCCGAATGTGAGGCTGGAACTCGATCTATCTGCAAGGCGGGTGGATTTGCTGACCGAGCGATTCGATGTCGCCATTCGCGTGGCAACCACTTTGCCTGATGACAATAGTCTGGTCGCGCGTCGCCTGGCGACGCTGGTCACCGCGCTGTATGCCAGTCCGGCTTATATCAGCAAGTATGGCGCGCCACAAGAGCCGGCAGATCTGAAGGAACATCGAGGACTGTTGCTGATGAACAGTGTGGGTGAGACCCGGCGCTGGCGGTTGAGTCGGGGCACTGATTACTGGGAGGGGTCACCAGCCACTTGTATGTTCAGCTCAAATTCTCTGGGGCTGCAGCGGATCATGGCGCTCAATGATTTGGGGATAGGAGGCTTGCCCGAGCCCATGGCCAGACCATTTGTGGAAAACGGTACGCTGATACCCATTTTGCCGGGCTGGCATTCACCGGAAGCCATCGTGTGGTGCGTTACGCCCGGGCGACGCCTGCTATCGCCAGCCACAAGAGCGTTTATTGATGTCTTCAGCCAGGTTATGAAGCGTAATGCTGCATATCGGATTGCAGATATCAAAGTGGTGATGGCCGGGCTGCCTTAGAATTCGGTTAAAAGACGCATTCGCAGAACACAACTGAGGAAAGCAACCGAGGCAGGTAATATTTTCAACCAAAGAAAGGCCATATCCGTTGCGGAATATGGCCTTTCTTTTATGCGATGTCAGTTGCAATAAACTGATGCGTTTGCTGCTTAGTCGCCCAGGTATTCGTCGACAGGGTGTGCTGCCTGATAGTCAGCCAGTTCGCGCTGGACATTGGCACGGCTGTCGGTGCTTTGTACGCGAATGGCAGGGTAAGATGAGTCGCTGGTACCACTTTGATCAACGATCAGATTTTGCTGCACGGGGCTGACTGCGTTTTCAGGGAAGGGATATTGGCTATCGCCAAAACCAGCTGCATGGGCGGAACCGGCAACAAAAGCGGCACCAACGAGAACAGAAGCAAGTACGTTTTTCATGATTATTAACTCCATAATTGATCGGTAGAAATCTGCGGTGTGTTGATCAGTATTGATGCACTGCAGTTTTCAGTGAGTTCATTATGGACTTCTGAAATCGATAGAAAAATAGATATTTCAGAATTATGAATTCCAAATATGGAACAATAAGAGATAAATATGCTTATTGATTTTTCCTAATTCCATATTTGGCATAAACTATCACGTCACGCGGTTTAAGTCTACTCCCCGTTCTTTGATTGTCTGGGGAGGTTGCTGTCGCGCAGCATCGTATGAACAACCTAATATCGGTTTGGCAGGTTAGACTGTCGCTATGGCTGCCACCGGCGCTCTTGCCGTTCCATTGAAACGTCCATGCCCATGTCTATTCGTTCTCCATTTGTCAGTCGCATCACATTGTTGCGCGATAAGGTTCCGTCGTTTGAATCGTACCCGTTCTCTTTGCCGGCCATTGTGCAGTTCAGGCAGCTGAATCCTCATCCGAAAATAATTTTTTTATCGGTGAAAACGGTTCGGGCAAGTCTACCCTTCTGGAAGCCATTGCCGTTGCGTTGGGTTTCAATGCAGAAGGCGGCAGCAAAAATTTCAGTTTCAATACCCATCCCTCTCACTCTGTGCTGTATGAGTATTTGAGAATTGCCAGAGGCTTTCCCAAGCCCAGAACAGGATTTTTTCTGCGCGCTGAAAGCTTTTTCAATGTTGCAAGTGAAATAGAAAACCTGGATGAGGATCCGACAGCCGGCCCACCGATTAAGCTATCTTACGGTGGCCGCTCTCTGCATGCCCAATCCCACGGAGAGTCTTTTATGAGCCTGCTGCAGCATCGGTTTTCTGATAAAGGTTTATATATTCTTGATGAGCCCGAGGCAGCGCTTTCGCCACAGCGCCAGCTTGCCGCGCTGGCGCGTATGCACGAGTTGGTGCAGGGCGGTTCGCAGTTTCTGATCGCTACCCACTCGCCGATTCTGATGGCATACCCTGATGCGGATATCTATCAGTTTGATGAGTCGGGCATCAGCAAGATTGCATACGAAGACACCGATCACTTTAATATCACACGTAATTTTCTGGCGAATCCGCAACGCATGCTGGATATTTTGATGGGTGAGTGAAGTGGGGAGAGGGACTGTCAGATGACGATGTATTAACGATCTGTCGGATTTACTCGCCACCTATCAAAGTATGGAGCGGCCTACGCAGAACTTTGACGGGTATTGTGTATTGCTTTCCAGCATGCCAATACGAGAAAAGAGCAGCAGGGAATTCACGGGACACGCCTAGCCTCGTTGGTAAAACATCCTTTCGTCGTAAGCAAAGTCGTAGACCTTCAAAACTTGCACGCTCGCAATTGCTGGGTGCAACGGATTGAGTACAATATTGCGTTCCAGCGGAAGCACTACCGAGGGGACAATGAGTCCCAATTGACTTCCGCATTTCAACCACTTTGTTCCAAACGACATGCTGGCTCTGTCTGCGGGCATTGAGGCCCACCCAATGGGCAGCATTTGTGATTTAACCTCTAGGTATAAGCTTGGATCGTTCGGGAGCTCAAAGCAGGTTATTTTCAACGGGGTATTTGGGCGGGCGCTTGTATGCACGAATGTTTCAAGTGCGCAGATAGCCGGTGACATCCCCATGTAAACGGCAGGTACATCTATGTCGTTCCAGCGACCTCCTTCAATCGCCGCACCGTGACCAGACAAATCGGTTGCCCGCTTCGCTTTTGCTACACGCCAAGCCTGCATTAAACGACTCCACCCCATTCGATTGCGTTCAGGACGCGGCGAACTTGTTTCGCTCCTATTTCTGTCTCGCACTGCATGACGGGACTGTTTCCGCCTAACGCGTCGTTAGGTGTAGCCAGCCATCGAGTCGCTTCTTGTTTATCTTCAAAAACCTCTTCGGCAAGGATCGCAATCGAAGCCAGTCTGTCCAAGCGTTCCGATGCGACGGAGTCCAGAGGCTTCTCATCTTTTTTGCGGCGTTCATAAGTTGATAATGATAGATTAAGCAAGCGACCGATATTTGTGGCTGACATGCCAAACGTCAGCTTAGCCGCAGTGGCCCAAGATACACTCAAACCTGTCATGATGGATTGAATGCGTTGTTCCTCGCTCATCCTCGCATGACCATGCGCCAGACACCAGAAAGACGGTGGGGCAGAGGTTTGCATGGGTTCTCTTAGAGTGCGCTGAGCTTTCATGATGTTCATTTGAATATTTTAATAGTCTCAAAAGAATTATACAATTGCACATGCTTTTTGTCAGCTACCAGCGACGGTACGTGGATCAACTAGTCCTCCATATATACGTTTTTTCTGACAGCATTCTGAATTGGTTGATTTTTCAAGGTTATTGTTTTTTTAAAGAGAAAAATCACCATACAAAGAGTATGATATTCACATCAATTTTCACAATTGCAATGTATGCTGCCGGATTATACGGACGTTACCGACCCACAATGGTTCGAACCGTTAATTGTTACCGCAATGAATCCAGCAGCAAGGAACCATCATGATTAATAAATTAACAAGCCTTGTCATCGCGATTATCGGGCTCGCGATGCTTTATATGGGCGGTAAGCTCGTACTGGTCGGCGGTTCGCCGTTTTATGCCATCCTGTCTATCGGTCTTCTGATTACAGCCGTTCTGTTGTTCATGAAACGGGCTGTTGCCTTGTCCGTTTACGCCGTCATCATGTGGATCGTGATGGGGTGGATTGTTTATGAAGTCGGCTTCGATAAATGGCAATGGATTCCCCGTGGCGATATTATCGGCCTGATCGGACTCTGGCTCGCACTGCCTTGGGTGGTGCGCCCCCTGTCCAGAGCACAGAATGCGCGCAAGGTCCGTTCTTTTCATCCGTTCCTGGGTGGCACGGTCATTTTCGCTATTGCACTTGTGATCGGCATGATGTTCTACGATCCCTATCCGCAACAGGGTACTTTGGCGAATAATCGCAACCCTGCAGATGTCGAAGTTGCGCAGAATGACTGGACCGCCTACGGCGGTACCGATAACGGACTGCGTTTTTCCGCACTCAAGCAGATCACAAAAGACAACGTTGGCGATCTGGAAGTGGCCTGGACCTATCACACCGGTGACCTGCGTCAGGACAAAGATGCCAGCGAATACACCTTCGAAGCCACTCCGCTGAAGGTGAACAACACGGTGTATTTATGCACTGCGCACAACGAAGTGCACGCGTTGAATCCGGAAACCGGTGAGCTGAAATGGAAATATGCTCCCGAAAAAGATCGTTCGTATCTGCAGCAGCACCAGACCTGCCGTGGCGTAAGCTATTACGATCGTAATGCGGTGGCCGCTGTTGCCAACACAACGCCAGCAGAATCTACCCCCGCGGTCGCGCCTGCGCAGGCAGCAGCATGCAGCAAACGTATCCTGAGCGCGACGGCAGATGCCCGTCTGATTGCACTGGATGCGGATACCGGCAAACTCTGCGAAGACTTCGGCCAGGGCGGTGTGGTTGATCTGCATGCCAATATGGGAAAAGTGCGTCCTCATGCGTTGATGCAAACCTCCGCACCACTGGTGGCCGGCAATCTGGTCATCGTCGGCGGCTCGGTCATGGATAATGGCTACGACAAAGGCAATCCCTCAGGTGTGATTCGTGCGTATGACGCCACGACGGGCCGTCTGGTATGGAATTTTGATCCGGCGAATCCCGACAACACGCAACCAATAGCCGAAGGCGCAACGTATCCTCAGGATACACCTGTCGCCTGGGCAACGTTGAGTGCAGATACCAGGAATGGTATCGTGTATGTGCCGTTCGGCAATGCATCCCCCGATCTGCTGAGCGATCAGCGCGACCAGAACAGCAATACCGAAAAATTCCGCGATACGCTGGTTGCGCTCGACCTGAAAACAGGCGCCTTCAAATGGAGCTTCCAGTCGTCCAAAAACGATTTGTGGGACCGAGATAATCCATCACAACCGTCATTGCTGGATATTGATTACCAGGGTAAAAAACAGCCTGTGGTCATCCTGCCCACCAAAGTTGGCAATCTGTTCGTGCTGAACCGCCTGACCGGCGAGGCCGTGTATCCGATCAAACAGGTGGATGTCTCTACACAGGGTCTGACAGGAGAAACGTATTCTCCAACGCAACCCGTGTCTGCACTGAACTTCATCCCTGAACCGCTGACGGAAAAATCCATGTGGGGCATGACACCATTTGATCAGATGGCATGCCGTATTGAGTACCATTCATTGCGTTACGACGGTAACCCATGGACACCGGCGACCGAAACCGGCTCGCTGATTTTCCCCGGCAATATCGGTGCTTTCAACTGGGGTTCGGTGGCGATTGATCCTGAGCGTCAAATCCTGATCGGCGCACCGGTTCGTCTGGCCTACAAATACAATCTCATCAAACGTACCCCCGGTACAGAAGACAAGCGTCTGTTTACCAAGGAAGATACTCCGTACTGGAACGAGAACTTTGAAGGTACCTACGCAACGCAGATCCGGCAGTTTGCTTCCAGCCTGGGTGTGCCATGCATTGCACCTCCATGGGGTCGTATGGTTGGCGTGGATCTGACCACTGGTAAAACAGCCTGGTTGCGTCGTATTGGCAATACCAAAAACCTGCAAACCACGTTCCTGCCTATGCGCTTCCCCATTGGTTTCCCTATGGGCATGGTGGCACACGGTGGTCCGCTCACGACCGCAGGTGACCTGGTATTCCATGGCGCAACGGCAGATAACTTCTTCCGTGCCTATGACATCAATACAGGCGAAATGCTGTGGGAAAAAGAGCTTCCTGCCGGTGCTCAGGCGACACCATCTACCTATATGGGAGCGGATAACAGGCAGTACGTGATTATCGCAGCCGGTGGTCATGGTTCACTGGGTACTCAGCAGGGCGATGCGGTGGTGGCGTTTCGGTTGAAAAAATAATAGTTCAGGCGCGATTGCTCAACATCGATCTCAACACGCCATCGCGCCTGATCAACCCATGAAACAACCCGGCCGCCAAATGCAGTAATACGGTGGCAAACAGCAAGTAGGCCAGATAGCGATGGGCGGCGCGCAATACTGCGAACACGCCCGCGTTTTCCGGCGCAATGGCTGGCAGCGCCCAGGCGCCAATGAGCGTGACGGGCGTGCCGCTGGCCGACACCATTGCCCAGCCAATGAGCGGCATCGCAAACATCAACAGGTAAAGCAACCAGTGCGAAGCCAGCGCGGCGGATCTCTGCCATGCGGGCAAATCTGCCGGTAATGGCGGCGTACCCTTCACCAGACGCACAATAAGCCGCAAGCACACGAGCAATAGCAGCGTGGCGCCCAATGGCTTATGAATGGTCAGCAACCAGGTGTGTTGCTCCGACACCGAGGCAACCATCCCCACTCCGATAAACAGCATCGCCAGGATGCCTGCGGCCATCAGCCAATGCAGCACTCTGGCGGGCAGACTGAAATGCGTTCCCTGTGTTTGATCAACAGACTGATTCATTGTGCATGCTCCGATGAATGGGTAGAAGAGGATAGGGCGGGGCTGCTCAGGCCTTCGCGGGTGCGCCGGTCAACCGAGGTCGCGTATACGGCGGATCTTGCGGGCAGCAGGGGATCGTCCGAAATGGCCATCCCTTGCGGCAGGACAGTAGGATCAAAGTTGATATCGCGACAGGGTCCGTGATCCTGGGTCTGGCTTTTTTCAATTACGATCGTGCCAGCCTCTACCTGCCTGCGTGAATCGGGCCACTGTTTGGTCGCGTCGTTGCTTGGGTCGCCGGAATCGGCAACCGTTACCATCAGGCGCCAGCGCAAGGGTCCGGCAGACAGGCGGGTCATCAAATCCTTATCCAGATAGTTCTGATCATGTTCCGGCGTCGCATCTGCAGCGACGGGTGCATCTATAGGCACCACACGCCAGCGCACGTTTTGCCGTACACCTTTATCATTGATAAACACAAATGCATTAAGACCGTAATAGGCCTCCGTGGCGAAGCTGGCCGATGGGCGTGCGGTCTTGACCCACGCAAGAAACGTGGCGGTTTCCGGATGGGCGGCAAAAAAAGCCTTCAGTTTGGCCGGATCCGGTTTGCCCGTTTTTGGATCGGGTGCCCCCGCCAGTTGCTGCTCATAAAAGCTTTGCGGGGTTGAAACCGGAAAAACCGGCATACTGTTCATGCCAGTGCGCCACTGCTGACCATCGGGCATGGTGAAACGCAATGCGAAACTGCGAATGGGGACACTGGAATCCGGTGCATAGGGGTTGGGTCCCGGTAGGGCCAGACGTCCGACCAATGGGGTGGTGGTGTCTGGCGCGAACAGTGGTGCGCTCGACAGCGCCTGCGCTTGGCCACTGCTTGCGAAATGCCCGGTCACGCAGATACCTTTGGCGTGATTGCGGCGAAACCCTGGGTGGCGCTTGCCGCCGGGTTCGAAGGTATTGGCAATCCGATCAGCAGTCAGGCGCTGTGGACCAAGCCAGCCTCCGGTATAGCCAAAGGCGGCGCCAAGACCCAGCACGGCAACGCCGATAGCGGCAAATCGTAACAGTTTTTGCCCGGTAGTCATCCCGGGCGGACGGGGTTCTTTGTTTTCCTGCATCATATTTTCCTGGCCTTGCAGCCTGTTGCACATGTGGATATAGACGGCTGTGTATTTTTTTTATTCCCGAATGGAATAATATTCAATGACAAGCGTCATACAAGAGCCGTGCATTGTTTGCAATCACCCGGGCAGAGTATGAACAAACCACACATGTTGAACCACGAGGACAGGCAATATGATCCCAGCACAGAGGATTTACCGCTGATGCCGGAAATTGACGGCGAAGGCACCATCACGGATGACATATCCGATGCATCGCTGCGTGCGCTGTTGCCGCGGTTGTACCGTTTTGCACTGTGGCTGAGCAAAGACCCGAACGCGGCAGACGACCTGGTACAGGCAAGCATCGAGCGTGCCCTCAAATACCAGCATACGCGCAGGCCCGAAGGGGATCTGCGCGCCTGGCTGTTTTCGATTTTGTACAGACAGTTCATTGATAGCAAACGCCACGCTAAACGCTATGCACGCTTGCTGGAATGGTTTCGCAAAACCGATGAGGCACCATCCACAGAGCGCCATGTGCAGGCCCGTGCGTCGTTGCAGGCCTTTGAGCAGTTGCCGGAAGCGCAGCGAACCCTGTTATGGCTGGTGAGCGTGGACGGGCTCAGCTACAAGGCGGTTGCCGATATGTTTGATGTGCCGCTGGGCACCATTATGTCCCGACTGTCGCGGGCGCGTGGTGCGCTGCGCGATGCCAGCGATGGCGAATCAAGGCCACATCTGAGGATACTGAAATGAATAATGAACCACGCATAGACGAAAGAATGCGTCACGCTTATGTGGATGGACGATTGAACGCGCAAGAGCAACAGGCGATGGCCGCCTATCTTGCCGCGCATCCGCAAGAGGCACGTGAGCTTGACGCCTGGCGCAAAGACGCCGCACAGTTGCAGGCGGCATGGGATGCAGCCGAGCCGCCTTTGACGGCACCGCTGAACCCTGCACTGGACCCGGCGATGATTCGCCTGCGATTGCAGGAACGCGCCAGCATGCGCTGGAAACTGGCGGCCAGCGTGCTCGTCGCCCTTTGCATTGGCGGCCTGTCGGGCTGGCAATTGGGCCCCGGCGCTACATCACAGCTGAATCTGGCCGTTCGCCCCTTGCCCATGCAGGACGCTATCCAGGCATACCGCGTCTTTACGGATAATCCGGCTTTGCGCGCCGATGCACTGGCGACCGAGACGGATTTGCAGCAATGGGTGGCTGCCAATTTTTCAAATGCGCAACCGCTCCCAGACCTGAGTTCCAGCGGCTTTCGCCCGGTTTCGGCGCGTATGCTTGTGACCGAGGAGGGCCCTGCCGCCGTTGTTCTATACAGGAATGACGCCGGTCAGCAAACCGGGTTCTATATCCGGCCGCCCGGCCCGGGGAATAAACTGCTGCCAGAGGGGCAACGTCAGGAAGGATCGCTGCTTACCCGCTATTGGTCAGATCAGGGCTACAACTATGCGCTGGTGGGCAGTCGTGCAATTGTGATGAATGGTGCTGGCTGATACGTTTTCTCATTTGTGATATGCCGCCATGCCCATCGCCATTTCCATAACAATCGTAATGAGGCAGTACGGGCGACGCAGGCCGTCCGCTACTAAACAACTTCCTGTATCTCGTACTCTCGTAGAATCGTTGCAGTTTCAACTGCCCACCGTGATTTTTTTGTTCGTTCCTGATGGGCGTCAAAGCTTTTTTGATCTGCAAACAATTCCTCGACCGTCCAGATCAAGGGATCTGAGGTTGCCTGCACTACAAAACTGACGCAACCGGGTTCGTTTTTTGTCAGGCGGATGTGTTCGGGAAGGAAACGCCGGACTGATTCGGATTCATCAAGGGTTTTGCAGATTAGTTTGCCACTCAGTTGAATCACGTGTACTCCTGTTTCTCACAAGGTTAAAGTTCGCTGTTGCCGGACTGATGCCGGTGGCGCTGATTTTATCGTGTTTGGCGAGCTGGGCCTTGTGAAGGCGCACAGCGTTGGTTATATGTAGGTGTATGCGAGCGCCAACTAGCGGTGAAGCTACCCGCGAGATTGGAAGTAGATCCGATCGAGCGCACCCTGACACGCAAGGCTTCTGCTTCACGTGCCGACAAACCCTGGGTGCCTCAAGAAACTGACATTCAGCGCGGCCGCGTCATACAGCTGGAAGCGTTTGGTCAGGCGCACAATCTGCCTCTGCAGGAATACGCCAGGTTGGCGAACAAGTCGCGGCAACAAATCTATAAAGATATCGATGCTCGCAGATTGTTGGCTCTCAACATAGGGCCGCGCGGCCGGAAATTACCTGATTGGCAACTGGACCCTGTAAGGCAGCAGTTAACCCAAACAGTGCTTCAGGGAAGCGAGAATATTGACAACTGGACGGTTTACCGCGCTCTATCCGAACCGCTGGAAAGCCTGGGCGGACGTTCGCCAGTGGATGCGGTGACGCTCGGTTCGATCGATGAGATGGCACGGGCTGTGTTCAATGTGCTGAGCGTGAACACACCTTGAGGCGAGTGTGGTGTGAGTATGGTGTGAGTATCGAATGACTTACGTTATAGCCCCTTAATATCATAAGTCGTGATCATGTTCTTCATAATGGAATAGCCATCGTCTATATATGTTGAGAATTCCGCTGCGCTCGCCGGATAGCTTTTGATACCGAATCGGTTGACCAGAAATTTCCCATACTCATTACTGGAGACCACTTTGTGAATGGCTGCCTGAAGCCTGTTTTTCACATCTTCGGGAATGCCTTTGGGCGCGGCTATGCCGATGATACCCGTGATACCGAAATCAAACCCCTGTTCCTTGATTGTTGGTGTATCTGGAAACCATGGCAGCCGGTAGTTGCTTGCAGATGCGACGACTTTGAGTTTGCCGGCCTTAACCAGCTCAACGTATTCAGAAGGTCCCTGCAAGGCTACGTCAACAAATCCACCGATAACCGCATTGATGGATTCTGCTGACGACTTGTAGGTGATCTGATCAAACCTGCCTCCGGTCACCTTTTGCAGCTGCAAAAAGGGGAAATTGTTCGGAGCGCCGGTGACGCCATAAAACACGCCGGCGTCAGACTTGGCTTTGGCGATCATATCGTTGATATTGTTGATAGGCGAATCGGGTCTGGCCACTATGCCATAGCTGAATTCGGCCACGCCGCCCAGTAATTCGAAATCCTCCCTTTTGTACGGCACCTTTAACAACTGCGAGGTGAAGGTCGCGGTACTGTACGAGTAAAACCCGATGGTATACCCATCTGGTTTCGCACGGGCCAGATTGCCCATTTGCAGGGTGCCGGTCGCGCCGGGCTGGTTTAGGATGACGACAGGCTGACCCAGCTCGGCCTCTAAAAGTCTGGCAAATTGCCGGGCTATGCCATCTGTAGAACCGCCGCTACCATATGGTACTGAAAGCGATATGGATCGTTGGGGATACCCCGCGACATGTTCCTGTGCTTGAACAGTAAGGCCTGTCACCAGGCACGATAATCCCAAAACCATATGGCTGAACTTCATCCGTCTCTCCTTTTTTAATTGTGGAGGCAGTGCGCGTTAGCCGGCAAGTCGCGACCGGGCGGGTTCGCGTGTATCAAATAACCAGGCCGGTATGCGCGGCGACGTCCACAATTTTTATGTTTGAACTAGCGGTCAATAATACGTGGACGCCATACGCGTCACAATGCAGGGAAATTGAATATCTGAACTGCAGAAAATGAAGGAGGCATGGAGAGGTAGCCATAATGGGGAGAGGGAGTGAGCCCAAAGCGTCATGCAATCATCACTGAGAAGCTAGGTTGAAGAAGCCCGGTGCTGGCGAACCTTATCTAATGCCTAAGGAACGTTCGGACTTATTCCGTATAAGTATCATTATTTCTTTTCCCCCGTCCGCGCCCGCTCATCCCCCTGTGGCCGATATCGAAGCGCCTCTATAACCAGATTAAGTGCCGGTGAGGCGTGGCGACGAGAAGGATAATACAGGTGGTAGCCCGGAAAAGGCGGGCACCAGTCTTCCAGCACAGATACCAGGCGTCCCGCTTTTACATGCGGTTCGATCATATCGAATGGAACGTAGGCAAGCCCCACGCCTTGCAGAGCCGCCTGCAGCATCAGAAAAGTGTTATTAAAAATCGCCTGACCGTCAACGCGCACGTTCACAGGGATATCCTGTTTCTTAAACTCCCACACATAAAGCCCGCCATGCGTAGGAAGTCTTAAGTTGATGCAGCTATGGTCGGTCAGGTCACGAGGCAGTTCCGGTAAGGATTTTCCCTGAAAATATTCCGGAGAGCCGGCGACACCCATGCGCAAATCCGGGCCGATGCGCACTGCAATCATATCCTTGTCAACCCGGGTGCCGGAGCGTACGCCTGCGTCAAAGCTTTGTGCCGCTATATCTGTGAGCCCATAGTCAACGTTCAGTTCTATCTTAACGTCGGGGTAGTCGCGCAGTAGCGGCTGAAGACGAGGCCATAGCACAGTTGTGATTGCATGGTCGTGCGCGGTAATCCGCACCGTGCCTGCCGGCTTTTCACGTAAGGACGTCAGGGATGTAAGCCCCTGTTGAATCCCGTCTAAATGGGGGGCAATGGTACTGAGCAGGCGGGTGCCGGCATCGGTGGTTGAAACGCTGCGCGTGGTGCGGATAAAAAGCCGGACGCCCAGTCTGGCTTCCAGGGCGAGCATGGCGTGGCTGAGTGCGGAGCGTGACAGGCCCAGTTGAGCCGCCGCGCGGGTAAAACTGTGCGCCTGCGCGACAGCGACAAAAATCTTCAGATCATTAAGATTTTCTTTCATGATTGGTGAATTATACACACCACGGCATGCGTATTTTGCAGTCTACCCATGAAATTCATAGGTATTTATACTGATATTTCCACATTCGATATCGCGTTTGGCTTATCAGCTGACATTTCCGTTAATTAGTGCATTTTCTGGAAAATGCCTATTTCATCCGATTTTCCAGTTGATATCAAGTGGCTAAGTGAATGCGAACTCGCGACTTTTTCAATTGAAATACGAAATATCGGATATCAAATTTTGAAAGGATTCTTTATGAAAATCTCTATGTTCAGGACAATGATGTGTATGGCCTGCATGCAGCCTGCTGCTGGCCTGGCCTGGCCTGGCCTGGCCGCCGATGCCGACCCTCTTGCGGAAAAAACGGAAGCGGAACAAACAATCACCCGGGCAGGCACGCAAGCTGTGTCGGCCGGTTCCTCTGATTATTTTACCGGCACTGTTCGCGTAGAGATGGTGTGGCCCGCGAATGAGGCGATTAACGCGTCTGGCGGTAAAGTGACATTCGAGCCCGGTGCACGATCCGCCTGGCATACCCACCCTAAAGGCCAGCATTTGGTGGTCATAGGCGGTACAGGACTGACCCAGGAATGGGGTAAGCCAGTACAGGAGATCAAAGAGGGCGACGTGATCTGGTGCCCGCCCGGCGTTAAACATTGGCATGGCGCAGCAGCAACCACAGCGATGACGCACATTGCAGTAACAGGTACGGAAAACGGCAAGAACGTTGATTGGATGGAGAAGGTCAGTGATGAGCAATACAGCGCGCAATAAAACCGGCTCGGGCAGGCTGGCTTCTATGCTCTTGCCATTGTTTCTTAGTACGGGGCTGGCGCTGCATCAGGCGCCGGTGCTCGCCACCCCTTCTGACGAGGTTCAGGCAATGAATAAAGATCAGGCACTGACAGAAAAGCAGTTGTCAATCATTCCTATTGCAGCATTCACGGCAACAGGCGACTTGGTAAAACTGAACGAGGCGCTTGTCCAGGGACTGGATGCGGGGCTGGCCGTTAATGATATCAAGGAGATTCTGGTTCAGCTCTATGCTTACGCTGGTTTTCCTCGTAGCCTGAATGCACTGGGCGAGTTCATGAAAGTGGTGAATGACCGCAAGCAGCGCGGCATTCAGGATGAGGTTGGCAGCGAACCGGGCGCGATCCCGGTTGGTGAGGAACTGCTGGCGCAGGGCACGGCGAATCAGACCAAACTATCCGGCGCACCCGTCACCGGAGCCTTGTTCGATTTTGCACCAGCCATTGGTGTCTATCTGAAAACACATCTCTTTGGCGATATTTTTGCGCGCGACAATCTGGACTGGCAAAGCCGTGAACTGGCGACCGTTGGCGCGTTGGCGGCGCTCTCCGGTGTGGATTCACAGCTTCAATCTCATCTGCGAATCAGTATGAACGTGGGTATTTCCAAAGAGCAGCTAGGCCAGGTGGCAGATGTGTTGTCCGAACAGGTAGACGCAGATGCTGCCCAGCGCACGCGTGCTGCGCTTGACAGGCACCTTGGCGTCAGCCAAGGATAGGCTTCCCGCAAGAGAATGCACTGATCTCGCTCTACATCCGTAGCGGCAATGCTCAAGCTGCGTCTGGCGGCTGCGGAATAACATTTGTGATTACTTCATGACCAATAAAACAACGTCGAATGACGGCAGTGCGGGATCAACATTAGCTGCCTCCCTACTTGGCTTTTTCATTATTACCCTGGATGCAGTGGTTGTTAATGTGGCTTTACCCACTGTGGGTAAAGAATTTTCTGCGACGGTCAGCGGCCTGCAATGGGTGGTTGACTCCTATACACTCCTGTTCGCTGCCTTTCTGTTGTCTGCCGGTGTGCTGACCGATAGAATCGGTGCCCGGCGGGCTTTCGGACTGGGGTTGATTGTCTTTATTATGGCGTCGATTGCATGTGGACTGGCTCCGAGCCTGCCGATGCTGGTTGCAGCCCGGTTCTGTCAGGGATTAGGGGCGGCGGTCATGATGCCGTCTTCCATGGCATTAATCCGTCAGGCGTATCCGGATCCCATCACGCGTGGTAAAGCGATCGCGATGTGGGCGCTGGGCGGTTCGGTCGCGGCCACGTCGGGCCCGGTGATCGGCGGTCTGTTAACGTTGATCAACTGGCGCTGGATATTTTTTATTAACCTGCCTGTCGGGCTTATCGCACTGGCTTTTCTGACGCGAACCAGACCTTCCATCCCTCGCATCGCGCCCTTTGATGGATGGGGACTGGTCGCTGCAGTACTGGCAATGGGTGCGCTCACCTTTTGCGCGATTGAGGTGGGTAGCGAAGGGCTGGCAGCACCTTCCGTCCTTATTTCACTCATCATAACGGTGCTTGCCATTTGCGCATTTTTTGTTCTGCAGCGATTGCGAGCGCACCCCATGATACCGCCTGAGCTGATGCGTTCACGCAATGCAAAAATAGCAACCGTCATTGGTTTTACCTTCATGGTGGGCTATTTCGGGCTGCCGTTTGTGATGAGCCTGTATCTGCAACAATATCGCGGGCTGTCGGCCATGGGTACAGGGGTTGCTTTCTTACCCATGATGCTGATCGGTCTTGTTTTCACCCCCTTCAGTGCACATCTGGTTCAACGTTTCAGTGCCCGGATCATGATCTTTACCGGATTGATGTCGATGACCATAGGGCTGACTGCGGTTGCCATGTTGCCTGAATCGGCACCCGTCTGGCTGATCGCTGTACTCATGCTGTTAGTCGGCATAGCGGGGCCGTTTGTTGCGCCGCCTGTTACCTCGGTGTTGTTAAACAGCGTGCCGGCAATGTTGACGGGTACAGCCAGTGGTGTTTTCAACACCAGTCGTCAGATGGGCGGAGCACTTGCGGTTGCGATATTCGGCGCACTGCTGGCGCAATCGACCAACTTTATGAGCGGCGTGCATCAAAGCTTATTTCTTGCCGCTGGCGTTGCGCTGTTCACGGCGCTGGCCAGTTTGTTTTTACAACCTTCATCCTCAGCCACTTGAGGCAAATACTCACACCTTCGATAGGAAACCCTATGTCATTGAAATTTATTACCTCTATCGCTGCCTTCGTGCTTGCACTGGTCAGCATCGCCCCGGCAAGTGCACACCATGGCTGGAGTTCGTTTGATACCCGGCATGCATACTACGCGGCCGGAACCATAACCCAGGTTCGCTGGGGCAACCCGCACAGCGAAGTGCGCTTTAATGTTGAGAGGACGGCGTTGCCCGATGGCTGGCTGCAGAGGGAATTGCCACAGGGTGCTGATGCAACGAATGGTCGCGCCACGATGGAATCGGCGCGACCTTACGCGGGCGAGCATAAGGAGCTGCGTCTGATACTTGCCGGCCCATCCTGGATGGAACGCTGGGGCTTGAACAGACCACTGGAAAAAGGAGAGACCATCGAAGTGGTGGGCTACCTGAATTCAGGCGAAGATGAGGAACTGCGTCCCATGATGTTTTGGCTGGCCAATGGCCAGGGCGTTTGGCAGCAATTGACCGCATTGCCTCGTGCGCCCGAGCCCGCTTCAAAAGCGACGCCGTAAGTCAGGTTTATCTAACCCATAATACAAGGGAACACTATGCCAGGCAGTCCCGGTTGGCTGGATGCGACGTTAAATACCATAGAGCAATCCGGTTTGGGGGATACGGTAAGAAACACGCCGTATCTCTATCCCATACTGATGAGTTTGCACGTTCTTGGGATTGCGCTGCTGGTGGGGCCGATTATTGGCGTTGATCTGCGTCTGCTGGGGGTGGGGCGAAGCAACCTGCCCGTCACGGTGGTCTTGCGGTATTTACTGCCGCTCGCCCGTGTCGGGTTTGTAATTGTTGTCCTGACAGGAGCACTGATGTTTACTGCTATTGCCAACGCTGTGGGATCCAGCGCAGCTGCGCCCTGGAAGTTCGGCCTGATTGTTGTCGCGGGAATAAATATTCTGATATTTCATTTGAAAATTTACCGCAACGTGACTGAATGGGACATAGGCGTTGCTTCGCCCATTCAGCCGAAAATAGCAGCGGTGGTATCGGCGACAAGCTGGACGGGCGTGATATTTGCGGGCCGGTTTTTGGCTTATTAATGTTTTGGCTTATTAATGACTTATTGATACCAGGCTATGTATGAGCGTATGAGAATCCAACAAGCCACGCTCGGAACGTCAGGAGCGGCTTGCCGGTTTGAGGCAACTGACGTTGACTACACCGCTAGATACGCCTGCGTCGACGTTACCGTACCATAACCAAATTCAAAAGCAGCCATCAGTGCTGCATGCACATGAGCCGCAGGCACAGTCACGCCATTGAAGCTCAGATCCAGCGTGGCGCAGGCATCGTGCAGTACTGTGACCGGATACCCCATATCGGCCGCTGCTCGTACGCAGGCATCCACACACATATGGCTCATGGCGCCTACAATGATCACTTCTTCAACACCACGCGCATCAAGTTGTTGCCGCAGATCGGTCTCGCGGAAGGAATTGATATGATTCTTCACGATAACAGGTTCTCCGTCTACCGGGGCGACTGCTGGCTGTATGTCGACGGCAGGGGTGCCGGGGCGGAAAATAGGGGAGTCGGCAGCGGTTGCTTCGTGACGGATATGAAAGACCGGAATGTTTTTCGCCCGGGCGTCGGCGATGACCCTGGCGGCGTTGGCCGCAGCGGCTTCTATGCCAGATAATGGCAGGTTACCGGTAGGCAGGTATTCGTTTTGCAGATCGATGACGATAAGACCACGTTGCTTCATTGTCGCTTCTCCTGATCAAAGGTGGGAAAGTCTGTATCTTCGCCGGGATCGGGCATATTTAGAAGTGGCGCGAACGACAACTTCGAGGTTGTAATCGACATATCGCGCCTTGGGTGTGTGGCAGGTGGTCGGCCTGTCTATTTACCCTATTTACCCGCACCCTGTCCTACGCTGAAGCGCCGCCGGTAGTCGCCGGGCGAGAGGCCGACGATACGTGCGAATACTTTGCGAAAGGCGCCGGGGTCACTGTAACCGACCTCCCAGGCCACGCGGTCGATAGAGGTATTGCTAAATTGCAGCAATTCTCTGGCTCGTCCCACGCGCAGTCGCTGACAATATTCAGTGGTGGTCATGCCGGTTGCTTTCTGGAAGCGACGCAGGAATGTGCGCTCCTGCAGACCGGCCTGCGCAGCCAGAGTTTTCAGCGCTACATCGGCGGCCTGCGTTGCCTGCAACCAATGCTGTACCTTAAGCACTGCGGCATCGCCATGCGTCAGACGGGGCGAGAAAACGCTGTAGTAGCGCTGTTCGCGGCCTGGCGGATCCACCAGCAGGACGCGCGCCGTCTCTATCATCACCGTCGGCCCCAAAAATCGGTCCACAAGGCGCAATCCCAGATCAGTCCATGCCATCAGGCCACCGGCTGTAATAATGTCGCCATCATCGATAATCAATTGATCTGCATCCACCGAGAGCGCCGGAAAGCGCTGTTGCAGCATATCGGCATAGGACCAGTGAGTGGTTATTCTTCGGCCGTCAATCAGGCCGGTGGCGGCCAGGGCGAATGCACCGGCACATACCGAGCCCAATGCCACGCCATCGGCATGATGGTCTCGCAGCCAGGTGGTCAGCGCGGCGGCTTCCTTAGTGCTGATGGGCTCGCCCAGTGTGGGAGGCACAATCAAAGCGGACAAGTTGCCTGAAGGCTCTTCCGGACAGCTGTCAAATACACAGTGTGGCGCATCGCTGGTGTTGTCCTGACGCCAGTGCGTTACTCTTACGGCAGGCGCATCTGTTTTCCGGCAAGACACTGCAATCCGGTTAGCTACACCGAACAGGTCGGTCAGCCCCAGCACGGCAGCCAGCTGCGCGCCGGGGTATATTACCAGTCCTATTTCAATCATCATTTATTTCCTATGCCTCTGGGGTTGCAAATGAAATGGTGTATGGATCCCCACCGATCCATCATAACCGCCCGAAGCTGACAAACCATATCAAAAACCCATTTAACGCTTGCCTGATTGAACAAAATATCGGCCTGACGACCTGTTTGATGCCTGGGATCTATGTTCCCGCCAAGATTGCTAACCAATGGAATTGAAATTTTTGCATTTATCTAAAAAGTAGGTATACTAGACTACCTACTTTTATTTTGCATTGAGCCATATGGAACCGTCATTAAAGAAGCCGAAGAAAAGCGCCAGGGACCGTTTACTGGAGGCCGCGACTGGTCTTTTCTACAACGAAGGAATTGCGGCGGCTGGTATTGATCGCATTGTGGAAAAAGCTGGAGTTGCCAAGAAAAGCCTATATAACAACTTTTCCTCGAAGGCGGAGTTGGTAACCACGTATATCGAGTTCAGGCATGCGGAGTGGCTGGATCTTTACAGAAATCGGGTGGAGCAGGTGAGTACGCCTAAGGATAAGATTCTGAGCGTGTTTCTTGCCTATCAGGACCATGCCGAGTTTGCCTATGAGCACGGTTTCAGGGGATGCGGCTTGTTAAATGCGGCTGCCGAACTGCCTGCGGATGCGCCAGGCCGGGCGGCGGTGCGCAGACACA
Source organism: Advenella mimigardefordensis DPN7 (assembly GCF_000521505.1). Taxonomy (GTDB): domain Bacteria; phylum Pseudomonadota; class Gammaproteobacteria; order Burkholderiales; family Burkholderiaceae_B; genus Advenella; species Advenella mimigardefordensis. The sequence goes on from NZ_CP003915.1 coordinate 480,463, forward strand.
AAGAGCAGGTAGAAGATATTTTAAGAAATCACCTCACCGATTATCTCAAGGGGAACGCGGAGCAGGCAGCGCAATGGGCAACGCTCTTTTCCTTTTTGCTGGAAGGCGCAATGTCGCGGGCAGGTCTGGAAGGGCAGAGCAATCGTTTGGTTCAGGCCAGGGAAATGGCTGTAAAAATGATGGAGTCGCAGTGATTGCCAGCGCTAATGCCCGTTTGTCAGGTGTGTTGAGTGTTTTGATTGCGGCTATCCTCTGGGGAACAACGGGGACTGCGGCCTCTTTTGCGCCTGATGTCAGTGCTGCTGCCATTGGTTCGGCAGCGATGGGTATTGGGGGATTATTACAGGCAGCCATCGCATATAGTGTGATCGCAAAACATAGAGCCCACTTACTTCGTCAATGGCGATTGCTTGTGGTGGGGGCGCTTGCCGTCGCCGTTTACCCATTGGCGTTCTACGCATCCATGCGTCTTGCCGGTGTGACGATCGGAACCGTTGTGACGATTGGTTCTGCGCCGCTATTGTCAGCACTTATCGAAAATCGAATGGACGCATTACGTCTTACCAAACGCTGGGCGTGTGGTGCGGCATTTGGACTGATTGGTATGGTGCTGATTTGCCTTGCTGAAGGCGGCGGGCACAGCCATAACGGTTTGGCGTCATCAACATTTGCGGGCGTTTTGCTTGGTCTGGCCGCCGGGTTTACCTATGCCTTGTATTCCTGGGCCGCCTGGCGGATGATGCAGCAAACACTTCCTTCCAGGGCGGTGATGGGTTCGATGTTTGGTATTGGCGGGCTCATGCTCATGCCTGTGCTGATTGTGACCGGGGCACCCCTGCTGGCTTCTGTGACGAATTTTGGTGTCGGCGCATATATGGCACTGGTGCCCATGTTCTTGGGGTATGTCTGCTTTGGCTACGGCCTGGCACGGATCAGCGCCAGTACCGCAACCGCCATTACCCTGTCGGAACCGGCCGTGGCCGCGGTACTGGCCGTTGTGATTGTGGGCGAGCGCCTTGACATGGCAGGCTGGATTGGAGTCGGGCTGGTTATTGGCAGTTTGCTGGTGATTACGTGGCCAACAACGACGACTTATTCCGACATCAGCGAGGTGGGTGGCGGTGCATCGGCCGGCATCGGGGGCGCACCCTTGTAATACCCCTGGTAAACGCCGCAGCCGGAGAGTGCAAGGAGAATAGCGGATAGGGCTAATATTTTTTTCATGATGACCGGTGCCTGGATGGGGGAGAATGCTTTGATGCTTCCGCGATGGTTTTGCGAGGGCAGAAAAAGTGACGCCCCGCCGGGCGACAAACAAACCCGGAAGGGCGAAGCAATTAATCGAAGGGTAAGGGGACAATTAATTGCATAGGCAGATATTAACCGGTCAATCACCCGTTGTCAAAATAAAAATTGCAACTGACATGAAAGTGCGGACGACATGCCACACAGGCACCGGCGTGCTTGAATGACGTTTACCTGTGCAACAGGTGTTAGAAGCTGTCAGCAGTTGGCGGGTAAGTTGCCAGTGAGAAATCGTTGCGAATTGCTATCGAAAAGAACGAAGATAGAGATAAATGGATGAAAATACAGGGGCGAATTGGCCGAAAGAAGGCTGGCGTCGGCCACGGAATTACACGATAAACTAATAATTCAATTACAGGATAAACTAGTAATTCCATGACCGCTGAAATGCCTGGCAGTTAGCCACCCAGGGTTAGGATCAAAATAAGAATAGCAATTGAAATTAAACATATTTGCTTTGATTGATACAATAATATATCAAATATCCCTATTTCCAATCACCGAGAGCCAGCCTTGTTGAACACGATTGTGATGTTGAAATACAAACGCCATACTATTGGCCGGGAGCACTCATGATCCAGGGACAGACCGGATCATGAGTGACGCCGCGAGCTCGTCGTTTTTAAGTCTGAATGCGCAGCAAGCCATTCCTCGTGGTGCGTGGACGCTTGCCAACTATGCGCAGATCAGCGATGGCGTTGCCAGGGTGCTGGCGCAAAAGCCAGTGATAAACACGTGTGATCTGGCTGCCCTGGACGAACTGGATACGGCGGGTGCGCAACTGCTGGTGCGGTTGCTGGGACCCGATATGATTCGCAGCCTGGATGCACAGCAGACGCACCTGTCGCCAGAGCGGCTGGCCTTGCTCGCGCGGGTTGCTTTATCTTTGTCTCAGGATGATCCTGACGCAGATCGGAGCCCAAGCCGGGTCGGAGCCATAAGACATGTGCTGGCGCGTATCGGTGAGGGAGCCGAGCGTTTCTATACCAAAACGGTTGCCCTGATCGGCTTTATTGGCGTGATTCTGGAGGCGCTCCTGCGCAATCTGCTGCATCCCCGCCAATGGCGCGTGACATCAATGGTCGCGCAGATAGAGGAAACGGGTCTGAACGCGGTGCCGATCGTGGCGCTGCTCACGTTCATGGTGGGGGCCGTGATTGCGTTTCTGGGGGCGACGATTCTGGAGAGTTTTGGCGCCAGTATTTATACCGTCAATCTGGTGGCATTTTCTTTTTTGCGTGAGTTTGCCGTACTGCTGACGGCGATTCTGATGGCGGGTCGCACTGCCAGTGCCTTTACGGCGCAGATCGGCTCCATGAAAGCCAATGAAGAGATCGACGCGCTACGTGCATTGGGCTTAAACCCCACTGAGCTGCTGGTGATACCCCGCGTGCTGGCGATGATGATCTCGCTGCCGTTGCTCACGTTTGTGGGTATGGTGGCGGGCATGGCCGGCGGGGCGGTAGTCTGCGCGGCCACCCTGGATATTTCACCCACACTTTTCATTGCCATGATTCAGCAGAATATCGGTATCAGCCATTTTCTGCTGGGCATGGCCAAAGCGCCCCTGTTTGCATTTTTGATCGCCGCGATTGGATGTAATGAAGGCTTTCTGGTTAGCGGCAGTGCGCAGTCTGTTGGCGAACATACCACCTCCAGCGTGGTGCAATCCATTTTTGTGGTGATTTTTCTGGATGCCGTGGCCGCCCTGTTCTATATGGAGATGGGATGGTAGCGACGGCAGACTCCAGAACGACACAAAAGGAGGAGGCGGTCATCCAGGTACGCGGCCTGGTCAATCGCTTTGGCAGCCATGCGGTACATGAAGGTCTGGATCTGGATGTGTATAAGAAAGAAATCCTCGGTATCGTGGGTGGATCGGGCACCGGGAAATCGGTGTTGCTGCGAAGTATTGTCGGCCTGCGACGTCCCACAAGCGGGGATGTTCATGTGTTTGGGCAGAACCTGAGTGCGCTGGACGAACTGGCGCGCTCGAAGGTGGAACGCAGGCTGGGCGTGCTGTTTCAGCAGGGGGCATTGTTTTCTTCATTAACCGTCATAGAGAATGTCGCGTTACCGCTGATCGAACATGCCGGCCTGAATCGGCAGCAGGCTGAAGGCCTGGCTCAGATGAAAATCGCCCTGGCAGGATTGCCCGCCAACGCCGCGCAAAAATTTCCGTCGGAACTGTCGGGCGGTATGGTCAAACGCGCGGCTCTGGCGCGTGCGCTGGCGCTGGATCCGGGTATTCTGTTTCTGGATGAACCCACGGCCGGACTGGACCCGATAGGGGCAGCGGCCTTCGATCAACTGATTCTGACGCTGCGCGATGCACTTGGCCTCACGGTTTTTCTGGTGACACATGACTTGGATACGCTTTATGCCATATGTGATCGCGTTGCCGTGCTGTCGCAGAAAAAGGTGCTGGTGGCCGATCGCATCGACGTCGTGGCGGCAACCGACGATGCCTGGATTCAGGAATATTTTCATGGCCCCCGGGGAAGGGCGGCGCAACAGGCAAAAGAAGCCTTTACGCAGGAGCGTATCTAGATGGAAACACGTGCACATCATGTTCTGATAGGCCTGTTTGTGGTTATTTTATCGGCGGGTGCGCTTTTGCTGGCACTGGCGCTCAGCAGGCCTGATTCGAATCTGTCCTATACCTATTACAAAGTCGTTTTCAATGAGGCGGTTAGCGGTCTGTCACGCGGAAGTGCTGTGCAATATAGTGGCATCAAGGTGGGGGATGTGTCCGAGCTGGCGCTGGATGAAAAGGATCCAAGCAAGGTACTGGCACGGATTCGGGTTGAAGGCAGGATCCCGATCAAGACCGACACCCGCGCGATTCTGGCTGTGACCGGTATTACCGGCGTAGCCGCGATTCAATTGTCTGGCGGCACACCCGACAGTCCGCGGCTTGTGGGTGAAGATGGGGAAGATCCGGTGATTATTGCCAGTCGTTCCCCTCTGTCCCGATTATTCGAGGGCGGGGGCGATATGATGAGCAACCTGAATGAGCTGGTGCTGAATGCCAAGCAGATTCTCACACCCGAAAATAGCGAGAACATCCGTCGCACGCTGGCCAATGTGGAAAGCCTGACAGGTTCACTGGCCCAGCCAGACGGGCAGGTATCCACATTGATGAAAGAGCTGACGCAAGCGGGGCGTGATGCACAGACCACATTGCAGTCGACCAATGCGCTTATCGGCAGTGCCGATCGTTTGCTCACGGATCAGGGTGGGGCCATGCTGACCAGTGTCCGTAAGGCAATGGTGTCGCTGGAACGAACCAGCGCACAGGTGGAACGATTGCTGGGTGCCAATCGGGGGGCGCTGAACAGCGGCATGCAGGGCTTGAATGAACTGGGCCCGGCTTTGCAGCAACTGCGTGGCGCGCTGGCAGCGATTCGCGCCATTGCCGGCCAGTTGCAGGAAAACCCCAGCGCGTACCTGTTCGGTCAAAAAACCATCAAGGAGTTCCAGCCATGAAACGCATCCTCAGCAACTGGCGACCACTAGCCATCGCCTGCGCATTAAGCGCCCTGGGCGCATGCTCTATCCTGCCGGAAACCCCCAGCCGTGATAATTATCGTTTGCCGCCAACCACGCTGATAGCGCCGCAGCATAGCGGCGCGTCCATTGGTCATTCCCTGCAGGTTAGTACCCCGCATGGCGGGCGCATGCTGGAAGGCCTGCGTATGATGGTGATTCGTCAGGATAACCAGCTCAATGTTTATAAGGGGGCGCAGTGGATAGATCCTGCGCCGGTCATGCTCCGTGATCGTCTCCTGGATGGGTTTTATGCAGACGGGCGGATCAGGTCTGTTATCCGCGAAGCGGAGGGCCTGTCGCCCGATCTGGAGTTGCGCAGCGACTTGCGTCAATTTCAAGTGGAATACCGGGAGAATCGCCCGGTCGTGGTGATTCAGCTGGATGCCGATCTGATTTCCCCCTCGGCCCGCCGCACTGTTGCCAGCCGTCGTTTCTCAATTGCCCAGCCGGCTGCAGGAGAGCAGGTACCAGAGATCGTTCAGACGTTTGGGATGGCGACCGACCAGCTTACCCAGGAGGTGGTGCAATGGTCGGTTGGGCAGGCTGCAGGGCCGCGGCGTTAACTTGGCCGGGCTGAACGGTATTCTGATGCCCATATCCTCTATCTATCGCCGTTGCATAGTTAGACCTTCTGCCAATCACCACAGCAGCATCTGCTGAAAACCTTCTTTTCGATGTACTGCAGTTTGACAAGGTTGAACCCGACCCGCTTCGTCAATGGTGCCCGCTGTTGCAGGCAGAATGGCCACATCTGAAACTGCTAGCGGTCGGCAGTAGTCGCCAGGATAGCGTGGCGGCTTATGCGGCCACTGGCGTACATGCATTGGTGATCAGCAGCCTGTATTTTGGTCCGCTCGCAGATATTGGGGTGAAGATTGAGCCCAGGTGAGTTCGCATTTTGCCTGCAGGTCAAGCGCTGAGTGGGCCATGGTACTGCTCTGCGGAGGGCGTTCGTGCTCGCCGATATGGAATGGCCTCTAAATTTCATCCGCAATCTCTAACCGTCTCACGGTAATAGCAAACATACGCTGCTTCTGTCTTGTTCAGGCATTCATAGTTGTTTTATGAAAATTATTGTACTAATATATTGTAGTACAATAATGAATGAACTTTCATCACATATCTGATGTGGTGAAAGTGCTTTTAATCAAGAGAGGTAGTTAAATTGAACGCTCAATACCTGATTTCCAACTTTTCCAATGGATTTTCCAGTGAAAGCCTGTCGGAAAGCCTGGTCATACGAATTGCGTCGACGTTTTTGGATACATATGCGGTGGCGCTTGGGGGGCAAAGCGAACCGGCCAGCCAGGCGGCAAGACAGTATTTGGACGCATCAGGTTCAGCGTTGCCAGGCGTCACAACCGTCTGGGGTACACAACGCAAAGCGTCACCGGAAGTCGCCGCACTCGTCAATGGGATCGCGGCGCATGTGCTTGACTATGATGATGTAAGCAGTCCCTTGCGTGGTCACCCCAGCGTTGTTCTGTGGCCTGCATTGGCTGCGATTGGGGAATGCACAGATCTGCCCGCTGTCAAAATGGCCAGTGCATATATTGTGGGTTTCGAGGTAATGCTCAAGCTGTCACGTGGATTCGCTATTTCACAGTATGCGGCCGGATGGCATACCACGGCGTCTATCGGGATTATCGGTGCGACGGCAGCGTGTGCGCATCTTTTGGGGCTCAGTATTGCTCAAACCAGTCACGCCATAGGTTTGGCAGTAGCCCAGGCTGGCGGTATTCGTCAGAACGTGGGAACGCAGGCCAAATCGTTTCAGGCAGGTCATGCGAATGCAGCAGCGGTACGTGCGGTCCTGATGGCCCAGGCGGGTTTCGAGTCTTCACCGGAAGCATTGGACGGCGCCTTTGGGTATTTTGCCCTTTATGCGCAAGATAGAGATGTCGGTCATGAGCTCGCGTCGCTTGGAAAAGAAACGCTGGAGTTTGAGCGTATTGGTGTGGACGTAAAAAAATATCCAATGTGTTATGCCACGCACCGGGCGCTGGATGCGCTTGCAGACTTGCTGGCGAAAGATGCGATCCATAGCGACGATATAGAGTCAGTCACAGTGCGAACGAGTGCAGGCGCTTTGATTCCTCTTGTGCACCCTATGCCGGAAAAAGCGCTGGAAGGGAAGTTCAGTATGCAATACGGAATTGCGGCCATGCTGCTTGACGGACAGGTTTGTCTGTCGAGCTTTACCGATGCTGCGGTTGGCAGGTCTTCGGTCAGAGCCTTGATGCAACGTATGACCGTCATGGAGACGGATGCTCCCCCCACACCGCGTTGGGCAGAAGTGAGTATTCGTACAAAAAATATGGCCACATATACACAGAAAAATGAAATATTGCGAGGTTCAGCGGATGCGCCCATGTCAGATAGCGACATGTTGCGAAAGGTGAAAGATTGTCTGGCATGGGGCAACAGCAACGTCGATGGCACAAAGTTATGTGATGCGGTGATGAGACTGGGAGAGGGGCAATCAAAGCAGTATCTTCAGCGGATATATGAAATGCCCTCGTTGTAACTCATTTCTAAAAAAATATTGGCGCGTTTATTCTGAAAAAGATGCGGCCTAAAAATCAATGATTGGAGACAAGTATATGAACCTTAAGAAATGTTCGAGAATATTATTTCTGACGCTTAGTGGAACTCTGGGGGTGATAACGGCGGCTATTGCTGCGTTTCCCGATAAACCCGTTACTGTCATGGTGCCTTATCCAGCGGGAGGAGGAACAGATGCGCTTGCACGGAAGCTGGCCCGTGCTTTGTCAGATTACTGGAAAGTACCCGTGGTTGTGGAAAACGCAGGCGGCGCGGAAGGACAGATTGGCACTCAGCGTGTGCTCAATGCGCCAGCCGATGGTTACACCCTCTTGTTTCAGATCAGTCAGATGTTGTTGTGGGATAAAACCGTGCCGAACAACAAAATCGATGTTGTGAATGATTTTCGTTATGTCTCGAAAATTCAGACTTCACCATTGGTCTTTGGTATTGCTGCAAAGCTCCCGGTACATGATTTTGAGGAGTATGTGGCGTGGTGCAAGTCCAATGAGTGTGCCTGGGGCTCGGGAAGTGCGTATGCGCAGCTCATTGGCAAGCAGTTAATGGCTGAAGTCGGACTATCCAATGCCGTTAACATCCCCTATCGAGGGACGGCGCCGATGATGACCGATGTGTTGGGCAGGCATATTGCAATGGCGGTTCCTGCCGTCACATCGAGTCTGGGGCAAATTAAGGGCGGTGCATTCAGGCCGCTGGCGGTAGGATCGACAGAACGGTTCGATCAGTTGCCCGACGTTCCGACACTGGCCGAGCTTAAATATCCGGTACTGGGCGAGACGTGGTACGGTCTCCTGGTTGCCAAAAAAACGCCAGAGCCTGTTTTTGAACGCATTGTGGACGCGGTCAAGGCAGCGTCAGTCGACGAAGGTCTGCAGGCGCAAATACGGGCTGAGGGCGGCAAGCCTGTGTTCAATGCCCCCGACGTGTTCCAGCGCGAAGTGGAGCAGGAAAGCAAACAGCTCAATACGTTGCTGGATAAATATTGGTCGTCGCAAGACTAATCACGAGTCTTATTCAAAGCCTGTTTCTTTAAGGAAAAATATCGGGTAATTTCATTACCCGTTCGGCTGCATTGACCAGGTGTTTTTGCATCAGGCGCTCAGCGAGTTTTGCATCGTGTGCAAGCATTGCTGTTGCAATTTGGCTATGTTCTTTCTTTGAACTGGTGATGTAGTCCCGATCCAGCGAGCCACGGATTTGAAATTTGACAAACGGCAGTTGCATTTGTTCGACCAGACTTTGCAGCTTCTGATTATCGCAAAGTCGCAGAATCGTGCTATGAAATTTACTGTTCTCTTCCGAGAAGTTCGCTATTTCTTCCGGGGCGCCACTTGCGATCTGTTCCAGCATTTGATGCTCTGCCTCAAGGCCGAGTGTTTCCAGATTTTCAGTTGCGAGCCTGGCAGCAAGACCCTCGATAACCTGCCTGATCAAAAACAAATCGTGGATCTGCTTTCTGGAAAATTTTTTGACAATCGCACCCTTGTTCGGCACGACGTCAATAAACCCTTCGGCGCCCAGTCTTCGGAATGCTTCACGTAATGGTCCGCGACTAACGCCGTAATCCTTGACCAAGTCGGTGGCAACAAGGCGTTGGCCTGGTGCAAAAGTGCCATTCTGGATGGATTTTTTTAGCTGATTGAATAGTTGTTCGACCGTATTGCCATGCAGTTTGGACGAAGAAGACGGTGTTGCCGACATGGATGCTGACTCTAATGAAAAAAGGTTAACCGGCTCGCCCATACAGGAGAACGGCGGCAAATGCAGTTAAGTATTTTACTACGATATTGTAGTATCTAATATAAACATTGATTGTAGGACAATATAGGGATACAATAATTTAAATCAAAACTAAATAGCCATTTTTGGTCTGGAGTTTCCGTGAATAAATCAGCGACATCTTCGCAAGCAGAGCAGCGGGCCGTACCCTGCGTCATCCTACGAGGCGGTACGAGCAAAGGGCTCTATTTCCATGAGGAACATGTGCCGGCGCCTGGTGAACAAAGAGATCACTTTCTGCGAGCTGTCATGGGCAGTCCGGATATCCTTCAGATCAATGGCCTGGGCGGCTCCCGCCTCATTACTTCCAAAATTGCAATTGTGAAGCGGTCCGAACGTGATGATGCCGACATTGACTACACCTATGCGCAAGTTGTGCCTGATCGTGATGTGGTCAGTTATGCCGGCAATTGCGGCAATATTTCTTCCGGTGTGGGCTCGTTTGCCATTGATGAAGGTTTGGTGGAGGCTCTGGAGCCAATCACCCAGGTGCGTATATTCAATACAAATACGCAGAAAATCCTTGTTGCGCATGTGCCGGTCTCCGGTGGAATGGCCAGAATTCACGGCAACTTTGCTATTCCTGGCGTACCAGGAACGGGTGCCGAAATATTCATGGATTACCGCCAAACCGCGGGAGCCAAAACAGGACGATTGCTGCCTACCGGGAGCCCTCAGGATGTCATTGGATTGGATGATGGTACCCGACTGAATGTCACGCTGGGAGACCTGGCTAATCCCTGCGTTTTCATGCGAGCCCAGGATCTGGGGCTGTCCGGCAACGAAATGCCAGAGCAAATCAATGAAAATACATCACTTCTTACCCGGCTAAAGGAAGTAAGGGGCAAAGCGGCGGTATTGGCCGGGTTTTGCCGCGACTGGACAGAAGCAGAAAAAAAATCACCAAGCCTGCCGCTGGTCGTTATTGTTGCGCCGTCTGAAGATTATTCAGATATGAATGGCAAGGCCGTTGCTCAAAACGACATGGATCTCAGGGCGAGGCTGGTTTTCTACAATAAATGTCATGAGAGCATGGCAGGAACGGGTTCAATGTGCACGGCTGCAATGTCCAGAGTGCCAAATACGATTGTGAATCTGACGGCGCGAAACACTGACGGCGATACGTTGCGCATTGGTCATCCATTGGGGGTGATGCATGTCGTTGCAGATGCGGCGTACGATGCGACGCAGGAGTCAGTCAGGTTCACGCGTTTGGGCTTTAGCCGCACCGCCCGACGGATTATGAGCGGTAATGTCTACATACCCAATGAACAGGTATCTGGCGACAATGAGTGATGGACAGAAAGATGGATATGAATTTGATGTTAATTGGAGAAACAGAATGACTAAAGCGTCCGAGCAATTTCGCGCGCTCCTTGCAACTGGGGAAATGGCGGTCGCGCCAGGTGTTTATGATGGCCTGACAGCCCGCCTTGTTGAGCAGGCCGGCTTTCCTGTTGTGTACATGACCGGCGCAGGTACGTCTGCGGCCAGAGGTTATCCGGATTATGGTTTGCTGACCATGACTGAAATGGTAGAGGCTGCAGGCGTGCTGGCTCGAACGGTCAGGATTCCGGTTATCGCAGACGCGGATACAGGTTATGGCAATGAATTGAATGTCACGCGCGCGGTCCGCGAATTTGAAATGCGTGGCGTGGCAGGTATTCACATTGAGGACCAGGTCTTTCCAAAGCGCTGTGGGCATTTGGATGGCAAGGAAATTGTTTCGACAGAAGATTTTCTGGCGAAAATTCGCGCTGCCGTGGCGGCGCGTGAAGACGATCGATTTTGTATTATCGCCCGTACTGATGCACGTGCCGTTACAACATTCGAGGAAGCGATTACCAGAGCCAATCTGGCGCTCGAAGCGGGTGCGGATCTGATTTTTGTTGAGGCGACGCAATCGTTTGAGGAATTTAAGCGGGTGCCCCAACTGGTAAAGGGACCGTGTCTGATCAATATTGTCAAGGGCGGCAAGACACCTGACATATCTCTCGCCGATGCGGCCGAAGCGGGCTATCGGCTTGCCATATTGCCGAGTCTGCTATCGGTCGCCGTGATCGATGCATGCGAATCGGCCTTGACACAGCTGACTCAGACGGGCCTGCCGCCATCGTCGGCTGAAGGGTCTTCTTTGCGGGCACGTTTTCAACGCTTCCGGGCTGATGAATGGGATGCCCTGCGAACCCGTTTTCGTGGTGATGTCGTGCAGACCGATGAGCCCACGGACCAGAAGAGGGCGTGATAATGGAAGCGCGTACGTTACTGGATAAGCTCTGGGATAGCCATGTCATTCAGCAACATGAAAACGGCTGGGCGTTGTTGCATATTGATAGGCAGTTGCTCCATGACCTTTCGGGAACAGCAAGCCTGAATGCGTTATCGCATCGCGGTCTTGGCGTGCATAATCCTGAGCTGGTTTTTGCAACGCCGGATCATGCTGTGTCGTCTGCGCCTGGCAGGGATGCATGGACATACGAGACGGGGGGCAAGTTGTGGCAGCGCCTTCACAATCTTACCAGGCAGGAACACATCCATTTTTTCGATATCGGTCAGCCAGGGCATGGCATTGTTCATGTCATGGCGCCAGAGCTGGGGCTTGTACTACCGGGGCTCACCGTCATTTGTGGCGATAGCCACACCTGCACCAATGGTGCGCTCGGTGCATTGGCATTTGGTGTCGGTTCCTCTGAGCTTGCGCATGCGTTGGCCACGCAAACGCTGAAGCAGCGCAAACCCAAATCGATGCGAATTCGGTTTGAGGGCACGCTGAAAACAGGAGTAACGGCTAAAGACCTGATTCTATATACGATCGGTCGGTTAGGAGTCGCCGTCGGTACAGGGTATGCAGTCGAATATGCAGGACCTGTAATTGACCGGCTTGCCATGGAACAGCGCATGACCTTGTGCAATCTTTCTATAGAGCTCGGTGCAAAAATGGGTTTCATCGCACCTGATGAGACGACATTCGAATACATCAAAGGCAGCCAATATGCGCCTCGTGGAGACACGTGGGATCAGGCCTGTAAGTACTGGAGCACGTTGCATTCGGATGCCGACGCCCGGTTTGATCGCGAAGTCACCATTGATGCCAGCGAAGTCGGACAGATGATCACCTGGGGTATCAGTCCAGAGCATGTTATTCCCATTGACCAGAACATTCCGGATATTGATGAATGTGTAAATGAAAACGTGCGAACCGCTAGACAAACCGCAGCGGATTATATGGGTTTGGCTCTCGGTTCCTCGCTGGCAGGAACGCCGGTGGATCGCATTTTTATCGGTTCCTGTACCAATGCCAGGTTGTCCGATCTTGTTGAAGCAGCCCAGGTGATTCAAGGGCAGCACATCGCCGAGCATGTTACCGCCTGGGTCGTTCCTGGCTCTGAAACAGTTAAGCGTGAGGCACAGGCGCTGGGACTCGATACCGTGTTCAGGGATGCCGGCTTTGAGTGGCGGGAACCCGGTTGCAGTATGTGCGTGGCGGCCAATGGAGAAATCGGACGACCGGGAGAGCGGATAGTATCAACAACCAACAGAAATTTTGTCGGACGCCAGGGGCCGGCAGTACGCACGCATCTTGCCAGTCCGCGTGTCGCCGCCGCATGTGCACTTGCCGGTGTCATTACCGGCACAAGGGGAGTCTGAATGGAAAAAATCAGAATAATAGACGGCAGGGTAGCCAGTCTGCGCAGGGAGAATGTGGATACTGACACCATCATCCGCATTGAGCGGTTGAGTACGGTCGAAAAAAGCCAGCTCGGACAGTATGCTTTCGAGGCACTTCGTTATGACAAGAACAATGAGCTGGATCCGTCATTTCCCTATAACCAGCCAATGTTTGCGCATGCCCCGATACTGACCGCCGGAGCAAACTTTGGTTGTGGCTCCTCCAGAGAGGGCGCTGTCTGGTCGCTGGTCAGCCTGGGAGTCCGTTGCGTCATCGCACCGAGCTTCGGTGAAATATTCCACAACAATTGTTTTCAGAACGGCGTCTTGCCGATCGTTTTACCAGCCAGCGATGTTGCATTAATCGACGCGCGAACCAGCCAGGGCGACTCGCTGACAGTAAATCTGCAAACACAGCAGATACGGTTGCCTGATGGCCGGATCATTGAATTTGATATTGATGCGCGCAGACGCGACGCATTACTCGAGGGAAGAGACGATATTGCGCAAACATTGACGCAGGATGCCGAAATATGTGCCTGGCAAGCGCAGGACCGTGAAGCCAGGCCATGGGTCTGGCTGCAGAAACAGAAAGACTAGTAAATTCATCAACGGAGATATTGATGTACCCATTTTTCAGAAAAATTGCAACAGCCCTGTTTTCTGGTTGTCTGGCGTTGAGTCAGGCAGCTTACGCCCAGACCACATATCCTGACAAGCCAATAAAAATAGTCGTTCCTTATACAGCGGGCGCCAGTACAGATACGCTGGCCCGCATCATAGGAGAGTCTGTTTCCAAGCAGCTCAAGCAACCGGTCATCATCGAGAACAAGCCGGGAGCGGCCGGCATCATTGCCAGCAATTACGTAAAGCAGCAGAAACCGGATGGCTATACCCTGATGCTGACAACCGATGGCATCGCCTCCGTAAATCCTTCTTTATATAAGTCCGTATCGTACGACCCGGTACAGGATTTCACGTCATTGACCATGGCGGTGTCGGTGTCCAATGCGCTGGTGGTGCGCAACGATTCTGAGTTCAAGACCGTAGGAGACGTGGTCGACTATGCGAAGAAAAACCCGGAGAAACTGTCGTACGGCTCGGCGGGCGTCGGCAGCTCGTTGCATATCGCCGGTGAGCTGTTAAATGATACAGAGGGCATACACATTCTGCATGTGCCCTACAAAGGTGGTGCGGCAGAAATGAATGCTTTGCTGGGCGGTGAGGTCTCAATGATTTATGTCCCTATGGTCTCGGCGCTGAATTTTCAGTCAGCCGGTAAGGCTCGTATTTTGGGTATAGGCAGCAAACAGCGCAATCCCGCTGTGCCCGAGGTGCCGACTTTCAAGGAGCAGGGCGTTGATTACGATTCCGATACCTGGTACGGATTTGCGGCTCCGGCCGGAGTTGACTCTGCGGTGGTTCAGGTGCTGCATCAGGCAATAAAAACAGCGTTGGTCGATAATAAGTCGCGCCTGGAGGCGATGGGATTTACAGTCACTGCAAGCAGTCCGGAGGAGATGGACGACACGATCAGTGCCGGACTGGAACGATGGAAGCCGCTCCTGCAGAAAATTGACCTTTACCAGAAAATGTAAGCCAGGAGAAGTTACAGGTTCTGAAGCTAATGTGATGCGATTGCGCTGGCTGGTCTGTTTGATCGGGAGCCAGTCGCCATGACATCTGGCATGGTTCGCTATCCAACGTCATGCACCAGATGGCTGGCAGACACCGTATTTAAATCTTCACCAGAAATCGCCATGACCATTCTGCTGCGTAACGGGGTAGCTCGAATCACGAGGTACTGTCATGGCTGCTGTTTACTATCGTAGAACGTACTTAAAACATGCGAGTTCTTTTTTTGTTGACGATCCGTTGTGAATAGTGGCGGGTGATCGGCTTGCTTGTGTGTCAATAATTATTGTGCGAACGGAGCTGCCGGAAATAGAGGCGCCGCTTTTAGTGTTTTTTTGAGGCCTGCTGCCGTTTAGTTCGCGGTTCAGCTGTTTCTGCCAATAGAGGATCGTGCACTATATGCCCGGCACTGAGTGTGTCGATGGCGTCACCAGGGATTTCCATCAGGATTCGACTGTGCTGCGGTAGCATATGCGCCGTGACATGCATCACCGGCCGTCCGCCCTTGTCGTGCATTAAGCGTGTCAGGCGAATCAGCGCAGTGCTGAGTTCGCAATGGAGCAATCCGGCCTTGTAGGGATCCGCTGACTCGGCGCTGATTTCCTGTACCACGCGGCCAAATTCAACGCCATGCGCCATCACGATCTTGTACATTGCGTGCTTTTTAAGTGTTGCGGCGGTGACGCCGACAGCGGCGTCTCGACGTACCCAGGCTTCGGTGAGCATCGCCGGTGTTTTTCCCAGCAGGCGCATCCGAACGGCGCGAACCGCCAGATCTTCTCGCGGTATCTGCATCACGGCGCTGACCCAGGGCGGTGGGGCAACGGTTTCCACCGTGATTACCTGTACATCGGTTGTTTGGGCGTTCTGCCGAAGTTCGTCCACAAAACTTAAGGATGCAATATTCGCTCCGGTAGATAGGTTGGCCCGAACAAACGTGCCGCTGCCATGACGTCTTTGCACCAGTCCCTCTGCTTCAAGGTCGGCCAGGGCACGGCGCACCGTTGCGCGGGCTACACCAAATAACTTCACAAGCGCTTCTTCTTTGGGAAGTGCTGTTCCGGGCGCATATAGCCCCTGGATAATGCCATCGCGCAGTACCAGAAAGATTTGTTGGTGCAGCGCGGTGCCTTTGGCGCGAAGAAGATGAGATTCGGTTGTCATGGAAAAAGTATAGCAAATGCGAGACCGCTGTGACAGCAACATTTCTGGCATCAAACAGCTTGACGATAGTTGACTAGTTGTGCAATACTCTAGACAACTTATGGAGGCTAACTTGAATCCTGCACATTCGTTGAGACAGTTGCTCGCAAAGCCTGGAACATTAATTGCGCCTGGCGCGTATGATGCCATCGGCGTACGGTTGATCGAACAAGCCGGTTTTCTCGCGGCATACATGACCGGCGCAGGCACATCTCTTGCCAGGGGTTACCCGGATCTTGGTTTGCTTACCATGGGAGAGATGGTCGAAAATGCTGCAGCCATGGCTCGTTCTTCGCAGATTCCTCTGATCGCTGACGCGGATACAGGATTTGGCAATGAACTGAACGTGACACGTTGCGTCAGGGAATACGAGACACGTGGTGTTGCAGCCATTCATCTGGAAGACCAGATCATGCCTAAGCGTTGCGGACATACCGATGGCAAGGACGTGGTGTCTCGCGAAGAATTCATTAGTAAGATCCGTGCTGCGGTTGCCGCCAGGCAGAATCCTGCTTTCGTTCTCATCGCACGAACCGATGCTCGTGCGGTCGTGGGGTTTGACGAGGCAATCTGGCGCGCCAACGCCGCGCTGGCGGCAGGGGCCGATATTGCATTCGTAGAAGCACCACAAACAGCCAAAGAGGTTGCAGATGTGCCTAAGTATGTGCGAGGCCCTTGTCTGCTGAATATCGTACCGGGGGGGCGAACGCCGATAGACAGTTTGCGTGATACGGAAAAGGCCGGCTACAAACTTGCAATCCTGCCGGGATTTATGTTGATGGCGAATATTGATGCAGGCGATCAGGCGCTTGCGACACTCAAATCGACGATGATGTCGCCCGCAGCAAAGGGCAGCGTGACCGACGTGTTTCGTCGGTTCGGACTTGATCAGTGGAATGCACTAGCTACTCGCCTTACAGCGTCTGATGATGACAGCAGGTAGCGGAATGATGGGAACGAAGTCTCTTTTCGACAAGTTATGGGACGCTCATATCGTCCGTGACCTCGGTGACGGCTGGGCTCTGCTCCATATTGATCGTCACCTTCTTCATGATCTTTCAGGCCCGCCGGCACTTGCAAGCATTGCGAATAGGGGCATGCAGCTTCACCACCCCGATCTGGTCTTTGCAACGCCTGATCACGCGGTGTCCAGTCGCCCCGGACGTATCTCTACAACGTTTCCGCTGGGTGGTAAGCTGCACGGGGATCTGAGTCGTCTCAGTGCCGAAATGGGTGTCCGGATGTTTGATCTTGGCCAGCCCGGTCAGGGTATCGTACATGTCATGGGGCCTGAGCTAGGCATCGTGCTTCCGGGTCTGACCGTCATCTGTGGCGATAGTCATACCTGTACGAATGGCGGTATTGGTGCGCTGGCATTTGGCGTTGGTTCGTCGGAGAGTACCCATGCTTTGGCCACGCAAACATTGCGCATGCAAAAGCCCAGGCAACTTCGCATCCGCTGTACCGGCAGGCTTGGTCGTGGAGTGACAGCCAAAGATCTTGCGCTCCATATTATTGGAAAATACGGCACGGCTGCTGGCGTAGGGTGTGTCGTGGAGTTCTGCGGGCCGGCTGTCGAAGCGATGGCCGTAGAGGAAAGACTAACTCTGTGCAACCTTGCCGTCGAACTGGGTGCGCGTACAGGCATCATTGCGCCGGATGACAGAACATTTGCCTATTTTCGTGATAAGCCGTATGCGCCGACAGGTGAGTTGTTTAATCAGGCGGTTGACTACTGGCAGACTCTGTTTAGTGATGACCATGCTGTGTTTGATCGGGAAGAACAGGTGGACGTTTCAGATCTGCGCCCAACCATTACCTGGGGAACCAGTCCGGAACAGGCGATTACAGTGGATGGCTGCGTGCCCAGCCCTTGTGACATAGAAGACGAGGCTGAACGAAATGCGCTGGTTGCCACACTTGAATACATGGGGCTGGAAGCGGGGCAGCCGATTGTCGGAACTCCCATTGATTGGGTCTTCATTGGCTCATGCGCCAATTCGAGAATCACGGATCTTCGTGCTGCTGCTGAGGTCGTGCGCGGCAAAAAGGTATCTGCGTCCGTCACCGCCTGGGTGGTGCCCGGATCTGAAAATACCAAACGTGCTGCCGAAGCAGAGGGGTTAGACAGGATATTTCAGGCCGCTGGCTTTGTGTGGCGGGAGCCTGGCTGCAGTATTTGTGTTGCAGCGAATGGAGAGCAGATTCCTGCGCGGGAGCGATCGGTGTCCACGTCGAACCGAAATTTTGTTGGTCGACAGGGGCCGGGAGCCCGCACGCATTTGGCAAGCCCGGCGATGGCGGCCGCAGCAGCCATCGCTGGTGTCATTGTTGATGTGTCCGCAGTGTCCGAGGTTATGTCATGAGCCTGCAGCCATTTACTATCGTTACCGGTGCGGCACCTTATCTGCGACACACCAACATGGATACCGATGTGATCATCCGGATCGAGCGACTAACGTCACTCGGACGCGATCAGCTAGGGCCATATGCGCTGGAGGCGCTTCGCTATCTTCCGGATGGCAGCGAAGATCCGGCGTTCATCCTGAACCAGGAGCAATTTCGTGGCGCCCCTTTTATTCTTGCAGGGGAGAACTTCGGATGTGGATCATCCCGGGAAGGGGCGGTGTGGGCATTGCAGGGCATCGGCATCCGCTGCATCATCGCCCCCAGTTTTGGCGATATTTTCTACAGTAACTGCTTCCAGAACGGCGTTCTTCCAATTCGTTTATCGCTGCAACATATAGAGACGCTGGCAGCAGCGTGCCAGGACGGCGTGCCGTTGACCGTTGATTTAGAGCAATGCATCTTGCATGTCTCTGGTGCTTCCTCTATCCGGTTTGAGGTGGATGTGCTGCGTCGCGAGGGCCTTCTGCACGGGCTGGACGATATTGGCCTCACATTAAAGCACAACGCTGAGATTGTCGCCTGGCAACACAAGGACCGCCTGCGCCGCCCCTGGGCCTGGAATACGGTAGCGCGTACCGACACCCTCCCGCCATGATCATACGATTGAATATATAACACATGCTTGATCGCATAGAGCGTACTAAAACGAAAAGGAGACAACCTTGTTGCATCATTTTGAGCCACGCCAACGATCCCTGGCACAGCACTCAGGTACGCTTGGAACGAGCGCGCAAACTAGCGGAGCACTCCATTACGCAGACGCTGAAGCGATCACCCTGACTGATTATCACAATTGAAATGGAGGAATCAAATGTTGGGTTTAATGCAGAATCACCCACTATTGATCTCGTCGTTGATCGAATTTGCGGAACGCCATCATGGTGACGCCGTCATTGTCTCCAGGCGAGTGGAGGGGGACGTCCATCGATACACCTGGGCGGCCGCGGCGAGACGCGCCCGTCAGGTGGCCAAGGCCCTGGATGCAGAGCGACTGCTTGTTGGTGACCGCGTCGGTACCCTGGCGTGGAATGGGTATCGTCATCTTGAGCTTTATTACGGTGTCTCGGGATCCGGTCGGGTGCTGCACACGATTAATCCGCGCCTGCACGCCGACCAGATCGCATGGATTGTAAACCACGCCGAGGATCAGATTCTGTTTTTCGATGTGAACTTCTTGCCCATTGTTCAGGCGATCCACTCGCGCTGTCCGACCGTTAAGAAGTGGGTTGCGCTCTGTGAGAGCGATAGCGTTCCCGCGGACACGGCTATGTTCGGTCTGCAGAGCTATGAGAGCTGGATGGGTGCGCAGTCATCGGACTATGTATGGCCACGCATTGATGAGAATTCGGCTTCAAGCATGTGCTATACAAGTGGCACCACGGGTAATCCAAAAGCTGCGCTATACAGCCATCGGTCGACTTTGCTGCACGCCTATGCCGTCTCGCTGCCTGATGTAATGAATATTTCCGCGCATGACTCGGTGCTGCCGGTTGTACCCATGTTCCACGTAAATGCTTGGGGAATCCCGTATGCTGCAGCATTAACCGGCTGCAAGCTTGTGTTCCCGGGACCGGCACTTGATGGAAAAGCGGTGTACGAACTCATTGAAGCCGAGCAAGTGACTTTTGCTGCAGGTGTGCCAACGATCTGGCAAATGTTGTTGACGCACATGAAGCCCGCCGAGCTGCGGTTCTCGACACTCAAACGCACAGTGATTGGCGGTTCTGCTTGCCCACCGTCTATGATCCGTGCTTTCGGTCAGGATTATGATGTTGACGTGTTACATGCCTGGGGTATGACAGAGATGAGTCCGCTAGGCACGCTGTGTAATCTCAAGCACAAGCATCTTCTGCTTCCCCTCGAAAGGCAGGACGAGATCCGACAGAAACAGGGGCGCGCTATCTTCGGCGTAGATATGAAGATTGTCGACGAAACGGGTAACGAACTTCCCTGGAACGGGAAAGCCTATGGCGAACTGCTTGTTAAGGGGCCCTGGGTTATCAAGAATTATTTCAGCGACGAAACTGGCGACCCACTGATTTATGACTCGCAGAATCAGGGCTGGTTTCCAACGGGTGATGTGGCGACGATTGATGCAGACGGTTTTCTCAATATCACCGATCGCAGCAAGGATCTGATCAAGTCCGGGGGAGAGTGGATCAGTTCCATTCATCTCGAAAATATAGCAATGGCACATCCCGCCGTGCAAATGGCAGGCTGCATTGGTGTGCCTCATCCGAAATGGGATCAGCGTCCTGTTGTCATCGTGGTGACAAAGCCGGGAGCGACGCTGACAAGAGAGGAATTGCTAGCGTTTTACATAGGAAAGACGGCTAAATGGCAGATTCCCGATGACGTACTTTTTGTCGAATCAATGGCGGTAGGCGCGACCGGTAAGATCATCAAAAATCAACTGCGCGAGCAATTCAGGAACTATCAACAGCGGACACATTCATGACCAACCTTGTCACCCTTGAGGTCATGCTGTTTTATCAAATTACTTGTCATCACACTGGACACTCATCATGATCTCGTCTATTCAAAAAGCCAATGAACCAACTGACCCCACCGGACCTACCGGTATTCTCTGTAACTGGCTTGCTGCTTTTGAGCTGGACCAAACTTCTGCCATTGCACGAGAATGCGCCAGAGCTCTGACGCTCGACGGTATTGCATGTGCGATAGTGGGTGCCAGGCTACCCTGGTCGGTGACAGCTGCCAACATAGTACAGAAGTTTGAGGGCCTGGGTGATCGAACCATCGTTGGCTGGGGCACCAGAACCAGTGCTCCAGGAGCCGCCTTACTGAATGGAACATTCATTCAAGGCTTCGAGCTTGATGACTATCATCCACTGGCACCTTTGCATAGTACCTCGTTGGTATTGCCCGCCTTGTGGGCTGCCATTGAGGGGCAGCCTATGGTTTCCGGGCGACAATTTCTGGAAGCTGCGATGGCCGGATACGAAGTTGGCCCTCGTGTCGGCAAGGCGCTGCATGGTATTGAAATGTTATCGCGTGGATGGCATTCTGGTGCGGTGTTCGGAACCCACTCCGCAGCCGCAGCAGTGGGTAAGCTTCTGAAGCTGGATGCTGCGCGCTTCGAAGATGCGCTTGGCCTGGCTGGCACGCAGTCCGCTGGCCTGATGGCGGCACAGTATGAAGCGATGTGCAAGCGCATGCATCATGGATTTGCTGCACGTAATGGCCTGTACGCCGCCATGCTGGCAGAGGGTGGATATACGGGAATTAAACGCGTTTTTGAGCGTGAATATGGGGGATTCCTTTCCACGTTTGGCGAAGGCCACGAACCGGATGCCTCTCAGATTTGCAAGGACCTGGGGCAGCATTGGGAAGTGGAGCATATTGTCATCAAGCCCTACGCGGCAATGGGGGGTATCCACTCGCCGCTTGATGCATTGTTTGATGTGAATCGACAACGTGCGTTGAAGGCGGAAGAAGTGGCACGTATTGAGGTGGATGTATCTCATCCCGTCTACCATCACGGCTGGTGGACGCCGACACGACCTTTGACACCTGTGGGTGCGCAGATGAATATTGGTTACTGCCTGGCCGTCGCAGTGCTTGACGGCACGGCCATGATGCGCCAGTTTGCGCCTGCACGCATAGATTCTGACGATGTATGGGCGCTTATTCCAAAGATAGAGGTACGGCACGAACCAGCCTTCGACGTGGGTGGTGCCGCTCAGCGTTTTCAATGCCGTGTAGCGGTCACTTTCACTGATGGTGAGCGAATTGAAGTATTACGCCAGACTTCGCGCGCAATGGCCGCGAGGCAAAGTACCGACGAAGTGGCGGAGAAGTACCGATCTCTGACAGACGGGTTAATTGACAGGTCGCGCCAGCAGCAGATTGAGCAGATGGTGCGATGCATAGAAGAAGTGGATGACATCCGGGATCTTCTTGCTCTGTTGTCGCCTGTCGTCAAGCCCGTGTTTGATTAATTATAGCCTGGTCGCACTATGGCGGCTTGCAATCCTGGAGACTCTTATGAAGCCATTCTTCTTGAAGCACTCTTTGCTGGGCGTCATCTTTTGCGCCTGGCTGGGGCTGATGAATGTACCCGCTAACGCGGCGAACATCTGGCCTGAAAGACCGATCCGCTTAGTCTTGCCCTTCTCCGCGGGTGGTCCCGCAGACACGGTAACCCGACTGATTGCGCAGGGTCTGTCCCGGCAACTGAACCAGCCAGTCGTTGTGGAAAATAAGCCAGGTGCCGGCGGTATTATTGGGTCTGCATTGGTAGCGAAAAGTAAGCCGGATGGCTACACGCTTTTGGTGGCAGGAAACGGTTCGATTACCAATGTTTTGTTACGCAGTAAAATGCCCTACGAAGATGCAGATCTGGTGCCGGTGGCCAGTACACACACCTCACCATCTGTTATCGTGGCATCCGTGACGAGCGATTTCACTAATCTTACAGAACTGCGGGACAGCGCGAAGCGCAAGGGCGGCCTGAACTTTGGTACTGCAGGCGCGGGAAGTACAGGGCACTTCGTGGCCGAGATGATTCAGAAAGTGCTTGGGGTTCCCATTACGCTCGTGCACTACAAGAGCGGTTCTGAAACGATCAATGCGCTGATGAGTGGCCAGATTGATTTGGCCTCGGAGGCTCCGGTGGGGGTCAGTGGCTATGTAACCGGCGGAAAGCTGCGCGCGCTGGCTGTAACCGCAGGGGAGCGGTCATCCTTTCTGCCCGATGTACCCACTACATCGGAGCAAGGTTTTCCGGCAATAAGCATACAGCATTGGGGCGGGATCTACGCACCCAAAGGAACGCCGACGAATATCCTGGATCAGGTGGTAAGCGCCTTGCTTGCTGCATCGGAGGAGGACAATGGCGCACTCAGAACAAAACTGGAAGCGATGGGCAACGAGCCGATGATTGGATCGCGGCAGGACTTCGAGCGGTTTATTGCATCCGAAAAGGAACGACTTGGTAAGCTTATTCGGGAATCCAATATGAAGCTTGACTGATGCGATATTGCGCAAAGCCTGATAAATTCTTCAATCGCATCCGGTACTGCTGGCTGCACTCTGTACTGATAGACCGCCTGGATGCTGTTGTCAACCCTGGCATGCAGCTGATATCCGGACACCTTCAGTTTTAGCTTATCTACCAGATAGCCCTAACCGATTTCGCCATACGGACCGGTCATCGTGAATTCTCAGAAAATGTTCACGGTTACAAGATTTTATTCATATTTTGCTATTTTCTATAGATTTTGTTCACGAAAGGGATGGTAGCTCTCATGTCACGTGAGCAGATTTTTGCACGGCGGTGGTATTGCTGTGGGGATCACAGGCACAGCAAATTGGATTTTAAGTCTAGGCAACTGGTGATTCTTATAAATAAAATTTTGCCCAGACACAATGATGTGATGTACCATATATATTACATAAACGTAATTAATGTACATTGTCCACCCTATGCCGATTAGCTTCAATAGGCTGTTCCTTGACCAGCCAGGCTTCTTTCGTAAGCTTGAACATTGTTTCCAGGGAGGCACGGCTGCCGGCAACGACATCAATCATTCTCCAGCCGAAGGATTGATACGCTTCCCATTTAGCTTCAAACTCCGTTTCCCCCCCATCGGTTCGCTGGCCGAATCAGGATGAATGCTGGGTACATTCTCGGTGGCAAGGAACTGACCCAGGTCACTGACTATCCGGCACCTAGACGGCCCGGATAGACACATGGGCGGAACGAGCTCAAAGCTTATAGTTCAGCGAGAGCATGACGCTGCGCGGTTCTCCGTAGACGTTACTCGGGAAGGGCACGCTGCCGGTGATTGCGCTGTAGTAAGTTTTATCGAACAGGTTATTGATATTGAGCCGTATGTCGAGCTTGGGAGTAGCCTGGTATCCAATCATCAAATCGGCGATAGCATAGCTCTTCTGTTCCACTCTATAGTTGACACCGCTGCTGGTCCCTTCATTGTAGATGGTCGACTGCCAATAGACCGAACCTCCGACACGCCAACGGTGCCAGTCGCCGGTCAACTGATAGGTGCTTGATAACTTGAAGAGATGACGCGGCGTATCTGTATCGAAGGGTTGCCCGACGTTGAGCGGATTGGCATCTTCGCGATACTTCGCATTCGTGTAGGTGTAGCCGGCACCGACCTGCCAGTTCGGTAATATCGCGCCTTGTACTTCTAGCTCTACGCCCTGGCTGCGCACCAGACCGGCAGCGGCATAACAAACCTGGCTCGGGTAGCCGCTGCATGATGTCTGGTCGCTGAGTTTGTAGGCACGGTTCGCCTGATCGAGTCGGAATAACGTAGCCGATGCGTTCAGCGCCCCATTAAAATATTCGCCCTTGATGCCGATTTCGTAATTCTTTCCCTTAATGGGAGCCAGGACTGTCTGATTGGCATCCAGGTAGCTTTGCGGCTTGAAAATGTCCGTGTAGCTGGCGTAGACCGAATGCTGGTTGTCGACCTCATAAACCAGTCCAGCGTACTTGGTCACGTTGCGAGTGATGTTGTACTGATTGCGCGTAATGGACGACGGTGTGTTCGCGTCGAAGTTCGAATAGCCATAGCTGGTGTCCTTGTAGTCGAACCAATCCAGTCGTGCACCCAGTATGAGCTTGAGCCGATCGGCAAGATTGAGACGTGCGGTCGTATAAACGCTTTTCTGTTCAATACTGGAATCAAACCAGTCGCGCAGCGGGATATCCGGCTTTGCAATTGCACCTGAGTCCCAGTTGTATATGTCCATGCCGCTAATCAGTGTCGAGCCCTGCCGTGTATTGCCGTCGAAACTTACCTTCCGGTAATTGCCACCGAATACCAGTTCATGCTGACGACCGAATAGTTCGAATGGGCCTGAGGCATACAGGTCGTAGCTGTTCTGTCTTTCGGTGTGTTGGTTGCGCGAGCCGTACTGGGTATAAATATTGTTTGGAATATTCAAACCGATGTAATTGCCGAGCATATCCAGTTTTGCGATCGAATGGTAGGCGGATAAATTTACTTTCCAGTCATTGTCAAAGCGATGTTCTAAGCTCCCGTAGATGGAAGTTGTAGTCTTGTTCCAGTATTCCCAGTCATTGGCAAAGGACGTCGACCGTGACAGGTGAAGGTCGCTGCCGTCCCGCGCTACGGGCAAACCGGTAAAGCCATTGCCGTCCAAATCGTCTTGCTGGTGCAGCACACTCAGG
Source organism: Advenella mimigardefordensis DPN7 (assembly GCF_000521505.1). Classification (GTDB taxonomy): domain Bacteria; phylum Pseudomonadota; class Gammaproteobacteria; order Burkholderiales; family Burkholderiaceae_B; genus Advenella; species Advenella mimigardefordensis. The sequence continues at coordinate 505,766 of NZ_CP003915.1, forward strand.
GTGAGGGTGGTTTGCGGTCCGAAGTCCTTTTCCAGAATCCCGTAAATGAGCTTGCGTTCACTCTTGTCTGTATGCTTGTAGCTGTGATTTTTCTGATAGGCTACCACCGTACGGCCACGAAGCGAACCGTCAGTATCCAGGGAGCCTGAAGCGTCGAGCTCGGTTCTGTAGCGGTCCCAATTGCCGGTACTGCCGGAGAGCGACACCTGCGTATCTTTGGTCGGACGCTTGCGAATGAGATTGATGGCCGCAGCCGGATTTCCGGCGCCCAGTGCCATGCCTGCAGCCCCTCGTACTATCTCGGCACGGTCATAAACCGCCATGTCTGTACCCAGCAGATCCTGACTCAGGTAAGAGCCATCAAGGCTCACGGGCAGACCATCGTACATAATGTTGTCCACATACATACCACGGGAGTAAAAGGAGGCGCGTTCCGGCCCAAAACGACGAAAGGTCAGTCCTGGCGCGCTCTGTACCACGTCGTTGACACTGGATAACCCCTGGTCTTCGATGCGTTGACGTGTGATGACTGTTACTGCCTGCGGCGTCTCGCGCAATGTGAGACCAAGTTTGGTTGCGGTTGTGCTCGGTCCGGTAGTCGTATAGGAGCCGGATCCCTCGGTTGTCGAGTCCAAAGACGCTTGCGCAACAATAGGGGCGAGTGCTGTCACCGTGCCACTCGCTGGCCGAGATAGTGAAACATTGCTTCCGTTGCGCCGAAACTCAATACCGGTGCCTGCCAATAATCGTTGCAAGGCATTGTCAGGTGTCAGGTTGCCGGTAACTGATGGTGCGTTCAGCCCTTGCACTGTTTCTGGTAAATAAAATATCTGCAACGAAGCCTGTTCGCCCAGCTGAATCAACGAATTATTCAGCGCTTGCGCAGGAAGACTGATTCTGACGGCTGTTTCCTGAGCCAAAGACTGAGCTGGGACGGCCCCGAAGGCCAGCATAGCGGAAATCGTCAAGGCATTGAACCTTGAACCCAGGCCGCGCAACGCTGTGCTGCTTGTGTTGATCACTTTCCGCATATCCGGGTGGTCTATCATGGATGATTCCAAAAAAGAGTGGTTGGGTATAACGCCTCCGGCGCTTTTTGCCAAGGCTGCATTTGGGGAGGGGCTTCACTTTTAAGACGCCGGCAAAGAAACTAATCCAGAATGATTCTCATTAAAATATGGTTACAAGATGTATCTTTACGCTCATGACAGGCGCAAAAAACGGCAGGGCTCCAGTCAAGAGCTCAAATCGATTAATGCGTGGGAAAAGAAAAGTGATTGCTAGCGAGAGGACTCAAGTACCGCGCGACCATCCGCAAGACGTCGTACTTTGACAGGTGCAATCTGAGGCAGGACGGTCAGCAGTGATTCAGGCGAATCGATTCCGACTGTGCCGGAGATGCGGATGCGTCCCAGATGAGTATTACTCGTGCTTAGCGGGAATGCAAGATAGCGGTTCAATTCGGCGACGACTTGCGAGAGCGGCGTATTCTCAAATACCAATCGCCCGCGCTGCCATGACAGAAGCGATGCAACATTATCCTGATAGGGTGTCGTTAACGTCCCATCTGCAGAAGCTCGAGATACATAGCCAGCGGTCAGCCGCGTCCGGTTGCGCTTCCACCAGGGGCCTGCCGAGAACTCTACTGCCCCTTCGTCGACCGCGACGGCGACGGTTTCATCATCGCGTCGTACATTAAAGCGTGTACCGGTAACAAGCACCTGGGCGCGACCTGCGTCGACGGTAAATGGTCTGGCGGTATCCGGGCTAACAGAAAACAGTGCCTCACCTGCAACCAGTTGCACCACCCGACGGTCATCATAGAAGGTGACCGCGACCCGGGTAGCGGTATTGAGATCCAGTACGGAGTCGTCCGGCAGATAAAATCTTTTGCGTTCTCCTTTGGTGGTGGAAAACTGAGTAGTAAAATCCGGCGTACTCCACCACGTGTTTCTGCCGAGAGCGCCGACCGCCAATGCAGCGGTGCAGAGTGCTCCTGCACCCAACATGAGACGCCGGCGCTGGGAGAACATAGGCGTCTGCACTTCCGACTGGTCCATGATGGCTCTCATTTCGTTTCTGGGGAGAAGATCGGTGGTTTCCCAAAAACGTTCCAGTGAGCGGTATTGACGCTCGTGCTCGACATTCGCCGCCCGCCAGATCTCAAACTCGTGCTTCTCCTGTGACGAGAGCGTACCGAGACGCGCCTTGGTAAACCAATGCAGTGCTTGATCAAAGGGTACGTCAGAAGGTGTCTGGTCGCCGGGTTCAGTCATTGTGCGCAGCGTGAGGAACACAGGGTACGAATAGTATCCCCTCATTAACAGGACGTCTAGGCATACGAAATTCCGGAATCAATGCGGAGCATAATTTTGTAACTTTTCTTGCAGATGTCGTATCGCCCGTTTCATATACTTTTCCACCGAGCTGGGCGTCAGTTGCAGTTTGTCGGCGATTTCCTGCTGGGTATAGCCCTCTATTTTGTTCCACAGGAAAACCTGCTGGCACTTTAATGGCAGCTCAAGCAAGGCGGTGTGTAACGCCCGCGAAAGTTCGGCTGTTCGAAGTGCAACATCCGGATCTTGTTGCACAGGATGTTCGTCTTCACTCAATTCATGCAGGGAAAGGGTTTTATAGCGTGATTGGCGGCGAATCTCGCTAACCAGCCGGTTCTGAGCCGTTCGGTAGAGATAAGCCCTTTGGTCAAGTACTGCGGCGTGTTCGCCATGTAACAACCGCTCCATAGCGTCTTGGGCTGCATCTTCGGCATCCTTCGGCAGGGAGTTTCTTTTTGCCCATGACCCGATCAGCTCGCTGTAGTGAGCGAGCCAGCCTTTCTTGTGCGCAGGGGGACGGGACATGGAAATACTAGGCGTTTTGTCGTATTAGCCTTCAATAATAACAATAATTCTCATTTAGATATAGTCAAATGCCAGATGTGGTAAGAGTAGCGACTGCACTCGTTGCTCCAGACATACGGCGAAATGATAAAAACCTTCAAAATTTATATATTTCGAAGGTTTTTATTGATACCAGGTCCATGTTGCTCTGCGTTTAGATGGCTTTAGCTGCACATGGAACGAGTTGCAAGTACATAAAAATCGGCAGGCTTTATTTCTTTTCGTCTATAAAACCCGCCGTTCCCATCCTCACTCCACCGTCACACTCTTAGCCAGATTCCTTGGTTTATCCACATCCGTGCCACGCGCTACTGCGGTGTGATACGACAGCAGCTGCAACGGAATCGTATGCAGAATCGGAGACAGTTTGCCGTAGTGTTCGGGCATATGAATCAGGTGCATGCCTTCGCTGGCTTTGATTTTTGAATCGGTATCGGCAAACACATACAGCTCGCCCCCACGTGCACTGACTTCCTGCATATTGGATTTGAGTTTTTCCAGCAGTTCGTCGTTTGGAGCGATAGTAACGACTGGCATTTGCTCTGTCACCAGCGCCAGCGGGCCGTGTTTCAGTTCGCCTGCAGGATAGGCTTCGGCGTGGATGTAGCTGATTTCCTTGAGCTTGAGCGCGCCTTCCATGGCGATTGGATAATGCATGCCGCGTCCCAGGAACAGGGCGTTTTCCTTGCTGGCAAAGCGATCGGCCCAGGCCATGATCTGAGGCTCCAGCGCCAGCACAGCGCCAATGGCGGTAGGCAGGTGACGCAGCTGTTTGATGTACTGGGTTTCCTGTACATCGTTCAGGCGACCTTTTACTTTGGCGATGGTGAGCGCCAGCAGGAACAGGCCAACCAGCTGAGTCGTAAAGGCTTTGGTGGAGGCAACGCCAATTTCTACACCGGCATGGGTAATGAAATTGAGTTTGCATTCGCGCACCATGGCACTGGTTTGTACGTTGCAGATGGTGAGCGTGTTTTCCATGCCCAGTGTGCGAGCGTGCTTGAGCGCGGCCAGTGTATCGGCGGTTTCGCCGGACTGGGAAATGGTAATCACCAGCGACTTGGGGTTGGGTACGCTATCACGATAGCGATATTCGCTGGCAATCTCAACATTCACGGCGATTTTGGCGATAGACTCGATCCAGTACTTGGCGGTCAGGCCCGCGTAGTAGCTGGTGCCGCAAGCCAGAATAAGGATATTGTCGATGTCCTTGAAGATTTTTTCTGCACCATCACCGAACAGTTCAGGCTCGATGGATTCAATACCGTCAATGGTATCGCCTACGGCACGAGGTTGCTCGAAAATTTCTTTCTGCATATAGTGACGATAGGGACCCAGGTCGGCAGCAGCGGTATGCGCGTGCACGACGTTGACCTTGCGATCGACGGCTTTGCCGTTGATGTCTACAATCCAGACTTTTTGCAGTTGCAGATCGACGATGTCGCCATCTTCCAGATAGACGATTTTGTCGGTCGTGCCGGCCAGTGCCAGAGCGTCAGAGGCCAGAAAATTCTCGTTTTCACCCAGACCCACAATCAGAGGGGAACCGTGGCGTGCGCCAACGACACGATGCGGTTCATCGTGGCAGAAGACGGCGATGCCATAGGCGCCGGTCAGGCGGCGAACGGTTTGCTGAACGGTTTCAAACAGGTCGCCGTTATACAGATGGTCAATCAGGTGAGCGATCACTTCAGTATCTGTCTGGCTTTCGAAAACATAGCCGTGGCCCTTGAGCTCTTCGCGCAACTCGTCGTGATTTTCAATAATGCCGTTGTGAACCAGCGCGATACGTGGTTTGCCATTGGCGGGGCCGGAGAAGTGCGGGTGTGCGTTACGCGTTGCCGGTACACCGTGTGTGGCCCAGCGGGTGTGAGCAATACCGGTAAAGCCGGCGATATGATCTTCCTTGATCTGTGCTTCGAGTTCCGCGACGCGCTGTGTGCTGCGGGTGCGGCGCAGTTCGCCGTCCATATGCACTGCAACACCACAAGAATCATAACCGCGATATTCAAGCCGCTTGAGGCCTTCGACCAGGACTGGTGTGATGTCACGTTGCGCCACAGCGCCAACAATTCCGCACATGCGTTTACTCCGTTTATTCTGAATGGGAAAACCGTATTGTGCGCTTCAAGAGAAGAAATTAATGTTCTAATTTTATATATATTTGAAATATTTCTTCATTGTATGAATAAAACGATGATATATTTCATTTGTAGAAAAATATGAAATTATATTTCATTACAGAACTGTAATAAGACGCAAATTTGTTGCTGCCCGATCACAGTGATTCAGCCGGGTTGATCGTTCGAACGCGTGCTTTTAAGGAAAGAAATGGAACTTGATGAACTGGATAAACGCATTCTTCAGCAACTGCAGAAGGATAGCGGATTGACCAATCAGGCACTATCCGAGAGGGTGCATGCATCGGCACCCACCTGTCTGCGACGCGTGCGTCAGCTGCATGAACAGGGCGTTATCCAGAAAACGGTGGCGATTGTAGACCCGACACTGGTCGCTGCCTCGCTGACGGCGATTGTAGAAATTACCCTGGATGTGCAGACGGCTGAAGCCTATGCTGCTTTTGAAGAGAATGTGGCTGGGGAACAGAGTATTCTTCAGGCCTACCGGGTATCCAGCGGCCCCGATTTTGTATTGATTGTGCAGGTTCGCGATATGCCGGCCTATCATGCTCTGGTTCACCGTTTTTTTACCGCGCAGAAAAATGTGCGCAATGTGCGCAGTTTTTTTTCGGTACATCGCAGCAAGTTTGAAACGCAGGTGGCGATTGACTGAGACGTTTCGCGCATCACAAGCGCTATGCGGCAATGACGGACAAGATAGAAGTTGATCCTGTTTCGGTCTCAACGAGGTCTTCTGTGTTGTTCAACGCCCTGGCTTCCAAATAGCTAATCATGCCGTTCGAATAAAAGGTTAGAAAATTCCTAATCACGTGCTTGATCGATATGGTGAAGTTACGGCTATCTTGCCTGACTGATCAACCGTTCAAACTGCGCCAGATAGCGTGCGCTCATGCGGCCGATGTCATGTTCGTCCTGCACATATTGCCAGGCCTTGTCAGCCCGGGCGTTGGCTTGCGCCGGATTGGTCAGTGCCTGTTGCAGGGCAGCGGCCATTTGTTCATCATTGCCGGTTTCGCACAGATAGCCGCGTTCATCGTCCAGCAGTTCGGCCAGCCCGCCGGCGTTGGTTGATACGACCGGGATGTGCAGGGCGAAGGCGTCCAGTACGCTGCTGCCTAATGCTTCTTCGCGACTGGCCATGACAAAAATATCAAACAGGCTGTACAAGTCTTCAATGTTCTGGCGAAAGCCCGCCAGGTGGTACACCTGCTGCAGGCCATGTTCGCGGATCAGTGCCCGGGCCTGATCCGAGCAATCACCTTCGGCTCCGAAGTGCAGGAATATGAAATCCTGGCGCTGCTGGTGCAGGCGGGCAATCGCGCGAATCAGCGTGAGCGGATCTTTCACGGACACCAGGGCCGCGCTGGTGGCCAGCACTTTTTTGTCGCCAATGGCAAATTCGTCGCGTACCTGCTGCGCGTGCGCGGTGTTGATCTGTCGCGGTTCGATCGCGCTGGATATCAGGATGGGATCTAGCCCTAGCCGGCGCGGCTCGGATGCGGCCATCCGGCTGATAGCCACAAACAGATCGGCCTTGCGCCACTTGCGCAGGGTGCGCCATTGGCGTTGCCGCTTGACGGGCAGAGAGGTGCGACGGGTAAAGACCAGGCGCGTTTTGCCGAAGAACGGGCGGGTGAGGGCGGCCCAGGTGAGAGAGCCGGCGGTTTGTACATGAACAATATCGAAATCACGGGCGTGTTGCAGCAGAAAGGCTCCCTGTTCAAACGGCCGCTGGCGCGTCACCACCGTAAAGTGTTCCTGTTGCGCGGCGTGTGCCAGCGGCTGATCGTGGCGCGCCAGCAGGCTTACCTCATGGCCGGCCTCTCGGAATGCCCGCATGCAGTAAAGCGTCTGGCGTTCTCCGCCGCGCCATCCTTTTTCGAAATTAACCTGCAGGATTTTCATGATGATATTGTTTAGGCGGAATCAGCGCGGCGGTTTGGCCTGCCGGGTGCGGGACCAGAGGCAGGCATATTTATTGAAGACCGACTGGGCAGCCATGACCGACAGCAGAAAGCCGGCTTTGCCATCCAGGATGCCCAGGCGCAGGAAATAGGTTCGGAAGAAACGCGCGACGGCATGCAGAGTGGCGGTTGCCAGTGATCCTTTTTTGCCGGCGGCGGCCCGTTGTTCTGCCCAGGCAATGGCATAGCCGGCTGACTTGCGCAAGTGTTCATCGACCGTCGAGTAGGTAAAGTGCAACAGATCGCCTTGCAGGGTGGCCAGTTGCGCACCCGGGGGCAGGACGAGCGACTCATGCACCAGCGCATCGTTATATTGTGTGAGCTTGCGCGGGTGCAGGCGCTCAACGTGGCCTGGATACCAGCCGCAATGACGGATAAACTGGCCAAACGCCCAGGATAGGCGGGCGACCTGATAAATGGTATTGGGCGGCGGGTTGCGCAGCACGGCTTCAATGCTTTCCCGCAACTGTGGTGTGACGCGTTCGTCGGCATCCAGCCACAGGATCCAGTCGGCGGTCACATGCGTTTGCGCGCGCTGTCGCTGCGGGCCGAATCCGGGCCAGTCGGCGCTGGTGTAGAAAGCCTGCGTGTAACGGCGGGCAATTTGCTCAGTATCGTCGGTGCTGCCGGAGTCAAGAATCACGATTTCATCGACCCAGCCGGCGACCGAGTCCAGGCACGCGGCCAGGTGTTGCGCTTCGTTCTTCACGATCAGCGCAACGGCCAGCGTGGCACGGCGGTCAGAGTGGGCTGCTTCAGCTGGCATCGGTGTCGAGACCTTTTATATAGCGGAACAGGTTGATAATAACGGCGATTATAACCAGTGCGCTGGCAAGACCCATGACATACATGGGGCCGCGTACCGGATCGACATGAAAGCTGATGGCCACGCAGGCGGCGCCAACGCCCTGACCAAACAGGCGCGTGGTGGCCTGTACGCCACCGGTGGCGCCGCTGCGCTTCAAGGGGGTAGACATGAGCATGGCCCGATTATTGGGCGTCTGGAAAAAGCCAAAGCCCATGCCGGCTACAAACATGGGCGCAACGTAATACCACAGGGCAATATCGGCAGGCAGTGATATCAGGGCAATAATGCCAATGGCCATCAGCGCTGCGCCAATGCCGGACAGCAGTGATGCCTTGAAATAACGGCATAGTTTTGCCGAGAGCGACGCAATCACCACACTGCCTATCGGCCAGACCCCGAATAGCAGGCCAACCTTTTGCAGCGGCATGCCCAGATTGTGCTGGTAATAAAATGGCAGCGCCAGCATGGAGATCATCTGCGCAGTAAAGGTGAGTGCGGAAACGATCACGGCGTATTTGAATATCGGATAGCGAAACAAATCAACCGGCACCAGAGGCGTTGCTTGCGGTAATGAGCGTCGAATCAGCACGTAGCCGCCAGCTGCTGCGATGGCAAGCATGAACAGGCCGCGTCCGGGGTTGCGTCCGATTGCATCCAGGCCGATCAGCAGCAGCGCGAAGGTGAAGATATTCAGAATGGCGCTGAGATAATCGAAACGGCCTTTGCTGCGTGAGGCCGCTTCGGGCAGGTAACCGGCCGCGTACATGGCGAACAGGCAGATAGGCACGGTAAAACCAAAGATCCATTGCCATGAAGCGATGGACAAAATGGCCGCCCCTACTGAGGGTCCGACCACGGACATGACGCCCACCGTCATGGCGTTCACGCTGATCCCTGCTGCCAGTTTATGCGTAGGATAAATGTGGCGCACCAGCCCGCCGAACAGGCACATCATGGAGGAAGCGCCCAGCCCCTGCAGTATGCGCGCGCCCACCAGGCTATGCAAATTGCCGGACATTGCGCAAAGCAGTGAGGCAATTGTGAACAGCGCCAGCCCCAGTCTGAACATCAGTTTGAAACCGATCCGCTCGGCCACGGCCGACAAAGGCAGTAGTGTGGCCATCACGGAAATGGTATAGGCGTTGACGATCCAGATGGAATCGGCCTCGCCGATGTTCAGCTCCCGCGAGATCGTCGGCAGGGCGATGTTGGCGATATTGGCGTCCAGTACGGTGACACCAATACAGCACAGCAGTGCGCCCGCCGCCCACTGGCGGGCCGGGGAAGGCAGGCCGGTGGTGGTTCTGGGTGCTGCCGCCGGAGCTGGCTGGTCGGGGTTGCGGGTCGGGGCTTCAGTCATGCCATCTATTTTTCATGCTATCAACTATCAATCTTGTTTCTTTGTCGGACGGGTCCAGTTTTCAATGGTGGTCTGACGGGTGCGCGACAGCGTGAGTTTGTCGGCAGGCGCGTCTTTGGTCAGTGTCGTGCCTGCGCCCAGCGTTGCGCCTTTGCCAACAGTGACGGGGGCGACCAGCTGACTGTCCGAGCCAATGAACGCGCCATCTTCAATCGTCGTTTTGAATTTGTTTACGCCGTCGTAATTGCAGGTAATGGTGCCAGCGCCAATGTTGACCTGCGCGCCGATCTCGGCATCACCCAGATAGGCCAGGTGATTAGCCTTGCTGCCCTGACCCAGTGTGGTTTTTTTCAGTTCAACAAAATTGCCTACATGTGACTCGGCTGCCAGCACGGTGCCGGGACGCAGTCGCGCGTATGGGCCGATTTTGACGTTTTCGGCAGCGGTTGCCTGTTCCAGATGGCTGAATGCTTCTACTCGTGTACCGGCGCCCAGGGTGACGTTACGCAGCACGCAATGCGGCCCCACGCGTACACCGTCAGCCAGGGTGACGGTGCCTTCAAAGACGCAGCCGACATCAATAAACACATCGCGGCCGCATTCCAGCGTACCGCGCAGATCAAAGCGTGCCGGGTCGGCCAGTGAGACGCCCTGGACCAGCAGGCGCTGGGCCTGCTCTGCCTGCCAGGCGCGTTCCAGTTGCGCTTGCTGTACGCGGCTGTTTACGCCCAGCGTTTCCCAGTTGGCATCGGGCTGAGCGGCGTTCACGGGCACGTTATCCTGAACGGATAGCGCGATGGTGTCGGTCAGATAATATTCTCCCTGCGCATTATCGTTGTTGATGCGACCCAGCCAGTCTTTCAGTTTTGCGGTGGGCGCTGCCAGAATGCCGGTGTTGACCTCACGGATTTTGTGCTCCTGTTCGGTGGCATCCTTGTGTTCGACAATGCGTTGAACCTGGCCGCTGTCGTTGCGAACAATGCGTCCGTAGCCGGTCGGGTCCTGCAGTGTTTCGGTGAGCACGGCCATGCCATTGGCGCGTGCCTCCAGCAGACGCTTCAGCGTGGCCGGTTGCACCAGGGGGACGTCACCGTAAAGTACGATAGTTGTGTCTCCTTCCTGTTCGCCGCCAACCAGTAGCGGTATGGCCTGCTGAACGGCATGGCCGGTGCCGTACTGCGGCTGCTGCAGGGCATATTCAATGTCAGTCTGGTCGGCAAACGCTTTTCTGACAGCGTCGGCGCCATGGCCGACCACAACGATGATGCGATCGGGGGACAACTGGCGGGCACTGTCGATAACCTGAGCCAGCATTGGCTTGCCAGCCAGTGTATGCAATACTTTGGGCAAATCCGATTGCATGCGTTTACCCATACCTGCTGCGAGAATGACGATATTTAACATAGATAGACGTGTCGTAAAGTTTGAAATTGGTTAAGAGGCGATAGAAAAAAAGGGGAAGGTGTGTTGTCTTCCCCGTTATTGCAATGATCAGGTGGCGCGGCGACTGGCCGTACTGCGTTTTGCTGCCGGTCGGCCGGTTGTGGCGCGCTTGCGTGTGGCTGGCTTGACCGGCTCCTGCGGTTCTGTCGGCTGGTCCGGTTCTGGGCCGGGTGGTGTTTTGACTGGTGCGGGTTCTTTATGCATGGCCTGCGTCGCCTGTGTGGCGACCTGAGCCAGTTGGTTAAATTGTCCTTGCAGCATATCCCACCAGGCCTGCGATGCCTGGCTGACGGAGTCCGTGTTAAAGCCGCTGTCGCCGTTGGTGGCGCTCTTTTCTTTGCGATCCGCTGCCGCTTTGGGCGGCTCCGGGGCCGGTTTGGCGGGCGCTGATTTTTTCAGGCCGAAGATATCGTCCAGCGACCGATCCTGGTTCTGGGTTTGCAGGTTATCAACAAATGATTTCAGGGTGTGAATACTGGCGCGCTGGATTTCCAGGCCCTGGATCGTGCCCGAGAGCATGGACAGGTTCATGGTCAGCCAGCTTTCGATGCTTTTGAGTTCATGGATGCGCTTGTCCAGTTCTTCCGGGCTTAAGGCCGGCGGCATGGCAAACATCGGATTGCTGGTCTGCTGAACTTGCGCAAACTGCTGCCAGGCTTTGCTCATCATGTCCAGGCTTTGCATGATAGGGTTGCCGGCGCTATCGGGACCCAGGCCAGGCCGATCAAAAGGGTTACTGCTTGTCATGAGGTTCTCCCTGATTTTGCGGCTGCGCGCGAAATCGCGCGAGCAGTGTTTCGGATGTACGGCTCAGCATGCCTTCAAGTATAACAAGTGCAGCTTCCAGCGTGATCTGTCTGTCTGCAATCATTTGTACAGCCTGTTGCTGGCTGACAATACGAATTTCCGATACTTCGCCGTCCATATTACAGGGGGTGGCGTGAGGCGGCAGGATACAGTCGCTGACCAGAATGTCTTCAACCTGATAGCCTTCGGGCAGGCGGCGGTGCATGCGCAACAGCGTGCGCAGTGGCGTGCGGCAGGTAAGCACGTTTTCCTGTAGTCCGGCTTCTTCCAGAGTTTCACGCAGCAAGGCGTGCTCCAGGTCTTCGGAACCGTTGGCCAGGCCGCCGGCCAGCGTATCCCACATGCCGGGATCGGTTGCTTTGGTCATGGCGCGTTTTGCAATATACAGTTGCAGGTCCGGTGTCCACGCATTCAAATGAACGGCATGAGTCAGCAAGCCCAGCGGGCGCATGGCAGCGCGCTCCATTTTTGCAAGATCTTCCCCTTCGGCATATACTGTGAGCAGCTCATCGCGCCAGGTTTTGAGCAGACCCGCGTCGCGTAGAATAACGGAGATGTCGGCCAGGAGGGGGTCCAGTTCAAAGCGTGGTGTGCCGGGATCGGCAATGTGTACGGCGGTCTGGGTGATCCGCACGGCCGGCAGATGGGCAATGGCCTTGAGTGCCTGCGGCGTAATAAAACCGGCCAGTTTGCCGGCAATAGTCAGGGGCAGCGAAAATTCTGGCGGCACTTCCTGTATGGATTGCAACAGGGCTGCGTAAAGGGCGGGTATTCGGTTCAAGGTTGCATAAATGTCGTGTCAAACATGCAACGATTGTATTCGCAAAAAGTTCTCAGACAGGTTCGCTGTCGCTTTTATATGGTTAAATGAACTATCTTTGACACAGATTAAGGTCTTATCGGTATAATCCTGTACCGCAAGGGGGTATGATGGGTACGCTTTATGCAGTTGCCGTCAGCTACGATAATCAGGCGCGATCCGATCAGTTTCATACGAAAAAACGGAACAACGCACAAAAATGAGGTCAACATGAAGAAGTTGCAAGGTTTACTTGGTCTTGGAGCGCTAGTGCCAGCCTGTACGGCGTGGGCCCAGGTCCAGGATATGCCAGGTGGTCCAAAGGTATTGCAAATAAATCTGCATAAGGGTGTCACCGAAATTGCCGAAAGTATGCACAGCCTGCATATGATGATGCTGATTATCTGTACCGTCATTTTTGTCGCCGTGTTCGGCGTCATGTTCTACTCAATCTGGGCGCATCGTAAATCCAAGGGTTTCAAAGCTTCTACATTCCATGAGCACATGGGCGTGGAAGTGGCCTGGACCGTCATTCCCTTCATTATCGTGATTGCCATGGCGTTGCCTGCAACCAAAACCGTGGTGGCAATGAAAGATACCAGCAGCGCTGATATCACCGTTAAAGCGACTGGCTACCAGTGGAAATGGGGCTATGAATACCTGGATGGCGATGCCAAGGGTATCAGCTTCCTCTCCAATATGACGACGCCTTACGACCAGATCGAAGGTGGCGCTGAAAAATCCAATACTTATCTGATGGAAGTGGACAACGAGCTGGTTGTCCCCGCAGGCAAAAAAGTTCGTGTCGTACTAACTGCTGACGACGTTATTCATTCATTCTTTGTACCAGAGCTGGGTGTAAAACAGGATGCCATTCCAGGCTTTCTGCGTGATGCCTGGTTTCGCACCGACAAACTGGGTACCTATCGTGGCCAGTGTGCCGAGCTGTGTGGCCAGAACCACGCATTCATGCCGATTGTAGTGCGCGTCGTTTCTCCCGAGGATTATGAGAAGTGGATTGCCGAACAGCAGAAAGTGGCAGCAAAATGACAATGACATTCGGAACTTTATATTCGCAATATTGCGCCTGTGATATCTGCAAGCCAGGCACGCAGCAGGCAAGGAGTCAAAAATGAGTAGTACAGTAGTGGGTCACGCTCCTGATCATCACGGACACGACGACCATCACCACGCCGCCCCAACAGGCTGGCGCCGCTGGCTCTTTGCCACCAATCACAAAGATATTGGTACGATGTACCTGTTGTTTTCGTTCATCATGCTGCTTGAGGGCGGTACGTTGGCGCTATTGATTCGTGCCGAGCTGTTTGAACCGGGTGTGCAGTTCTTCCGGCCCGATCTGTTCAACCAGTTCACCACCATGCACGGCCTGATCATGATTTTCGGTGCCATCATGCCTTCGCTGGTTGGTTTTGCCAACTATATGATTCCGTTGCAGATCGGTGCATCCGATATGGCGTTTGCGCGGATGAATAACTTCAGCTTCTGGCTGCTGCCTGTTGGCGCGATTCTGCTGACCGGTTCTTTCTTTGTTCCTGGTGGAGCCACTGCCGCAGGCTGGACGCTTTACGCGCCACTGTCGCTGCAAATGGGTCCCGGTATGGATATGGCTATTTTTGCTGTGCACATCCTGGGTGCTTCGTCCATCATGGGCGCGATCAATATTATCGTGACCATTCTGAACATGCGTGCGCCTGGCATGACATTGATGAAAATGCCACTGTTCTGCTGGACATGGCTGATCACTGCATTCCTGCTGATCGCCGTGATGCCGGTGCTGGCTGCTGCCGTTACCATGCTGCTGACCGACCGTCATTTTGGCACAGGCTTTTTCAACGCCGCTGCCGGTGGTGACCCGGTTCTGTACCAGCACGTATTCTGGTTCTTCGGTCACCCTGAAGTGTATATTATGATTCTGCCGGCATTTGGTATTGTGTCTGCCATCATTCCTACCTTCTCACGTAAACGCCTGTTTGGTTACGCGTCCATGGTGTATGCGACTGCTGCGATTGCCGTGCTGTCGTTCATCGTATGGGCTCACCACATGTTTGCAACGGGTATGCCGGTTACCGGTCAGTTGTATTTCATGTACGCAACCATGCTCATTTCCATTCCTACGGGTGTGAAAGTGTTTAACTGGGTTGCAACAATGTGGCGCGGTTCGCTCACATTCGAAACCCCCATGCTGTTTTCCATCGGCTTTATTTTCGTGTTCACCATTGGCGGCTTTACCGGACTGATTCTGGCCATGGCGCCGATTGATATCGCCGTTCACGATACCTATTACGTGGTGGCTCACTTCCACTACGTGCTGGTTGCCGGTTCACTGTTTGCGCTGTTTGCAGGTACCTATTACTGGCTGCCCAAATGGACAGGCCGCATGTACAACGAGAAGCTGGGCAAGATCCACTTCTGGTCTACCATGCTGTCGTTCAACGTAACGTTCTTCCCGATGCACTTCCTGGGTCTGGCCGGTATGCCACGTCGTTATGTCGACTATGCACCGCAGTTCACAGACTTCCATCAGATTGCCACTATTGGTGCATTCTGGTTCGGGTTCTCGCAATTGCTGTTCCTGTATATTGTTTTGAAAACCTATCGTGGCTCGGGCGAGACCGCAACTGCCCAGGTATGGGAAGGTGCGGAAGGACTGGAGTGGACATTGCCTTCACCGCTGCCGTTCCATACATTTGAAACGCCCCCTGTGGTTAAGTAATATTGCGATATGACTCCAGAGCAAAAACGTAGGAACCTGATTACCGCCCTGACTCTGGTCGGGCTGGTGGTCGCAATTTTCCTGTGGGCTATGTTCGGTCATGTGCTGTCAGCAGCGTAACGCTGCTGATCTTCAGGAGGGAGGTGGCAATGAGTGACGATTTACGGGACTTGTCCCAAAGAAAGCTCAACTTCTTTCAGACCATGAAAGCAGTGCTGTGGGGGCTGTTTGGCGTACGCCGCGGCGCGGGCTATCAGGAAGATATTTCCAGGTTGAATCCGGTGCATCTGATTCTGGGTGGCATCATCGCGACAGTCATATTTATTATTTTATTGGTGATGGTGGCGCGCTGGGCGATAACCAGCCTCACCTAGTTATTAGAAGCATTCCAAGAGGGAGAACATTATGAGTGCGAGCCACTCGGTTCAGGTAAAAGAAGCACCGTATTATTACGTGCCGGCCGATTCGGCCCATCCGGTTAGGACAAGTGTCACAATGCTGCTCATTCTGGTGGGTGCCGTGACCTGGATTAACCATGTTCCTTACGGGCAGTATCTCTTTTTGTTTGGATTGCTTGCCCTGTTCATCAATCTCTATCAATGGTTTGGCGATGCCATCCGTGAGTCTGAGTCCGGAATGAACAGCAAGCGCATCGACCTGTCCTACCGCTGGGGGATGGGCTGGTTCATCTTCTCGGAAGTCATGTTCTTTGCTGCGTTCTTCGGCTCACTTTGGTATGCGCGCGAAGTGACAACGCCCTGGCTGAGCGACATGGATCACCAGTTGCTGTTGTGGCCTGGCTTTACCGGTCAGTGGCCGAACCTTGGCCCTGCGGGCATCGTCAGTCATTTTGAAACCATTGGCCCGTTCTGGTTGCCGACCATCAATACGCTGTTGCTGCTGACTTCCGGTCTGACGCTGACGCTGTCGCATCACGCCTTGCGCGCCAATCACCGTAAGAGCACCATTTTCTGGCTGTTCGTTACCGTTGTTCTGGGCTTCACATTCGTCTTTTTCCAGGCCGAAGAATATATCCATGCCTATACGGAACTGAATCTGCGATTTGATTCCGGCATTTATGGTTCACTGTTTTTCATGCTGACCGGCTTCCACGGTTTCCACGTGATTCTGGGTGCAACGATGCTGACTGTGATTCTGATTCGCCTGCTGCGCGGTCACTTCACAGCGGATCATCACTTCGGTTTTGAGGGTGCTGCCTGGTACTGGCACTTTGTGGATGTGGTCTGGCTGGGTCTGTACCTGTTCGTATACTGGTTCTGATGCACCCAGCGGTTGTATAAAAAGGTAAAGGGTCGGACAACCGACCCTTTACTGTTTCAGCACAATGCGCTGCTGTTACAGTAAAGCGCGGGTATTGGCGGTATGATGTTTAGCGTGGCATCAACAGCGTTAGCGTGTTATTAGCATGCTATTGATAGTGAGCTGCAAAAAAGACTGGCCGGACGCGCCGGTCAACCCGGGCGCCTAACCAAGCCGAACTCTGATAAGCCGTGTCAGCGGCTGACCTGTTCAATGCCCGTGCTTTGAATCCACCCCATGTGGTGGGCAAACAGGACGAACAGAAACAGCAAAATGGATAGTGCGATACGCACGGTAAGTGCGTTGACTGTGCGATTCGTGGTGCCTTTATCGCGCATAAGGTAGAAAAAGGCCGATGCGAGACTGCCTATGATCACGAGAAAGGCGAGTCCGATAAAGATACGCATGAGTTAACTCCTGACTGGAATAGAATATTGTAGTAATGAAACGAGAATTAATAAACTGGAAAACAGTAACGATGCTGATTCTGCTGGCATTGCTGACTGTGGTTTTCGTTTCTCTGGGGCGATGGCAATTGCAACGTGCCGATGAGCGTCGGTTGACTGCAGAGCAGATTGCAAGCGGGCAGGCGTTGCCGCCGCTGGCCATTGACAAGCATATCCCTTCTTCCGATATCGTGGCCTGGCGTCCGGCCACGGTCGCCGGTAACTGGCTGGGTGCCTTCAGTGTGCTGGTCAACCGTAATCAGAATGGACGCCCTGGTTATTGGCTGGCCACGCCTTTGTTGCTGGACAATGCGTCGCGTGACGCAGTACTGGTACTAAGGGGCTGGTTTCCGCAAGTGCTGACGCCGGCGGCCATGCCTGAGTTCCCATTGCCCGACGGCAGGCAGACGGTGAGCGGCGAGGTTGCCCTGCGCGTGCCACGCCTGTTCGAGCTTTGGACATTTAATAAGGGTGTCGCGCAGTTGCCTGAACAGATTCCCCAAAGCAGCGGGCCGTTGCCCCAGGTGCAGAATCTGGATCTGATTGAATTTGGCCGGGCCAGTGGCTTGCATATGTTGCCGCTGGTCCTGCTGCAAACCGGCCCCTCGACCAAGGGGCTGGTGCGTGATTGGCCGCGTCCTTCTATTGATGCGGATAAGAATATCGGCTATGCATTGCAATGGTTCTGTTTTGCCGCCATTGCTGCTCTGGCCCTGGTGATCAGCCTGATTCGGCTGCGTCTGAAAAGTACAAAGGAAACATCGTCGTCATGAATACCAATAGTCCGTCATCGTCCGGGACTTCTTCAAGGTCGGGCGCCAGGCGCTCCAACATGCCTCTGTATCTGATTATTCTCAGTTGTATTGTGCCTATCGTCGCCGCTGCATTGCTGTATTATGTGCCTTCGCTCAGGCCGGCGGGCTCCACTAATTACGGTAATTTTGTTCAGCCGCAACGCCCGATGCCATCAGCAGAAGCGCTGAGTCTGACTACGCTGGACGGCAAGCCCTTTGATTTGAACACCCTTAAGGGCAAATGGCTGTTGCTCACCTCCGATGGTGGTGCGTGCCCCGATTCATGCGCACAGAAGCTGCATTTCACTCGTAATGGGCACGCCAGTCAGGGCAAGAATGTGAGCCGTATTCAACGGGTCTGGTTCGTGACTGATGATCAGCCGATTCCGGAAAAAGTGCTGGAGGCATATAAAGGCACGATCATGTTACGCGTTGATCCTAAAGTGCTTGGCAATTTTCTGCTGGACCAGGCCGATCGCGAAGGCGATGCCGTTGCGCTGGAAAAGAAAATGGATTCCTATCTGTGGATTGTGGATCCTAACGGCAACCTGATTATGCATTATCCGGGCAATGAGTCTGATCCTGTTCGTTTTCGTGATGATCTGGCCAAATTGCTGCATGCTTCATCTATCGGCTGATGCATATGAATACAGCATCTGAGCGCATTCGCAGTCGCTATCGCAGGCTGGTATTTTTAACCTGGTTTTTTACGCTGGATCTGATCATGTTCGGCGCTTTTGTGCGGCTGACCGATTCCGGGCTGGGCTGCCCCGACTGGCCGGGTTGCTATGGCAAGGCCAGTCCATTAGGAGCCTCTGACCATATCGCCAATGCGCTGGAACAGCAGCCGTTTGGACCGGTGTCGATGTCCAAGGCCTGGATTGAAATGATCCATCGGTACTGGGGTAGCTTGCTGGGCCTGATGATTATTGCGATTGTGTTTATGGCATGGCGTTATCGTCGTGAACTGGGCAGATCGCCAGCACTGGCCACAGCAACGCTGATCGCTGTTTGCCTGCAGGGTGCCTTTGGTGCCTGGACCGTGACGCACAAGCTGATGCCACTGGTGGTAACCACCCACCTCGTACTGGGTATGCTGCTGCTGGCCATGATGACGTGGCTGGCCGCCCGTGAAAAACCCCATGTGGGTATCGCGGCTCGTGCCCGCAACTGGCGACCGTGGATGGCCCTGGGTTTTATTGTGTTGCTGGTGCAGCTGTTTCTGGGCGGCTGGGTCAGCACCAATTACGCCGCGCTGGCCTGCATGGATTTTCCCACTTGTCATGGCGCCTGGGTGCCCGAAATGGACTATCAGGGCGGTTATTCCCTGGTGCGTGCGCTTGGTGAGTTGCCAACGGGCGAAATTATTTCTCAGGAAGCGCTGACCGCGATACACTGGACCCATCGCAACTTTGCTTTTTTTGTGTTTGTTTTTCTGTTCGCGCTGGCGTTGGTGGCGCGTCGGGAAGACGGATTGAAGGGGCCGGCCCATTTGCTGATCGGGCTGCTTATTGTTCAGGTGCTGACCGGCCTGACAACCATTTTTTTTCAATGGCCGTTGCTTATCGCGGTATTGCACACAGGAGGTGCGGCGGGGCTTACCATAGCCTGCGTGACCTTGCTGGTGCGTATGTCCCGCGGCGGTAAAGGGTCGTTTCTGCCACTATGACAACTGCTATTCATCCTGATACCGGACTGTTGCGACAGTATCTGGTTCTGACCAAGCCGCGTGTAACCCAGCTGGCTGTGTTCTGCGCAGTGATCGGTATGTTTCTGGCGTCGCCCGGACTGCCGCCGGTGCAGCCCCTGATTGCCGGTACCGTCGGCATCTGGTTGCTTGCCGCTGCCGCGTTCGCCATCAATTGTCTGATCGAGCTGGAAATTGATGCGCGCATGTTACGTACAGCGCGCCGGCCAACGGCAAAGGGCACGATTACGCCACTGCAGGTGATCCTGCTGTCAGGCGTGGTGGGTGGTGCGGGTATGCTGGTGCTGTACCATCTGGTGAACCCGCTAACCATGTGGCTCACTTTTGCCACTTTTATTGGTTACGCACTGATCTATACCATTATTCTTAAGCCGCGCACATCACAGAATATTGTGATCGGTGGTTTGTCCGGCGCCATGCCGCCGGCACTGGGCTGGGCGGCGGTGGCCAATGCGGTGCCCGCAGAGGCCTGGTTGCTGGTGCTGATCATTTTTGTCTGGACGCCGCCGCATTTCTGGGCGCTGGCGCTGTATCGCGAACATGATTATCGCAACGCCGGGCTGCCTATGCTGCCGGTCACGCATGGCAAGGACTTTACGCGTTTGCATATCCTGCTGTACACCTTGATGCTGCTGGTCATCACGCTATTGCCATTTGTGATTCGCATGAGCGGCTATATGTACCTGGCCAGTGCACTGGTCCTGGGCGCTATTTTCATCGCTTATGCCTGGAAGCTGTATAAGGCATACAGTGACGAGCTGGCCCGCAAGACGTTCCGCTATTCGATTCTATATCTGTCCCTGCTGTTTATTGCCCTGCTGATTGATCATTGGATCCTGATGTCGGGCGCCACAATCTAGTTCCCCGGGCAGCCCGTGCCGGTTGCGTGACAATGATGCAGGCAGATAGGCTCTTGCCGGTCAGGTATCACCCGCTGCATCCGATGCCTGCTTATTATGTACGGGGTTTGTTGAGTTATTTCCTGGAGTAAAGAATGAAGTTGTTTCTGTCCCTGCGATTGGCAACCCGGACGGTGCTTGCCATGGCCATTGCTACTGCGCTGGCTGCGTGTGATAACAATGCGTCCGAGCGTGCAGGCAGTGCGGGATCATCCAGTACGGCTTCAGCGACTGCGACCGGCGGCTTTACCGGTACCGATATTACGGGCACGGGTTTTGGCAAGGATATCGAACTGGTCAACCAGGAAGGTGCAGATATCCAGTTACAGCAGGCGTATCACGGCAAGGTGATGGTGATCTTCTTTGGCTTTACGCAATGTCCGGACGTGTGTCCCACCACCATGGCAGAGTTGGCGCAGGTAAGGGAAAAACTCACTGCCGAACAGCGTGAGCGGGTACAAGTGATCATGATCAGTGTTGACCCGCAACGGGATACCCCGGCTGTCCTGAAGCAGTATGTGAGCGCGTTTGACCCCTCATTTGTGGGCCTGACCGGCTCAGACGAGCAAATTGCCAAAGTGGCGGCTTCTTTCAAGGCATACTATAAAAAAGTGCCAAGTGGCGATAGTTACACCATGGAGCACAGTGCCGGTTTGTATGTGCTGGATACCAAGGGTGAATCCCGACTGCTGATCAAGCCCAATACGGCGCCGGAAGCGATCGCGGCAGATATTCAGAAGCTGCTGTAGTTCTTCATTCAATAGTGACCGTTACGGCCAGGCACCCCGGGATTCAGTGGACGGCCTGGTCGGTGCCGAATCAGTTTTGACCCATAACGGGGCTTTTAATGGCCATTGGTGGTTATTATTGGCTGTTGGTGTTGGTGTTGGTGGTGGTGGTGTCGCTATCGCTGTCGCTGTCGCTGTCGCTGTCGGCGTCAGTATTGATATCAGCTTGCTCAGACTCGCTGCTATCGGCTGGCAGGGCTTCGTTCACCGGGGCCGGGCTCTGCTGCTCTTGCGCCGAACGGGCCGAAATGCCGCCAGGGGCCGCTGCGGTTTCCGATTCGTCCATGTTGCTGGTTTCACTCGCAGCAAGGGTCGATTTGGCCGCATATTGTTCCCATACCTCCAGTGCCCGCAGTCGCTGTTTCACCACCAGATCAATTTTTTCTTTGATGTCGGGGAACTTCTTCATCAATGAGTGAAAGTCGCGTGCCTGCAGAAACAGCAGCTTGGAGTAGCCCATCGAACGCACGCTTTGCGTCAGGGTTTTGTCGGTAAGCATGCTTAGTTCACCCAGCATTTCGCCGGAGCCCAGTTCCACCCGGGATGCGTCCGGCAGCGTCACCTGGACCGCGCCGGACGCGACAAAAAACATCCATTTATGGCCGTAGCGGTCCACTTGCGGGACCGTTTGGTTGGGCAGCATGAGACGGGGCCGCAGCAGCTTACTCAATTGGGTGAGAGCGGAATCGTCCATCTCTTCGAATAGCGGTACGCGCTTGACCAGTTCCTTGGCGCTAAGCGAGACATCCAGGCTGGGATGGCGAAACAGCGGCTCCCAGCGTAAATGGACCTGACCAATCAGATCGTTGTAGACTTCCTTGGTAATCAGCGACTGTTCCAGCATTTCGTTATAGCGTGTGACTTCCAGCGAGCGCGCGATGCGTGCCAGATAATCCTCCTGAATCCAGTGCGAATAGACGGGATAGGTCAGGTTCAGGGCGCTTAGGGCGCTATCGATGGTGTGCAGCCTGGCGACCTGGATGCGTTCTGCCTTGCCGGCAATTTCCTGCCCCAGCAGGGGCGTCAGGTCATCGCGGCAGAAACGGATCAGCTGGCTGACCACGGCGTGTTTGCTGATCAGTTTGATAATACGCTGGGACAATTCGTAAGCCAGCCAGGGACTGAAATTGAAATGGGTTTGCAGGCGCAGGGCCACCTTGAACGCCAGGGTATAGCGGATGTCGTGGCGCAGGGCGCGGGTGTAGGTGCGGGCACCCCCGTCGCGGGCCGCATCGCCCAGATTCTCTGCATTGGACAACAGCGTCTGGGCGGCTTGCCAGGGAATCAGCTGTTTTTTCAAAGAATCAAAAAACAGTTCTTCTTCCCGGTTGGAAATAATGGCCAGTGCGACCGAGAGCCGATCGCCCTTGCTCAGATAATCGGTGTCGTCTTTCAGAATATCGGCCATGCCCTTGGTGAAAACGGCGTCTACCTGTTGTTTGGCGCTGGCCTCCATTTTCAGTCGGCCGGCCAGTTCATCGGTTTGTTCCTTCACGTCATCCAGGGCGATCACCAGTGCCTGGTTGCGCAGCCCTTTTTCTACCGGGCTGAGCTGGTCCAGTCCCAGTTTCGAAATCAGCAGTCGCAGGGTAAGGCCATTGATCAGTAATGTTGACAGCACGTAGCAGGTGGTTGCCGCAGCGACAAAATGGCGGACATCCTCTGGAATGGCTGTCTGTTCCGTCACGGCCAGCGCCAGCGCCAGCGAGATGGCGCCCCTTAGCCCGCCCCAGCACATGACGGCACGAAAGGGGCGGCTCACGTAAGTGGATATCCTGAACATCGTCAAGAGGGGAATCACGCCGAAGACGACTGCAGCGCGTGCCGCCAGCGTAACGATAAACAACAGCACTACCAGCAATCCCTGTTTCAGATCCAGGTCAACGACCAGGCGCGGGATCAGCATGGCGGCCAGAATGAATATCAGCGAATTGGCCCAGAATCCGAATTGCTCCCAGGCGTGTCCCAGCTGCTCAAAGGTAGAGGGCGACATCCGCGTGCGTCCTGCGGAACCCACGACCAGTCCCGCAACGACGGTCGCAACCACGCCGGAAACATGAAAATAATGTTCGGAAATGAAAAAGGTCAGATAGGCCGTGCAGATGGTCAGGCTGATTTCGGCTGTAGGCCAGCCGCGCAGGTAATGAAAAAGCCGGCAGGTAATATGGCCGAACACGAAACCGATCAGGCCGCCGATCAGAAAGCTGTACAGAAAGTGACCGGCGATGTTTTCAATGCTAAGCGGTGCATTACGGGTGATCACCGAGATGAAAACGGTATATAGCGCGATGGCTGCGGCATCATTGAGCAGCGATTCGCCTTCTACCAGTGTTGTCAGGCGTTTGGGCGCGCCCACTTCCCGGAAGATGCCTACTACGGCCACCGGATCGGTGGTGGCGACAATGGCCCCCAGCAGCAGGCACACTGCCAGGCCGTAGCCCGAAAATGCGGACAGGATCATGCCGACGCTGATAGTACAGACCAGAACGGCCACGATGGCCATGGTGAGTATCGGGCTGATGTCCACCATAATGCGGCGTACATTCATCGCCATGGAGGTTTCAAACAGCAGGATGGGCAGGAAAACAATCAGAAAGGTCTGAGAGGAAATGGAAAACCCGTGCAGGGCATGCAGAAAATCCCCGATAAAGGGTAGGTGAACACCATTGGCCTGAACGATCAGCCCCAACACGCCCCCCAGAATCGCGAGCATCACGGTGTGTGGCAGGCCCAGCCGACTGGCCAGCGAAGGCATAAAACAGGCGATCGTCAGTAACCCGGCCAGGGCAAATACGAAATATTGGATTTCCATGCGAAAACAGATTCTGTTGCGGCGGAAATCAACTATACCCGGATATGTTTTTATGCAGACTGAAATTTTTGGTGCGGGCAAAAAAAAGGTGCTTCATGACGAAGCACCATTAACATCCGTTTCAAAGGGGAGGGGAAAGAGGAGAAGCAGAAACGGACGGATTCGGCATGTGTCAGGGACAGCGATGAACGAATCATAGTGGTTAGTCAGGTGGTTCATCGTAAAGTTCCGGCGGTTTCATCCCGAATATTTCAGCCGGTTACGCATTGCGTGTTTTTTCTGTGAGCAAGAAAAAAAGGGCACCACAGGGGTGCCCTTTTGATGCGTGCCAGATGCACATTGTCAGGCTGCGAACGCGCCACGCATTTTCTTGAGTGCGGCCGATTCAATCTGACGGATGCGTTCTGCCGATACGCCGAACTCATCGGCCAGTTCGTGCAGCGTAGAACCACCGCCTTCGTCCTGTAACCAGCGGGCCTCGATAATGCGACGCGAGCGGGGATCCAGAACGGCCAGCGCATTGGAGACGCCTGTGCCCTGCATATCGTCGTGAGCGCGGCGATCCAGCACCGTACCGGGTTCCTGCTCGCCTTCGTCGGACAGATAGGAAATAGGCGCGAAATCATCGCTGTCATCGTCCTGTGATTCCAGGGACATGTCACGGCCGGTCAGGCGTACTTCCATTTCGCTGACGTCTTCGGGGCGCACATTGAGCTTGGAGGCAATGCCTTCAATGTGCTCGGGCGTGAGCGTCTGGCCATCGGGGCGCATGCTGCGCAAATTGAAAAACAGCTTGCGTTGCGCCTTGGTGGTCGCGACTTTCACCAAGCGCCAGTTGCGGATGATGTATTCATGAATTTCGGCCTTGATCCAGTGCACGGCAAAGGACACCAGGCGTACGCCGCGGGTGACGTCGAAACGTTTGACCGCTTTCATCAGCCCGATATTGCCTTCCTGGATAAGGTCGGCATGGGGCAATCCATAGCCCAGATATTGGCGGGAAATGGAAACAACCAGTCGCAGGTGAGACATGATCAGTTCACGCGCAGCGTTCAGATCACCTTTTTCCTGAAGGGTCTCGCCCAATTGCTGCTCGCGTTCAGGCGTGAGCATGGGGATGCGATTCACAGCACTAATGTAAGATTCGATCGTACCCAGGGCGCCCGGATTGGAAATCGCCGAGGCAACCGAATTTTGCAGTGTAAGCGCTTGATTTGACATGGTTTTGTATATCTCCTGATGAGGAATATTCAAAGTACTTATATATTAGCACTCTCTGTCACTGAGTGCTAATATTGACTCGGTATAAGCTAAAAAGTTCCGTTTCAAATGGTTTTGGGGGCTGCGAAGGGCGGGCGCACGACGGCGGCGGTTCAATCCCGGAAAAGGAAAGTGCGTATCTCACCAGCGGTGGGTATAAACACTGAACGATGCTCGTCCGGAAAAACGGGCTGCGGTGAAGCAGGCGTTCAACGAGTGTAACACTGTCCAAAACCCGAAAAAAAGACGAGTTTAAGAATGTGAACGGCGCATAAGATTATAAGCAGGTTACAGATATGATTATAAGAATAAAGTATACGTAAATAGGGGCTTTCAGAGGGTTTCTCCTCTATTATTCGATTCATGAACGGCATGGCTGGCGCTATGCTGAATGCAATTATCAATGTAGCAGGAACGCCTATGAATAAACCTCGCCGTGTCTGGCTGAAGCAGACGATCATGTTGGTACTGACTGCGGTCATGGGCACTACCGCCTATGCGCAGAACAAGGAGGTCGTGATCGGTTATCAGGATATGGTCGTTCCCTGGCGTTACGCGCAGGAAACCAGGCTGCTGGAGGAGCGCACCGGTTATAAGGTCACCTATCGTCAGATCGGTAGTGGCGCCGATGTGGTGCGGGCTCTGGCTTCTGGCGCCATCGATATTGGCGAGGCAGGCTCATCGCCTTTTGCTGCAGGGTTATCGCAGGGCGTGCCGATTGAGCTGTTCTGGGTGCTGGACAATATCAACCAGGCCGAAGCGCTGGTGGCGCGCAAGGAAGCGGGTATTGCCAGTGTGGCAGACCTCAAAGGCAAGAAAATTGCGTTGCCATTTGCGTCCACCACCCACTTCCATTTACTGGTGGCCCTGGAAAATGCGGGGATTCAACCGAATGAAGTGCAGATTCTGAACCTGCGCCCGCCAGAAGTGCTGGCGGCCTGGCAGCGAGGCGATATTGATGCGACCTTCATCTGGAACCCGGTATTGCAGCAGGTAAAGGAAAATGGCAAGGTACTGCTGACGTCGGGTGAGATCGCCAAGGCTACCGGTAAGGCGACCTTTGACGCTATTGCGGTACGAAAAGATTTCGCGAAAGATAATGACGATTTTCTGACCGCGTTCGTTAAGGTGCTTGCTGATTCGGACAAGGACTATGTGGGTAACACGGCCAGATGGACTGCTGACTCTGCCCAGGCGAAGGCTGTGGCCAAGTGGAGCGGCGCTGAGGCCGGGAATGTGCCGGATAGTCTGGCGCTGTATTCTTTTGTCGCCCCAGCTGAACAAGCCGGAAAGCAGTGGCTGGGCGGAGGGAAGGATTCGGTTGTCGTGCAGTCTCTGGCCGCGACCTCGGAATTTCTCAAGAAACAAGGCACCATCGGCAGTACGCTGCAGGATTATTCGGCTGGTGTGAACCCCCGCTGGGTAGAACGCGCGGCACAAGGACAGTGACGCTTCGTATGGCCCTGGATTCTCTTCAAACAACACGCCGTACCGCGACGGCGTTTCACGGTCTGCAGGTACGTGACCTGTCGGTACGCTATGCGGGTGCAGGCGGTCAGCAGGCGACGCTGGCGCTTAGCCATGTTGATCTGGACATAAAGCAGGGTGAATTTGTCGTGGCACTAGGCGCTTCAGGATGCGGCAAAACAACCTTGCTTAACTGCATCGCCGGTTTTACGCAGGCCTCTGCCGGGAGCATCTGGTTCAATGATCAGGAGGTGACCGGTCCGGGGGCCGAGCGCGGTGTCGTCTTTCAGAAGCACGCGCTGTTACCCTGGCTGAATGTGCAGGACAATGTGGCGCTGGCCCTGCGGCTGCGCGGGGTGGATGCGGCGAAACGGCACCGCATAGCGCAGGAAAAACTGGAATGGGTTGGTTTGGCGTCTTTCATGAAGGCGCCCATATGGCAACTATCCGGTGGTATGCAGCAGCGCGTAGGGATTGCACGCGCGCTGGTCAGTGATCCCGATGTATTGCTGATGGATGAGCCGCTGGCTGCGCTGGATGCATTTACACGCGAATCCATTCAGGAACTGGTGCTGAAGATTTGGCAGAAAACCGGTAAAACGGTGTTTTTCATCACGCATGACGTGGAGGAAGCCTTGTTTCTGGGTAGCCGGCTGGTGGTCATGTCGCCCCGGCCCGGCCGCATTGCGCAGGAGCATGCGATTGATTTTAATCGCCAGTATCTGGCCGGCGGCAATGCGCGTGCCGTCAAGGCCAGTCGCGCTTTCATTGACTGGCGCGAGCGGGTTCTGGACTGGATCGCACCGCCCGGATCGCGGGAAATTCAGAGTGAAGTCACCCCCAGGCTCAAAACGGCATGACCCGCGCACTCTTTTCGCAGACGAGGGGGCAGATGACTGAACAAGTGTCATTGCGGAACGCTGAACCGTGTGAGGGCGTAGTGGGCGCGGCCCCACAACGTCGTTTGCAAGCAGACCAGGCGCTACCAGCGGTCCCACAATTTCGCCTGCCCGGCGCGGGTTCCAGTCATGGGATCAGTGCTGTTTGCATTTCGATTTTGCTGGTGCTGTGGTGGGTGTCCACCGAGTTCGGTTGGGTTCCGCCGCTGTTTCTGCCAACGCCCGCCGCCATCAGGGACGCGTTTCTGCAGGCATGGGCCGGCAATATTCAGGGTGGTCAGGGATTATTGCTCCATTTGCAGTGGAGTGCGCTGCGTGTGTTCGGCGCGTTTTCCCTGGCGGCCATCACCGCTGTACCGGTAGGCATCGCCATGGGTGTCAGTCGCGTTGCGCGTGGTATCTTCGACCCGCCGATTGAGTTCTACCGGCCACTGCCACCGCTGGCCTATCTGCCGCTGATCGTCATCTGGTTTGGCATTGATGAAACGTCAAAGATCATCCTGATCTACCTGGCCTGTTTCGCGCCGATTGCCCTGGCCGCGAAAGCGGGCGTGCGTAGCGCCAGTGTTGAGCAGATCAATGCCGCATTGTCGCTGGGCGCCACGCGCTGGCAACTGATCCGTCATGTCATTGTGCCTGCGGCACTGCCTGATATTCTTGTTGGTCTGCGCATTGCCATTGGCTTTGGCTGGACAACGCTGGTTGCCGCCGAGATGATTGCCGCCACTGTCGGGCTGGGGCAGATGGTGCTGAATGCATCGAATTTTCTGCGCACCGATATCGTTATCATGGGGATTCTGGTGATTGGCCTGGTGGCCTGGAGCTTTGATCTGCTGATGCGCTGGATCGAAGCTAAAGTGGTGCCCTGGCGGGGGCGGTGATGTGCCTGTAAAAAAGTAAAAAGGCCCTGATCGAACCCCTTGCAGGGCCGGCAACCGGATCAAACCGCAACGGGTTTGCCGGCTGCCTGCCTCGCCCTTATTTCAGGCGTTCAGCATGAAAGCGCAGGTGGTCTTCCATGAAGGTGGAAATAAAATAATAGCCATGATCATAATGCTCGTGGCGACGTAACGTGAGTGGCTGTTCTGCCTTGGCGCAGGCCGCTTCCAGCAATTCGGGCAGCAGTTGCCCGTCAGCCAGGAATTTGTCGGCCAGGCCCTGGTCGACCAGAATACCGTCAGGGAACGGGGTTTTGGTTTTTTCCATCAGCTTGCTGGCATCATAGTTTTCCCAGGTGCTGCGATCCTGTCCCAGATAGCCAGTGAAGGCCTTTTCGCCCCAGGGGCAGTTCATGGGTGCGCTGATGGGCGCAAAAGCCGATACCGAGCGGAATAATTCAGGGTTTTTCAGGGCGATGGTAAGCGCGCCATGGCCGCCCATGGAATGTCCGAAAATGCCGGTACGGCTCAGATCGCCGCCAAACTCGGGCAGCAATTGCAGCAGCTCTTTGGTTACGTAGCTGTACATTTTATAGTGATCTTTCCAGCCGGGTTCGGTGGCATCCAGATAAAAGCCGGCGCCGGTGCCAAAATCCCAGCCTTCGTCTTCGCCTGGTACATTGGCGCCACGCGGGCTGGTGTCTGGTGTGACCAGCAGTACACCCAGTTCTGCAGCCAGGCGCTGCGCACCGGCTTTTATCATGAATGTTTCTTCGGTACATGTCAGACCTGCCAGATAAATAAGGGCGGGTACCGGTCCGCGTGCCGCCTGGGGCGGAATGAAAACCGAGAACTGCATGGGCAGGCCGATTTCGCGCGAGGTATGGCGATAAAAGCGCTGCGTGCCGTCAAAACAGTAATGTTCACTGATAAGTTCGAGTTTGTCGCTCATGGGTATACCCTTGCTCCTGAGGTGAAGATTGTTGTCGATTTTTTGCTAAATTTACAGCTATCTTCTACCATAGCATTGTTTCATTCGTTGTTACAATATAGGAAAAAAATCGCCGGTAACGCCAAGCGATGCCGGTTCTTGTGGCCATGACGGCTTCGCATTCAGTGGTACAGTACATCCCATGGCCCGTTTACCCCGGCTTTACGCCCCCGGCATCCCGCAACTGGTTCACGCCCGGTTCCTGTTTCCGCTGTCCACCCGCGCACCGGCTGGCAGCAGGGTTCTGGACACCCTGCAGAAATGGCTTTTTGACGGCCTGGCCCGGCACGGTGTCCTGCTGCACGCCTGGACGCTGACGGATGACGGCATTCTGCTGCTGGCAACGCCCGAGCATGACAAGTCTCTGTCACGCCTGATCCAGATGCTGGGTCGCAATCTGGCGACCACGCTGCGCAGCGGCCCGGTTTTCAGCGGGCGCTATCGTTCCACACTGCTGGAGCCGGGTGCATGGGTTATCCCATCAATGATCTGGCTGGAGTCGTGGGTCGCCCGGGAGAAGGGCGCCAGCGACAGTGAATTGTGGCCGTGGTCTTCTGCCGGTTTTCATACCGGAGCGTTCATGGGCTATTCGCCGGTGCTCAACGATCATGCCGATTACTGGTCGTCCGGCAACACCCCATTTGACCGGCAGGCAGCCTATAAATACCGCTATACCGAGGGGCTGTCCTCCAGTCAATTGCAACAGATTGCACAGGCCTTGCATGGGCAATGGGCCCTGGGTTCTCCGGATTTCATCAGCCGACTGAATACGGTCGCCAGCCGGCGTCCGATGCCTGGCAAGCGCGGCCGCCCGCGTATCAGGCCCCAGCAGGACCGGCCTCAGGAAGAAGAATAAGCAGAACAGGCGGGCCGATGGCGGTTTTTCATGACCGGGCAGAATGCGCCGCCACGACAGGGTAGTATTCACAGGCGCATCTGTGTTGCATAATAGACGTTAAGAATCATTAAGGATCGTTAAAGACCATTAGGGACCAATAAGGAGCCGCGAACACACCGTAGCAAACGGACAGAGTTTTACAAAAATTTTACACCCTGCATAGTAGAGTTGCGTATACTCCACTTTCCCGCTGCTTCTGGAATTATTTTGCGATATCAACTGCTTACGTTTGTCCTGGCGCTGTTTCTGGTATTTCTTGTCAGTCGTGTTTTATTCGTGTTATGGCAGCGCAGGCGCGTTCAGGCGGCAAGCGGCATTGGTCGCGTGTTTCTGGGCGGATTGCGCATAGACCTGAACCAGATCGCCACCTACGCGGCGTTACCCGCACTGCTGATGCCCTGGCTGGAAGATCGCCAGTGGTTTGTCACCGTAACCGCAATCTGGTTTGGTGTGTGGTGGCTGGGCTGCGTGTTCATGGAAATCTGTACGCCGCAGTTTATTGACGAATACGATACCCGTCCGAACCGTTTGTTCGTAGAATATCTGAAACACCCCAAAGAAGTCTCAGGCATGCTGTGGCGCGGGTACAAAAAAGTACTGGCGCTGGGGCTGCTGGTTTTTGCCGGGATGATTTTCCTGGCAGTGCATTTGTTTTCAGGCTATACGGCGGTGCCGCTGGGCCCCTGGTGGCTCAGGCCCATTGAGTCGCTGGTCTACGCGGCCCTGTGTTTTCTCATGATTCGCGGTACGCTGAAAAAGCGCCCCATCAATCCGTCTACTGTGGCATTTGCCGGTGATGGCATGGTCAATAGCCTGGCGCTCAACTCCATGTATAGTCTGCAATACGCCATCTATGCCATGAAATATGAGATGTCGGCTGAAGACGTGTATGGCAAGATGCCGGCAGAGCAAATGAACCAGATTGTGTGCGAAGCGGCTGGCATTACGGCGCTTGCCGAGCCGGGCAAGGGCGCTGCCACACTGCATAAGCAGCAGGTGTCTGTCAGCAGCGACAGGCCGCTGAATATCGTATTTATTGTTGAGGAAAGCCTGGGTGCGCAGTATGTGCAGACGCTGGGCGGGCAGTCACTGACGCCTCATCTGGATGCCCTGTACGAGCAGGGCTGGGGCTTTACCCGGGCCTATGCCACCGGTACCCGTTCCGTAAGGGGGCTGGAGGCACTTTCAGCGGGCTTTCCGCCAACGATTACACAGTCGGTATTCAAGCTACCTGGTGCGCAAAGCGGCTTTTTTACGATCGCCGACGTGCTGGGTCAGCAGCATGGTTATCACTCCCGTTTTCTGTACGGGGGCGAAGCCCATTTTGACAATATGAAGGGCTTTTTTCTCGGTAATGGCTTTCGCGAAGTGATTGACGGGCCGCAGTTTAAGGACCCTGCCTTTCTGGGCACCTGGGGCTATTGCGACGAAGATATGTTCAATCAGCTGGATCGTCTGTTGCAGGAAGATGCGGCGCGCAGCGAACCCGTGCTGACACTGGCCTTCAGTGTGAGCAATCATTCGCCCTGGGAATATCCCGAGGGCCGAATCCAGACCAGCGGCAACCCGGCCACGGTGGAAAATACCGTACGTTATGCCGACCATGCCATCGGGCAGTTTTTTTTAACCGCCAAAACGCGGGACTACTGGAACAACACCGTATTCGTTGTGGTGGCCGATCATGACTCGCGTGTGTTTGGCGCCGACCTGATTCCGCTGAAGCATTTCCATATTCCCGCGGTTATTCTTGGCGGCACGATTGCACCGCGCCGCGACGATCGCCTCATTAGTCAGATCGACCTGGCGCCCACCTTGCTGTCGCTGGCCGGTGCTGCCTGCGAGCACCCCATGATTGGCCAGGATCTGACCCGGCAGACACCGGACCGCGCCATTATGCAATATGGCGACCGTTACGGCTACCTGCAGGGCGACCAATTGACGGTTCTGGAGCCCCATCTGGATCCCTGCCAGTTTCGATATACCGCGCCCGAGACGTTTGAACCCATGACGTCCGATGAATCGCTGGTAAAGCTGGCGCGCGCGCATGCGCTGTGGCCCTTCAGTGTTTACCGGGATAAAAGCTATACTGTGCCGAAACAACGGTGATCACGGGTGCAGCACTCGCGTCTCGGAGTGCACGCACCTGATCTCATTTTCGGAGAGCAAGCCATGGATTATCTGCTGGCACTAGATCAGGGAACGTCCAGTTCCCGTAGTATTTTGTTTGATCGCAATGGGCAAATTGTGGGTCTTGCCCGCCAGGAGTTTACGCAACACTATCCGCAATCGGGCTGGGTCGAGCATGATGCGCTGGAGATCTGGCGTACCCAGCTGGTGACGATGGAAAAGGTGCTGCATCAGACCGGGGTGGATATTTCCCGGGTACGTGCCGTTGGCATTACCAATCAGCGTGAGACTTCGGTGCTGTGGGATCGCCGTACGGGCGAACCGCTGGGGCCGGCCATTGTGTGGCAGGATCGCCGTGGCGAACCGCTGTGCCGCCAGTTGCGCGACCAGGGCCATGAACCATTGATCCTGGAGAAAACCGGCCTGCGCCTGGACGCCTACTTTTCCGCGACCAAACTGGTGTGGATGCTGGAGCATTTCCCACAGGCCCGGGC
The DNA here is from genome assembly GCF_000521505.1 of Advenella mimigardefordensis DPN7. Classification (GTDB taxonomy): domain Bacteria; phylum Pseudomonadota; class Gammaproteobacteria; order Burkholderiales; family Burkholderiaceae_B; genus Advenella; species Advenella mimigardefordensis. The sequence continues at coordinate 538,503 of NZ_CP003915.1, forward strand.
CCGTGCCGAAAAAGGGGAACTGCTGTTCGGCACCATCGATAGCTGGCTGATCTGGCAACTGACCGGCGGCAAGGTGCATGCCACAGATGTGACTAATGCTTCGCGCACGATGTTGTTCAATGTGCATACGGGGCAGTGGGACGCGCAACTGCTGGATCTGTTTCAGATTCCCGCCAGCCTGCTGCCGCAGGTGCTGCCCTCCAGCGCGCATTATGGCGATATCCCTGCGGATCTGCTGGGTTATGCGCTGCCCATTTGCGGCGTGGCGGGCGATCAGCACAGCGCGCTTTTTGGACAGGCGTGTACGCGCGCGGGGATGGCAAAAAATACCTATGGCACCGGTTGCTTTGCGCTGCTGCATACGGGCACTCGCTTCACTACCTCGGAAAATGGCCTGCTCACGACCAGGGTTGCGCAATATGGTCAGCCTCAGCCCGAATTCGCGCTGGAAGGCAGTGTCTTCGTGGCCGGTGCGGCCGTGCAGTGGTTGCGTGATGGTCTTGGCATTATTAAAAAAAGCCGCGATGTGCAGGCGCTGGCCGAATCGGTTCCCGATACCGGCGGTGTTATGTTCGTCCCGGCATTCACCGGCCTGGGCGCGCCGTACTGGAATGCCGACGCACGTGGCGCGCTGGTAGGCATCACGCGCGCGACGACCGCTGCGCACATTGCCCGCGCGGCGATCGAGAGCATTGCCTATCAGAGCGCCGCGCTGCTGTCGGCCATGGCGCGTGACGGTGCGGGGCTGGAGCAGTTACGGGTTGATGGCGGTGCCAGCGTGAATGATGCGCTGATGCAATTTCAGGCAGACCTGCTGGGGATCCCGGTGTTACGTCCGCAAGTGGTGGAAACAACGGCGCTGGGGGCTGCTTATCTGGCGGGTCTGCAATGCGGGATCTGGTCTGATGTGGATGAGATCGAACAATTGTGGCAGATTGATAGAACCTTTGAACCTGCCATGAGCGCAGATCAGGCGCAGGCGTGCATGGCACAGTGGGAAAAGGCAGTGGTGCAAACCATCAGTGGCACCTGATGGTTTGCGCAACGATGAGCGCCGCGCGGTTCAGCTTAAAAATCGCATCTGAAACGAGCGCCCTTTGATGGGGCGCTGGCTCAGGCGCTGCAGCGTGTCCTGAGCGATGTTACGCTCAATCGCTACGAAAGCCACAAAATCGAACAGACTTATTTTGCCGACCTGACTGGCCTGCAGGCCCAGGTCTTTGGTGAGCGCCCCCAGCAGATCGCCTGGCCGCAGCTTGTCTTTCTTGCCGCCGCGGATACAGATGGTGCGCATAGGGGGAGTGAAGGCGCCGCGACCACGTTTGAGGGTGTTCATGTCCAGCCAGGCCAGCGGTTTGCCCAGTGCCTGCTCAATGCGTTCGGCGCGGAACTTCTCCTGAGGCGTGCATAGGGTGAGCGCCAGCCCGCCACGTCCGGCAACGCGACCCGTGCGTCCTACCCGGTGAATGTGGGTCTCTGCGTTGGGAGACATATCAACATTGATCACAGCATCCAGCGTGGCAATATCCAGGCCCCTGGCGGCAACGTCGGTGGCCACCAGAACCGAGCAACTTTGTCCGATAAAGTCGACCAGGACATCTTCGCGATCGCGCTGCTCCATATCGCCGTGTAGTGTGCGGGCTTCGATGCCGCGTTCCAGCAGGGAGTCGGTCAGCGCCTCGCACTGGGCCTTGGTGTTGCAGAAAGCCAGGGTAGAGACGGGCCGATAGGCATTGAGCAGGGCGGCGGTGGTGTTGAATCGGTCAGCCTCTTCGGTGGCCACAAACCAGGAATCGGTCTCGGGATGATCGGGCTTGTCGTCGGTGCGCACGTGCACCGGATTCATCAGAAACCCTTCACTGGCCTTAAGGATAGCGGGTGGAAAGGTGGCCGAAAATAACAGGTTTTGTCGTTTGAGCGGGCAGGCCTGGGTGATTGCGCTGATATCTTCGTAAAAGCCCATATCGATCATGCGATCGGCTTCATCCAGCACCAAAACCTTGACGGCAGACAGCCGAAGCACGTCGCGATCAACCAGATCCAGTACCCTGCCAGGCGTGCCGACCACAATATGTGCACCATGCTGGAGCGATTCTGCCTGCGGCTTCAGGGCGGTACCGCCATACAGGGCGAGCACCTTGATATTGCCCAGCGCACGTGCCAGCTTGCGTACTTCCTGTGCGACCTGTTCGGCCAGTTCCCGGGTCGGGCACAGGACCAGCGCCTGGCAACCGAAATAAGTGGGGTTCAGCCGTTGTAGCAAACCCAGACCGAAAGCCAGGGTTTTGCCGCTACCGGTTTTTGCCTGAGCCAGTACATCCCGGCCCTCCAGGACAGCGGGCAGGCTGGCAGACTGGATCGGCGTCATGGTGTGAAAGCCGAGTTCGGCCAGATTTTTCTGCTGGGCCTCGGAAAGGGGAAGGGTGGAAAAAGACATGGTGGCCTGATGGTGACGAAGGCGCAAGCTTAGGCGCTTTGCCGAAAAATGAGCGCAAATGGAAAAGCGCAATGAAATCGAAGACTTATTGTACCGTAAAGCATCATAATAATTGTTCTGTCCCCAATTTAAATTGAACCAAAATAGTGCGTTTAATATTAGGGTGCGTCCCTAATTATTTTTCTTGCAACACCCGGGTAATCGCAGTATTCTTTCTTGTCCCTTATTGCGCTGCACGATAGCGCTTAAGTATTTTAAGCAGTATCCCGATTCAATCGCGGCGCATTTTTACGCAGCACCCTGCGGAGTTTCCTATGTCAGTTCATTCATCTTCTCCTGCCGATCAGGTGTCGGTTATCGACGCTTCTGCCATTGGGCATCGGCCGCATCGTATGCCCAAAGCTCAGGGCATGTACGATCCGACCAACGAACATGACGCCTGTGGCGTCGGCTTTGTGGCCAATATCAAGGGCCGCAAAAGCCATGCGATTATTCAGCAGGGTCTGAAGATTCTTGAAAATCTGGACCACCGGGGTGCCGTGGGCGCCGATAAGCTCATGGGCGATGGCGCCGGTATTCTGCTGCAGATTCCCGATACGCTTTATCGCGAGGAAATGGCCAAACAGGGTGTCACCTTGCCTGCCGAGGGCGAATATGGCGTCGCCATGGTGTTCCTGCCCAAAGAAACCGCTTCTCGTCTGGCCTGTGAGAAAGAACTGGAACGCGCAGTGCGCGACGAAGGTCAGGTCCTGCTTGGCTGGCGTGATGTACCTATCGATCACGATATGGAAATGTCGCCCACTGTCCGCGATTGCGAGCCGCTTATTCGCCAGCTCTTCATTGGCCGGGGCCCGGATGTCATGGTGCCCGATGCACTGGAGCGCAAGCTTTACGTTATCCGTAAAACGGCCAGCCACGCCATTCAAAACATGCATCTGGCTCATGGTCAGGAATATTTTGTGCCATCGGCTTCGGTGCGCACAGTTGTCTATAAAGGGCTGTTGCTGGCCAACCAGGTGGGCATTTACTATCGCGACCTGGCCGATACCCGTGCCGTGTCTGCGCTGGCGCTGGTGCACCAGCGGTTTTCCACTAATACTTTCCCGGCCTGGCCGCTGGCTCACCCGTATCGCATGATCGCTCACAACGGTGAGATCAATACCGTCAAGGGTAACTTCAACTGGCTGCGTGCCCGTGAAGGCATGATGGATTCGGCTGTGCTGGGCGATGACCTGAAAAAACTCTATCCGATTGTCTATGAAGGCCAATCGGATACCGCGACATTTGACAACTGTCTGGAGCTGCTGGTGACATCCGGCTACTCGCTGTCTCACGCCATGATGATGATGATCCCGGAAGCCTGGGAACAGCACACCACAATGGACGAGAATCGCCGCGCCTTCTACGAATACAACGCAGCCAAGATGGAGCCATGGGATGGCCCGGCAGCCGTGGCCTTTACCGATGGTCGCCAGATTGGCGCCACCCTGGATCGTAACGGCCTGCGTCCCGCTCGCTATCTGATTACCGATGACGATATGGTGATTCTGGCCTCCGAGGCCGGTACCCTGACCGTTCCGGAAAACCGCATTATCAAAAAATGGCGTCTGCAGCCCGGTCGTATGCTGCTGATCGACCTGGAGCAGGGCCGTATTATCGGCGATGATGAAATCAAATCGCAGTTGTCCAATAACCGTCCCTATGGCCAGTGGATCAAGCGCCTGCGCGTCAAACTCGACGACATTCTGGTGCATGGGAACAATCATCCGCAAGCGCCTGGCGCACCGGCGACGCTGCTGGACCGCCAGCAGGCATTTGGCTGGAACCAGGAAGATCTCAAATTCATCATCCAGCCCATGGCCAAAAATGGTGAAGAAGCCATTGGTTCCATGGGCAACGATACGCCATTGGCGGTACTGTCGTCCCGGCCCAAGTCGTTCTACAACTATTTCCGTCAACTGTTTGCGCAGGTAACCAATCCGCCGATCGACCCGATCCGCGAACAACTGGTCATGTCGCTGGTATCCTTCATTGGTCCCAAGCCCAATCTGCTGGATATCAACAATGTCAATCCACCGCAGCGGATCGAAGTGTCCCAGCCTATTCTGGACTTCGCTGGCATGTCGGTATTGCGCGATATTGAAAAATACACCGATAACAAATTCCGCAGCGCCGAGCTGGATATCACTTATCCCGCAAGCTGGGGTGCCGAAGGTATCGAGGCCTGTATTGCAGCACTGTGCTCCAGTGCTGCAGATGCGGTGCGCAGCGGCCTGAATATTCTGATTCTGTCCGATCGCAATATGGACGGCGAACGGGTGGCGATCCCGGCCTTGCTGGCCACCTCTGCCGTGCATCAGCATTTGATTCGCGAAGGCCTGCGTACCGCTACCGGTCTGGTGGTGGAAACCGGCTCGGCACGTGAGGTACACCATTTTGCCCTGCTGGGCGGGTTTGGAGCCGAGGCGATCTATCCGAATCTGGTCATGGAAACCCTGGCGGGCTTCCCGGAGCCCGAAAAAGCCGTCAAGAACTATGTGAAAGCCGTAGGCAAGGGCCTGAACAAGGTCATGTCCAAAATGGGCATTTCCACCTATATGTCCTACACCGGCGCGCAGATTTTTGAGGCCGTCGGCCTGCAATCGGCACTGGTAAAAAAATATTTCTCCGGCACACCAAGCAAAATCGAGGGCATTAATGTCTTCCAGGTAGCGGAAGAAGCGCTGCGCCTGCATCAGGCGGCCTACAGCGAAGATCCGGTGCTGAAAAATGCCCTGGACGCTGGCGGCGAGTACGAATATCGCATTCGTGGTGAAGACCACATGTGGACACCAGACTCCATCGCCAAGCTGCAGCATTCCACCCGTGCCAATAACTATCGCACTTACAAGGAATACGCTCAGTTAATCAATGACCAGTCCCGCCGTCACATGACCTTCCGGGGGCTGTTCGAATTTCGTGTTGACCCGGCCAGGGCCATTGCGCTGGAAGAGGTAGAACCTGCCAAGGAAATCGTCAAGCGCTTTGCGACTGGTGCGATGTCACTGGGATCCATCTCTACCGAAGCGCACTCGGTGCTGGCCGTGGCCATGAACCGTATCGGCGGCAAGTCCAATACCGGCGAGGGTGGTGAAGACGAACTGCGCTACCGCAACGAATTGCGCAATGGTGCCAGCGGCATTAAAAAAGGCGATACGCTGGCCTCTGTGCTGGGTTCCGATCGTATTGAAGCCGATGTCCCCCTGCAGGACGGCGACTCGTTACGTTCAAAAATCAAGCAGGTTGCATCCGGTCGTTTCGGCGTGAGTGCAGAGTATCTGTCCAGTGCTGATCAGATCCAGATCAAAATGGCGCAAGGCGCCAAGCCCGGTGAGGGCGGTCAGTTGCCAGGCCATAAAGTCTCCGAATACATCGCCAAGCTGCGTTATTCGGTGCCCGGCGTGGGACTGATTTCACCGCCGCCGCATCACGATATTTATTCCATCGAAGATCTGGCGCAGTTGATTCACGATCTGAAAAACGTCAATCCATCGGCATCCATCTCCACCAAGCTGGTCTCTGAAGTGGGTGTGGGTACGGTTGCGGCCGGTGTGGCCAAAGCCAAGTCCGATCACATTGTGATTGCCGGGCATGATGGTGGTACGGGCGCATCGCCTATCTCGTCCATCAAACATGCGGGTACGTCATGGGAGCTGGGCCTGTCGGAAACGCAGCAAACGCTGGTACTGAACAAATTGCGTAGCCGCGTTCGGGTGCAGGCCGATGGCCAGATGAAAACAGGCCGTGACGTGGTGATTGGCGCTTTGCTGGGTGCAGACGAATTCGGTTTTGCGACGGCGCCGCTGGTGGTCGAAGGCTGTATCATGATGCGCAAATGCCATCTGAATACCTGCCCGGTAGGGGTGGCAACACAGGATCCCGTACTGCGCAAGAAATTCCAGGGCAAGCCCGAGCACGTCGTCAACTTCTTCTTTTTCATTGCCGAAGAAGTGCGCGAGATCATGGCGCAACTGGGTATTCGCAAGTTCGACGAACTGATCGGTCGCGCCGATCTGCTGGACATGCGTGCCGGCATCGAGCACTGGAAGGCACGCGGACTGGACTTCAGCAATATCTTCTATCAACCCGAGGTTGACACCTTCGTGCGTCATACCGAAGAGCAGGATCACGGGCTTGATAAAGCGCTGGATATTCAACTGCTTGAGCGCAGCAAGGCAGCGCTTGAACGTGCCGAGAAAGTGTCCTTCATTGTGCCGATTCGCAACCGCAACCGGACGGTCGGCTCCATGTTGTCAGGCGCCGTTGCCCGCAAATACGGCCACGAAGGCTTGCCCGAAGACACCATACATATTCAGTTGAATGGTACGGCGGGGCAGAGTTTTGGCGCGTTCCTGGCGCATGGCGTGACTTTTGACCTGGTTGGTGAAGGTAACGACTACGTGGGTAAAGGGCTCTCTGGTGGTCGCATTATCGTGCGTTCCCCTAATGACTTCCGCGGCTACGGCCCGGACCACATCATTGCCGGCAATACCCTGCTTTACGGTGCGCTGGCGGGTGATGCCTATTTCAACGGCGTGGTGGGCGAGCGGTTTGCGGTGCGTAACTCCGGCGCCGCCACAGTAGTGGAAGGCACCGGCGATCACGGATGTGAATACATGACGGGCGGCACCGTTGTGGTGCTGGGCGAAACCGGCCGCAATTTTGCTGCCGGTATGTCCGGTGGTGTGGCCTATGTGTGGGATCCGGAAGGTGAACTCAAGTCACGCTGCAATATGTCGATGGTTGAGCTGAGTGAAGTCGCGGCGCATGACGACCAGCTCAAGGAAAACCGGCAGGAAGGCTGGCATAGCATTCAGCGCGGCCAGGAGCGTCAGACCGACGAATCCATCCTGCGTACGCTGGTCGAAAACCATTTCCGTCTGACCGGCAGTTTCCGGGCGCGTGACTTGCTGGGCGACTGGGACAAGGCCCGCAAGCAATTCGTCAAGGTCATGCCGACCGACTATAAACGTGCATTGGCAGAAATCTGGCAATCAGAACAATCCGCCCGTAAAGCAGCTTAAGGAAAGATCTATCATGGGTAAAATTACCGGTTTTATCGAATTCGAGCGGGTTGCCGAATCCTACGAGGCGCCCGGTGCGCGCCTGAAACACTATAAAGAGTTTGTGCTGGCGCTGGAAGACAAGCAGGCGCAAGTGCAGGGTGCTCGCTGCATGGATTGTGGCATCCCGTTCTGCAATACCGGCTGTCCGGTCAACAATATCATTCCCGACTGGAATGATCTGGTGTACCGCCAGGAGTGGAAACAGGCGCTGGATGTCCTGCATTCAACCAATAACTTTCCCGAGTTCACTGGTCGTATCTGTCCGGCGCCCTGCGAGGAGGCCTGTACGCTCAATATCAGCAATGAGCCGGTCGGCATCAAGTCGATTGAGCATGCCATTATCGACAAGGGCTGGGAGCAGGGCTGGGTAGTACCGCAACCGCCGCTGAAGAAAAGCGGCAAAAAGGTTGCCGTGGTGGGTTCCGGCCCGGCGGGCCTGGCAGCGGCGCAACAACTGGCGCGTGCCGGTCACAGCGTAACGGTATTTGAAAAAAGCAATCGTATCGGCGGGTTGCTGCGCTATGGTATTCCCGACTTCAAGCTGGACAAAAGCCTGATTGAACGTCGCGTTTCCCAAATGGAAGCCGAGGGCGTAGAGTTTCTGGCCTCCACTTATGTGGGAGCTGCTGCCGATGCGACCGAAGATGGCCTGAATGTGATTACCACCGCAGAGCTGGATGAGCAGTTTGACGCCGTTATCATGGCGGGTGGGTCGGAAGCGCCGCGCGATCTGCCGGTGCCAGGGCGTGAACTTGGCGGCGTGCATTTCGCCATGGATTTTCTGCGCCAGCAGAACAAACGCAATGCAGGCGATCGCATCGCCAACCAGATCAGTGCTGCCGGCAAACACGTGATTGTGATCGGTGGTGGCGATACCGGTTCGGATTGTGTGGGTACCAGTAACCGCCAGGGGGCGGCATCGGTCACCCAGATCGAACTCATGCCCCGGCCGCCTGAGCATGAAAACAAGGCGCTGACCTGGCCTTACTGGCCCGCCAAGCTGCGCACGTCTTCTTCACATGTCGAAGGCTGCGAGCGCGACTGGGCCATCACCACCAAATCCTTCCAGGGCGATAAGGGCAAGCTCAAAAAGCTGGTGTGCGCACGGGTGGAATGGGTTAAGGACGACACCACCGGTCAGATGAAAATGCAGGAAGTCGAAGGCTCGGAATTTGAGCTCAAAGCAGACCTGGTCTTTCTGGCCATGGGTTTTGTTTCTCCTGTGGCTGCCGTACTGGACGCCTTCGGCGTGGAAAAAGACCAGCGCGGCAATGTCAAAGCCAATGTCGATAACTATCGCACGTCCCGGGACAAGGTGTTCTCTGCGGGCGATATGCGGCGGGGCCAGTCTCTGGTGGTCTGGGCGATCCGTGAGGGTCGTCAGTGTGCGCGTGCGGTCGATGAGTTCCTGATGGGGGCATCACTGCTGCCACGCTAATGCGGGTGCCGGTCAGCCGCATGCAGCTGTTACGCCGCATTACGCAATAATCGCGCTTATTGCTCTAAAACTTGCGCAAGAGCCTGTTTACACGTTGAACAGGCTCTTGCGCATTTTGGCGGTTTGTTTTTACCAACTCCCGTTAAACAGATACAATAGGGGTTCTTTTTCACAAAATTTCTTTGATGACAGCAGAGTCACGTCACTCCTCCCCGCCGGTTATCCGGTTCACGGATGTCACCCTTGGTTATGATACCCGCGTCATTTTGCGAGACCTGAGTCTCGAAGTAAACAAAGGCGAAGTGGTTGCCCTGATTGGTGGTTCCGGCTCCGGCAAAACCACCTTGTTGCGCGCAGCGACGGGTCAGATTCGCGCGCAGAAAGGGACCGTTACCGTCTTTGACCAGGATGTCAATCGCATGACGCCCCAGCAACTGGGCGCTGCGCGTCGCCGCATGGGTGTGCTGTTTCAGCAGGGCGCCCTGTTTACCGACCTGAGCGTGTTCAGCAATGTGGCTTTCCCTTTGCGCGAACTGAGCAACGATAGCGAAGCCGTGATTCTGGAAAAGGTGCTGGACAAACTGGATCAGGTTGGTTTGAAGCGCGCTGCGCATTTGAGTGTGTCTGAAATCTCAGGCGGCATGGCGCGGCGGGTTGCACTGGCCCGGGCCATTGTGCTGGAGCCCGAAATTATTCTGTTTGATGAGCCCTTTGCCGGTCTGGACCCGATTTCACTTGGCATGACAGCCCGTCTGATTCGCAGCCTGACCGATAAACTCGGCTGCGCGACGGTACTCATCACGCACGACCTGGAAGAGTCATTCCTGATTGCCGATCAGGTGTACATGGTGGGCGATGGCAGCCTGGTTGTGTCGGGCACGCCGGATGAAGTGCGCCAGTCTGACAATTCGCTGGCGCGCCAGTTTCTTAAGGGCGCCTCCAGCGGACCGGTGGTCTTTGAATATCCGCCTTCTGATGATTTCGATCGCTGGCTCAGTCGTCATCGCGAGGGCGTCAAATGATCGTTGATCTTATTACCGCGCTGGGCGCGCGCATCACGCGTCCCATTCTGGCGCTGGGAATCTGCTTCCGGTTTTTACTTGCCGTGCTGGCGCGCACGTCCATCGTGTTTAAGCGCCCCCGGCTGGTGATCGAGCAAATTCATTTTATCGGTAATTATTCGCTGGTCATTATTGCGGTTTCGGGCCTGTTTGTGGGTTTTGTGCTGGGTCTGCAGGGGTACTACACGCTCACCCGGTACGGTTCCGAAGAGGCGCTGGGCGTGATGGTGGCCCTTGGTCTGGTGCGTGAGCTGGGGCCGGTCGTCACGGCGCTGCTGTTTGCCGGCAGGGCTGGTACCTCCATTACCGCGGAAATCGGTTTGATGAAAGCCGGCGAGCAGATCGCCGCCATCGAGGTAATGGGTATCAACCCATTACGCCGTATCGTGGTTCCGCGTTTCTGGGGTGGCGTGATTGCCATGCCGATTCTCGCGCTCATCTTTTCGACCGTCGGTATTATTGGCGGCTGGCTGGTGGCGGTGGTGCTTATCGGTGTGGACGGCGGTTCATTCTGGTCGCAAATGCAAAGCGCAGTTGATATTCAGAACGATATTCTGGCCGGCTTTATCAAAAGCATCGTGTTCGGGCTGGCCGTGATGCTGGTTTCCGTTTATGAAGGCTGGATGTCGAAGCCCACCCCGGAAGGGGTGGCGCGCGCGACCACGCGCACGGTGGTGGTCAGCTCCCTGCTGGTGCTGGCGCTTGATTTCCTGCTCACAGCAGTGATGTTCGGTGGTTAGTCGCGTTTTGTGACGTACACACGAAAAAGGTTAATTTCAAATGAGTAAGAAAACAGATTTTCTGGTCGGATTGTTCGTGTTGCTGGGTATTCTGGCTGCGGTCTTTATGATGCTGCAGGCGGGTAACCTCAGAACGTTTTCTATCGGGCAAACCTATCATGTGACCGCCAAGTTTCAGAATATCGGCGCGCTCAAAGTGCGCTCGCCGATTAAAAGCAACGGCGTGGTGGTGGGTCGGGTCAGCAGCATCACCTTCGACAATAAAGAGTTCAAAGCGGTGGTGGGGATGGATATCGAGGCCGGCTATCAGTTCCCTGACGACAGTTCGGCATCCATCCTGACCTCGGGCCTGCTGGGTGAGCAGTACATTGGCCTGACACCAGGCGGCGATGATAAGAACCTCGCGGACAATAGTGAAATCATTTATACGCAGAGCGCGGTGGTGCTTGAAGAGCTGATCAGCAAGTTCCTGTTTTCCAAGGCGGAGTCAGAAGGGGCGGGCGCATCGGGCAGCAGTGGTGCGGATCAGACACACAATGCGCCTGCGCTGACACCGCCGGCATCGGCACCAGCGCCGGTACAATAATGGCGTAAATGCTGGTATATTTAGGCTATTGCAAGGGCAGGGACAGTCGGGCGTGGTGAGTCGCCGGCTGAGGGGACCTAACTGCGCCTGTCAATAAAACAACGAGTCTCTTATGAAACAAACTCAAATACGCCTGCTTGGTTTAGGCTCCGCGCTGGCGTTGCTCGCCGGTTGTGCCTCGGTCAAAAATCCGACGCCTGGCGATCCGCTGGAAGGCTACAACCGCAGTATGTTCGCGTTTAACGACGCGGTTGACCGCAACCTGCTTACGCCTGTGGCCAAGGGCTATCAGGCAGTGGTGCCCAGCCCTGTGCGCACCTGCGTTACCAATATTTTCAATAACTTCGGCGACATCTGGTCGGGCATCAACAGCTTTTTGCAGGGCCGTGGCCTGGATTCAGTCAATACCTTTGGTCGCGTGCTGTTTAACTCCACCATGGGCCTGGGCGGATGTATCGACGTCGCCTCCATGAAAGGCGCCCCACGTATTCAGAATGATTTCGGTACCACGCTGGGCGTATGGGGCTTCGGTCAGGGGCCTTATCTGGTTCTGCCACTGCTGGGCCCCTCAACCATTCGTGATACTGCCGGTACGGTGGGCGACGGTTTTGGTGGTTCTGCCGTCTATGCGAACCCTGGTGCCATCAACGATGTGCCCGTACGTAACACGATCTGGGGTATCAGTGTTGTTAACTCCCGTGCCAATCTGCTGAACGCCAGCGACCTGTTGGACGATGTCGCGCTGGACAAATACAGCTTCCTGCGTGATGCTTATTTACAACGCCGTCAGGCATTGCTGAATCAGAAGCTCGGTCCGGTTGTGCTGGATCGGGCAGACGGGCAGAACAAGGGTGGCAGCGATAACCTGCCGTCTTACGATGATCCTGAAGCGGGTGGCACGACAGGTGCGGCTGATCCAAATGTGCCGGTATATGATGACCCTGATGCCGCTGCATCAGGCACCACGCAAAGTGCAGGCAAAGCGGCCGCCCGGCCGGCAGGCGCGCTTCGGCAGCAACCTGCGGCAACGCCAACGCCGCCCGCCAGCGGTGCTGCCAGTGCCGATCCATCGCTGCCCGTCTACACGGATCCGGAAAGCAAGTAATTGAACGCATGAATACAACAGCCTGAAACGGGATTGACGCCTCTTTCCTTTCAGGCTGTTTCATTCAGCTGGTTCTTTTACTCTTGCTGACATTTCCCATGTATCCTCGGAAATACAATGAGTCAATTGGGCAGGTACCGGCCAGTTCGGACTGTCGCGTCAGAGATTAGAAAGGAGATCACGTATGAAATTCGCAGGTATTCTCAAGACCACCCAGGTCGCCATGATCGCCGGGTTCCTTTCAGTAGGTGCCATGCAGGCGGCTGTGGCTGCCCAGGATCCGAATCAGTTTGTTGAGCAGATCGCCAACAACACCCTGCAGGCCGTCAACCAGAGCGATGCGGCCAAAAGTGGTGATATCAGCGCCATTAACGGTATTGTCACGCAATATCTGATGCCGCACATCAATATGGAAAAAACCACCCGCCTGGCAGTGGGCCAGCCGTGGCGTCAGGCCACCGCGGAGCAACGCTCGGCGCTGGTAAACGGATTCAAGCAAACCTTGCTGCGGACCTATAGCGGTGCCTTCCGTAATGTCACATCAGGTACCACGATTACCATGCAGCCATTCCGTGGTGATACCAACGCCAGCGATGTGGTTGTGCGTTCTATTATTACGGCCGGCCAGGGGCCGGTTTCAGTGGATTATCGCCTGGAAAAGGCCGGCAATAGCTGGAAGATCTATGACCTGAATGTGGAAAATATCTGGCTGATCCAGAATTACCGCAATCAGTTCGCCGGCCAGATCTCGCAGGGTGGCATTGATGGCCTGATCAAGGCACTCAATCGCTGATTCCACAGGCGTTTGAGATATAATGAAATGCTTGGCTCATTGGTGAGCCAGGCATTTTTTATATTCATGTCCGCCGTTCAAGTACAACATCTTTCCAAAATCTATAACAGTGTCCGTAACGCGGGTTGGCGGCGCTTTCTGTCGTCCCGGGATCCTTCACGCGAGCCGTTTCGTGCGCTCGATAACGTGAGTTTCAGCGTTCAGGAAGGCGAGTTTTTTGGCTTGCTGGGCCCCAATGGAGCCGGTAAAACCACGCTTATTTCCCTGCTGGCCGGCCTGTCACACCCCACCGCAGGCACCGCCAGCATCTGTGGTTATGACGTTGCGACCCAGTACAAGCAGGCGCGTCGTTCGCTGGGCGTGGTGCCGCAGGAGCTGGTGTACGATCCGTTTTTTACCGTGCGTGAAACCCTGCGCCTGCAATCGGGTTACTTCGGCATTCATCGCAACGATGACTGGATCGACGAGATTTTGCACAACCTGGGCCTGACAGAAAAAGCGGACGCCAATATGCGCGCACTGTCCGGCGGCATGAAGCGGCGTGTGCTGGTGGCCCAGGCGCTGGTGCATCGCCCGCCTGTGATCATTCTGGACGAACCCACTGCCGGTGTCGACGTAGACCTGCGGCGCAGTCTGTGGGACTTTATCGTGCGCCTGAACAAAAGCGGTCACACCATCATGCTAACCACCCACTATCTGGAAGAGGCTGAAGCCCTGTGCAACCGGATCGCGCTGCTCAAGCGCGGGCAAATTGTTGCGCTGGATACCACTCAGGCGCTGATGGCGCGTGTGGGCGGGCGCGATCTTGAAGAAGCCTTTGTGCACATCATGCATAACGGTCTGCAGGAGAGTGTGGCATCATGAATCCCCTGCAAAAAGACGTCCGGTTTGGTTCGGGCTTTCCGACCCTGCTGTACAAGGAACTGCTGCGCTTCTGGAAAGTCGCGTTCCAGACGGTGGCCGCGCCGGTCATGACTGCCATGCTGTACCTGCTGGTGTTTGCTCATGTGCTGGAAGACCGGGTCCGGATGTACGATACGGTGCCGTATACGGCTTTTCTGATCCCCGGGCTCATGATGATGAGCATGCTGCAGAATGCCTTTGCCAACCCGTCGTCGTCGCTTATTCAAAGCCGAATCACCGGTAATCTGGTGTTCGTGCTCCTGCCGCCGCTGTCTCATTATGAATTTTTCTCCGCCTACGTGATTGCGGCCGTGCTGCGCGGTCTGGTGGTGGGGCTGGGTATCTGGATCATGGCGTCCTTTTTTGTGCCCATCTGGCCGGCCAGCATCGCATGGGTATTGGCGTTCGCGGTGCTTTCCTGTTGTATTCTGGCCGTACTGGGTATTATTGCCGGGCTGTGGTCGGAAAAATTCGACCAACTGGCGGCGTTCCAGAATTTTCTGATCATGCCCGCCACTTTCCTGTCGGGTGTGTTTTATTCTATCCACTCACTGCCGCCATTCTGGCAGGGGGTGTCGCACTGGAACCCGGTTTTCTATATGATTGACGGCTTCCGTTACGGATTTTTCCAGGCATCGGACGTCTCGCCTTGGCATAGTGTTGCCGTGGTGGCCGCCTTTTTCGTGTTGCTCTCTGCCTACGCCCTGCGATTACTTGCCCAGGGATATAAACTCAGGACATGACTATGTTACCTACCCCCGAACAGATTCAGCAATACATCGAATCGCATCTGCCCTGTGAACACATTGAAGTGCGCGGCGATGGCTCGCACTTTGAAGCCCTGATCGTTAGTACCGTTTTTGAGGGAAAACGCCCCATTGCCCGGCACCAGGCGGTATACGCAGCGCTGGGCGAGCGAATGAAAGCGGAAATTCATGCGCTTTCAATGAAAACCCTGACCCCCGAAGAGTATCGCAAGAATGGATAAACTCAGAATTGTCGGCGGACGCCGCCTGAACGGCGAAATCAGCATTTCCGGTGCCAAGAATGCGGCATTGCCGATTCTGTGCGCCGCACTGCTTACCAGTGAGCCTGTGACGTTGCGCAATGTGCCGCAGCTCAATGATATCAGCACCACGGTGCGGCTGCTGGCCGACCTGGGCGTTAAAGTCACCCAGGAAGCGGGCGGTGTTGTGCATTTGCAGGCCGACCAGATCACCAATCTGGAAGCGTCGTACGAACTGGTCAAAACCATGCGCGCGTCAATCCTGGTGCTTGGCCCGCTGCTCACGCGGTTCGGTCAGGCCAAGGTCAGCCTGCCGGGTGGCTGCTCTATCGGCCAGCGGCCGGTGGATCAGCATATCAAGGGCCTGACGGCGCTGGGTGCAGATATTACCGTAGAACACGGTTTTGTAGTGGCAAACGCGGTACGCCTTAAGGGCGCTCCCATTGTGACCGATATGGTAACGGTGGGCGGTACCGAGCAGTTTCTGATGGCGGCAGCGCTGGCCGAAGGCCAGACGGTGCTGGAGAATGCCGCGCGCGAACCGGAAGTGGTGGATCTGGCGGAAATGCTGATCTCCATGGGCGCGCGTATTTCCGGGCATGGTACGGACCGGATCGTGATTGACGGCGTAGAGCGTCTGCACGGCACCGACTACACGGTTGTGCCCGATCGCATTGAAGCCGGTTCTTTCCTGTGCGCCGTCGGTGCCACCGGCGGCGACATCATGCTGCGCAATGCGGCACCCGATACCATGGGGGCGACGCTGGACAAGCTCATCGATGCGGGCCTCACCATCGAAAGCGGCGCAGACTGGATTCGCGCTTCTATGCAGACGCGGCCAAAAGCGGTGGGGTTCCGGACGCGTGAGTATCCCGGCTTCCCGACAGATATGCAGGCTCAGTTGCTGGCCCTGAACACGGTCGCCACCGGTATGGCGGTTGTTGTCGAAAATATTTTTGAAAACCGCTACATGCACGTGCCTGAACTGATGCGCATGGGCGCCGATATCGAACTGGATGGCCATACGGCGGTCATCAACGGCGTGCAGCAGCTGATGGGTGCCCAGGTCATGGCGACCGATCTGCGGGCGTCTGCCAGCCTGGTTATTGCGGGCCTGGCGGCGACCGGCGAAACCATTATCGATCGCATCTATCACCTGGATCGTGGTTACGAAAAAATGGAAGACAAGCTGCAGGCGGTGGGCGCCGACATCCAGCGACTGCGGAGCTGATACTCATGACACAGAATCCCCAACTGACCATGGCCCTGTCCAAAGGGCGTATTTTCGAGGAAACACTGCCGCTGCTGGAGCAGGCCGGCATTGTCGTGACCGAACACCCCGAGCAGTCGCGCAAGTTGATACTGCCTACCAGTCGCGATGACCTGCGGATTTTGATTGTGCGCGCCTCTGATGTGCCCACCTATGTGCAATATGGTGCGGCCGATTTCGGCATTGCCGGCAAAGACGTGCTGTACGAGTACAGCAAAGAACATCCGGGCGGCCTGTATCAGCCGATAGACTTGAATATTGCACGTTGCCGTCTGGCTGTTGCGGTACGTGACGGGTTCGACTATGAAGCCGCGGTGCGCCAGGGCGCGCGCCTGCGCGTTGCCACCAAGTACGTTAACGTGGCGCGTGAGCATTTTGCCCGCAAGGGCGTGTATGTTGATATTATTAAATTGTACGGCTCCATGGAGCTGGCGCCGCTGGTCGGATTGGCCGATGCCATTGTCGACGTGGTCTCCACAGGCGGTACGCTGCGCGCCAATGGTCTGGTTGCCGTTGAAGATGTCATGCCTGTGTCGTCCCGGCTGATCGTCAATCAGGCAGCGCTCAAGACCCGCGCTGCGGTTTTGCAGCCCATTCTGGATGCCTTTGAACACGCAACGCCCTCTCAGGGATAATCTGAAGCTATGAAACCTGTAATCAATCGACTGGATTCCCGTGCTGACGGGTTCGCGGGTACGTTACGCCAGTTGCTGGCGTTTGAAGCTGGCGAAGACGCCCATATTGAACAGGCGGTTGCCGGTATTTTGCAGGATGTCAGGCAGCGCGGCGATGCGGCTGTTCTGCAATACACCACGCAATTTGACCGTTTGCCGGTGACCACCATGGCGGATCTGGAGATCTCGCCCGCAGAATGCCAGGCGGCGCTGGATGCGCTGGCACCGGCACGGCGTCAGGCACTGGAACAGGCTGCGCAGCGCGTGCGTATGTATCATGACCGGCAGAAAACCGACTCCTGGCGCTACCAGGAGGCGGACGGTACGGTGCTGGGCCAGAACATCACGCCCATGGACCGCGTGGGTCTTTACGTCCCCGGGGGCAAGGCAGCCTATCCTTCGTCAGTGTTGATGAACGCCATTCCGGCCAAGGTGGCCGGGGTGGGTGAAGTTATCATGGTGACGCCTACGCCCGATGGCGTGCGCAATCCGCTGGTGCTGGCTGCGGCTGCCGTTGCCGGAGTGGATCGCGTGGTTGCCATTGGTGGCGCCCAGGCGGTCGGCGCACTGGCTTACGGCACCGACAGCATTGCGCCCGTCGATAAAATCGTCGGCCCCGGCAATGCCTATGTGGCTGCAGCCAAGCGGCGGGTTTTCGGTACCGTAGGGATTGATATGGTGGCCGGCCCCAGCGAGATCCTGATCATCTGTGATGGCACCACGCCGGCAGACTGGATTGCCATGGATCTGTTTTCCCAGGCCGAGCATGACGAGTTGGCTCAGGCCATCCTGCTGTGTCCCGACGCCGATTTTCTGGAAAAAGTGCAGGAGGCTATTGTGCGCCTGCTGCCCACCATGCCACGCGCCGAGATTCTGGGCAAAAGCCTGGCCGATCGCGGCGCACTGATTCTGGTGCGGGATCTTGATGAGGCGGTTTCTATTGCAAATGAAATTGCACCCGAACATCTGGAAATTTCCACGGAAAATGCCAGTGAGCTGGCCGGGAAAATCCGCCATGCGGGTGCGATTTTTCTGGGGCGTTTTTCGTCTGAAGCGCTGGGCGACTATTGCGCCGGCCCCAATCACGTGCTGCCCACGGCGCGTACGGCACGCTTTTCTTCGCCACTGGGCGTCTACGATTTTCAGAAACGCAGCAGTATTATCCAGGTGTCCGAGGCAGGAGCGATTACACTAGGGGCGATTGCCGCCGAACTGGCCGATGGCGAAGGCCTTCCTGCGCATGCGCAGAGCGCGCGTTACCGCCTGAATTCTAATACTGACGATAAGACCTGATACTACGTTATGCGAACCGCTGACATTACCCGAAATACCAATGAGACCCGCATCAGGGTGTCACTTAACCTGGATGGCACAGGCAAGCAGGCCATTGATACCGGCGTGCCGTTTCTGGATCATATGATCGACCAGATTGCGCGTCACGGCTTGATAGATCTGGATATCAAATGTGATGGCGATGTACATATCGACGATCACCACACCGTGGAAGATGTCGGTATTACACTGGGCCAGGCTGTAGCCAAGGCCGTGGGCGACAAAAAAGGACTCACTCGCTACGGTCATTCCTATGTGCCGCTGGACGAGGCCCTGTCTCGTGTGGTTATCGATTTTTCCGGCCGTCCCGGCCTGGAGTATCACGTTCCCTTTACCCGCTCACATGTCGGGCGCTTTGATGTAGACCTGATGCGTGAGTTTTTCCAGGGATTTGTTAATCATGCCTTGGTATCCATGCATATCGACAACCTGCGTGGTACCAATTCGCATCATCAGGCCGAAACGGTTTTCAAGGCTTTTGGTCGCGCACTGCGCATGGCGCTGACGCCGGATCCGCGCAGCGAAGGCGTGATTCCATCCACCAAAGGCGTGCTGTAATGGCAGGAATGCGTTTATGAGCGGCAAAATTGCGATTGTCGATTATGGCATGGGAAACCTGCATTCGGTGGAGCGCGCCTTGCGTCATGCAGCGAGCGAAGCCGATGTCTATCTCGCGTCTGATGTAGCGGCGCTGGAGAAGGCCGATCGGATTGTGTTTCCGGGGCAGGGGGCCATGCCCGATTGCATGCGCAATTTGCAGAACTCAGGGCTGCTGGACGCTGTGCTGCGCGCCGCCGACAGCAAGCCTCTGCTGGGGGTTTGCGTAGGTGAGCAGATGCTGATGCAGCACAGCGAAGAAGGTGATGTGCCGTGTCTGGGCATTTTCCCCGGTACCGTGCGCAAGTTTGCCGGGCCGCAATTTGCCGTGAATCTGCAGGAACAGTCTGATACCTCGGCGGCGCAGGTGCAGCATGAGGCGCGTCCGCTCAAAGTGCCGCATATGGGCTGGAGCCGGGTCAGACAGGCAAGGCCGCATGCCTTGTGGGATGGCATTCCCGACAACAGTTACTTTTATTTTGTCCACAGTTATTATGTTGATCCTGCAGATTCCGCCATTTCGGTGGGAGAAACGGTATACGGACACAATTTCACCTGTGCCGTGGCACGGGATAATATCTTTGCAGTACAGTTCCACCCCGAAAAAAGCGCGGAATTTGGCTTGCGTCTTTATCGGAATTTTGTAAACTGGAATATCTGACCATATTTAGGTCATGGCAGTTGGGTGAATTGTGAAACCGCAACAGGTGTTCATGATTTTAATTTTATTCTTATTTTGATAATCTGATTGTTATGCTGCTCATACCAGCCATTGATTTAAAGGACGGGCGCTGTGTCCGCCTGCGCCAGGGGGACTTGCAGGATGCCACCATTTTTTCCGAAGACCCGGTTACCGTCGCGGAACAATGGTACGACCAGGGCGCAAGACGCCTGCATCTGGTTGACCTGAACGGAGCCGTTGCCGGCAAGCCCAAAAACGAAGATGTGATCAAGGCCATCGTACGGGCCGTCGGCGACGACATTCCGGTGCAGATCGGCGGTGGCATTCGCGACCTGGACACCATTGAACGGTATCTGGATTTCGGTATCCAATATATCATTATCGGGACGGCAGCCGTAAAGGATCCCGGCTTTCTGCAGGATGCCTGCAGCGCTTTCCCTGGCAATATCATCGTGGGGCTCGATGCGCGTGACGGCAAGGTCGCTACCGACGGGTGGAGCAAGCTCACCCGACACGACGTACTTGATCTTGGTCGCAAATTCGAAGACTACGGTGTTGAATCCATTATCTATACCGATATCGGTCGCGACGGCATGCTGACCGGCGTCAATATTGAAGCCACCGTACGTCTGGCGCAACACGTGAGAATCCCGGTGATTGCCTCGGGCGGTGTGACCGATCTGAGCGACATCGAAGCCTTGTGTGCGGTTGAACAGGAGGGCGTCGAAGGCGTTATTCTGGGACGCAGCATTTACGAAGGTACGCTGGATTTTCAGGCTGCACAGGATATGGCAGACGAACTGAACGGGGATGAGCAGGAGTGACACAGTCTACGGCTCCGGCACACTCCCTGACCACCCGCGTCATACCGTGCCTTGATGTCACGGCAGGGCGCGTCGTCAAAGGGGTGAATTTCGTCCAGTTGCGCGATGCCGGTGATCCGGTGGAAATTGCCAGGCGCTACAACGAGCAGGGGGCTGATGAGCTCACATTTCTGGATATTACGGCGACCAGTGATGGCAAGGATCTGACCCTGTCCATGATTGAACAGGTGGCATCGGAAGTGTTTATTCCGCTGACGGTCGGCGGTGGCGTGCGCGCCTTGCCCGATGTACAGCGCCTGCTCAACGCCGGTGCCGACAAGGTTTCCATTAATAGTGCTGCTGTGAATGAACCCGAGCTGGTGCGCGCCTGTGCCGATTATTACGGCTCACAATGTATTGTGGTGGCGGTTGATGCGCGACGCGTTTCGGCACCGGGAGAGCCATTGCGCTGGGAAGTGTTCACGCATGGCGGCCGCAAGCCTACGGGCATAGACGCTGTTGCCTGGGCCGTACGCATGGCCCGTTATGGCGCCGGCGAATTGTTGATTACCAGTATGGATCAGGACGGCACACAGGCAGGGTTTGACCTGCAACTGACCCGCACGATATCGGATGCCGTGGCCGTGCCGGTCATCGCTTCGGGCGGGGTGGGTAATTTGCAGCATCTTTGCGATGGGGTGAATGAGGGTCGCGCCAGCGCGGTGCTGGCTGCCAGCATATTCCATTACGGTGATTACAGTATCGCGCAGGCCAAGGCCTATATGGCTGAGCGCGGGATACAAGTCAGGAACACGCAATGAACTGGATAGATGAAGTAGCATTTGATGCCGACGGCCTGGTGCCCGCGATTGCGCAGGATTGGCAGAGTGGGCGGATTCTGATGGTAGCCTGGATGAATCGCGAGGCCCTGCAGGAAACCGCGGATACCGGACGGGCCGTCTATTGGTCACGGTCGCGCAAGCGGCTCTGGCGCAAGGGCGAAGAGTCTGGCAATACCCAGCGCTTGTGTTCGCTGCGTCTGGATTGTGACGGCGACGTTGTTTTGCTGACGGTGGAACAACAGGGCGGTGTGGCGTGCCATACCGGGCGCGAGAGCTGTTTTTTTCGCGAGCTTACCGGTGAAGCATCGGCGCGGCAATGGCGGGTAACCGATGAGGTGCTCAAGGATCCGGAGACCATGTACAAATGACGCAAGCTAACCTGCCTGCTCCGGCGGCTGATATTCTGGCTCGTTTGGCTGATGTACTGGAAACGCGCAGGCCACAGGCCGGCGGCGATTCACAAACGTCATATACCGCCAAACTGCTGGCGCGCGGACCCGATGCCTTCCTCAAGAAAATCGGCGAAGAAGCAACCGAATTGGTGATGGCGGCAAAAGATGGCGTACCAGAGCGGATTGTTTCTGAAACAGCGGACTTGTGGTTTCACTGTCTGGTCGCGCTCACGCATTATGGATTACGGCCTGAAGATGTGCTGGCCGAACTGGCCCGTCGTGAGGGTATGTCAGGCCTTGAGGAAAAAGCAGCCCGTAAGCAATAAAGAGTGCATGCAGCGCATGTTATGGCAGTTCTCGCTGCGATGACATTGATGATATTTCGTTATTGATTCGTAAATAAATTGGTATAGTATGCGTATTCACGCAATCTGATTTCAGGAGTAAAACATGGGCAGTTTAAGTATCTGGCACTGGTTGATCGTACTGGTCATTGTCGCCCTTATTTTCGGTACCAAAAAGCTGCGCAACGTAGGCGAAGATCTGGGTGGTGCCGTCAAAGGATTCAAAAAAGGTATCAAGGACGCCAATGATGAAGCCGATTCGTCCAAAGACGATGGCATCAATCGCAAGGTCGCCGACACGCAGGACACGGCAGCACCGGCCAAGCCGGACGCGATCGACGTGCAGGCTCGCGAAAAGTCCGAATAATCATCTCATGCCGACTATCGGCATCAGTTGCGGCATAGACCGCCGGTCTTCTTGAAAAGTAGCAAGTATGTTTGGTTTAAGCTTCGGAGAGCTGTTCGTTATTGGTGTGGTGGGGCTGATTGTGATCGGCCCCGAGCGCCTGCCTACGGTCGCCCGTACGCTGGGCCATCTGGTAGGTCGTGCCCAGCGCTACGTGAACGATGTCAAAAGCGATATTCAGCGCGAAGTGGATATCCAGGAAATTGCCAAAATAAAAGAAGAAATGCAGTCGGCCGTGAGTGACGTCAAATCCTCGGTAGAAGATACGGCCAGCGCCTTGCGCAACCCGGTCAATGCCCTGAGGGACGACCTGGAGCGCACGGGTGCTTCGTTGCGCGATAGCGTCAACCCGAACACCACAAACACAACGTCGTCACAAGCGGATGCGGCTGACGCAGCCAATTCTGCTTCCGATGCGCAGGCCGATACAACCCGCCATGCGGCGGGTCTTTTCGATACGCCGGCACCGGCCACTGATTCACCATCTGCCGGCGTAGCCGATGTGACCGCTCCCCTGACAGAGCCTCCGCTGGAACCGGCCAGTGGTGCTGAGGCTAAGTCCGCTGAAACAGTCAATGCAACGCCGCCTGCTGCTCCTGCATCGGCTGGCAAGCCGGTTTCGTCGACGGCTTCCAGCCCATCCGCTGGGCCTGAGCAGCCCAGTGTCAAGCCTACTGAAGCCGATGCGCCGGCATCGGCCGTTACCCGTTCCGATAAGCATTCCTGATGCCTAATCCCATTCTTCCTCCCGATAGCTCGCAGGAAAGTCTGCCTGAAGACAGCTTTTTCTCCCATCTGATCGAATTGCGGACCCGCCTGATCCGGGCGCTGCTGGCGGTGATCGGGGTGTTTGCCATTCTGTGTATCTATCCGGGCACGGGCGCGGTCTACGACTTTATCGCGCAGCCCATGATTGCGTCGCTGCCTGCCGGCAATCGCATGATCGCCACCGGCGTGATCACGCCGTTTTTGGTGCCGCTCAAAGTCACACTATTGCTGGCCTTCATGATCGCGCTGCCTTATGTGCTGTACCAGGCATGGGCGTTTATCGCGCCGGGCCTGTACCGACATGAGAAGCAACTGGCCATGCCGCTGGTCATCTCCAGCACGCTGCTGTTCTTTTTTGGCATGGCTTTCTGCTACTACATTGTTTTCCATACCATCTTTCATTTCATTGCGATGGTCTCGCCCGAATCGATCAATTTCGCACCGGATATCGAGGCGTATCTTGGCTTTGTGATGACCATGTTCCTGGCCTTTGGTGTCACCTTTGAGGTACCCATTGTCGTGGTGGTGCTGGTGAGCACCGGGGTGATTTCCGTAGAGAAACTCAAGGCCATGCGCGGTTACGTGATTGTGGGTGCCTTTGTTGTGGCGGCCATCGTGACGCCGCCCGACGTCATGTCGCAATTGCTGCTGGCGGTGCCGCTGTGCCTGTTGTTTGAACTGGGGCTGTTCGCAGCGCGCTTTATCAAAGTGCGCGAGCTGAATCGGGACGAATCAGAAACGGAACAGTAGGGCGATTGCCTGGACTGGCACGGGCGGCAAGTGGCGCTAAACCGGACGCCTGAGCGGGCGTTGGTGTCCTTAGGGGCGGCAGCGCTGACGGGCCTGAGTATAACGGGCCTGAACATAACGGACCTGAATATAACGGACCTTAACATAAAGGCCCTGTCAGGGATCTCGTTGTGATCAGTTGGTGGTGGTGATCTGTGGCCGTTTACCCAGCGTGACGATGAAGTCATGCTTTTTGCCGCCACGCAAAACGGTGAAGGTCACTTTTGACTGGGGCGCAAACTCGGCGATTTTGTTCAGCAAATGATCGGTACCTGCAATTTCCTCGCCATTGGCCGCCAGCAGAATATCACCCACCAGCAGGCCCGCCTGTCCAGCCGGTCCATTAGGTGCCAGCGTGGCAATAATCACCCCATTTGTATTTTTCAGATTGAAGGCCCGCGACAGATCGGTCGTGATGTCCTGCGGCTCTATGCCAAGCCAGCCGCGCGAGACGCTCCCGGTCTTGATGATTTCGTCCATGATGCGCATGGCGGTATCGGCGGGAGTGGCAAAGCCAATGCCCAGCGAGCCGCCGGCATCCGATTCCGTATAGATGGCGGTGTTGATACCAATCAGATCGCCGTGTGTATTGATAAGTGCGCCGCCTGAATTGCCGGGATTGATAGCGGCATCGGTCTGAATGAAATTTTCATAGGTATTGATTCCCAGGCCGGTGCGTCCCAGCGCCGATACAATACCCATGGTGGTTGTCTGGCCCACGCCGAACGGATTGCCAATGGCCAGGACGACGTCGCCGATCCGTGGCGTATTGCCGATGTTGTAGTGGATGACCGGCAGGTCGGGCAGATCGGCCTTCAGAACGGCCAGATCCGTATCGGGATCGGTGCCGATCAGTTTGGCCGGGGCCTTGCGTCCGTCGGTCAGGCCCACTTCAATGGAGTCGGCCGCTTCGATCACGTGATAATTGGTCAGAATATAGCCCTTGTCCGAGGCGATGACACCGGAGCCCAGATTGGTGGGCCCCATTGTGTTCTGATCCTTGTTATCCTTGATAAACGGTTTAAGCGCAGGAACGTCCGGCAGATTCTTGAAAGGCGATTCGATGTTCTTTGTGGTATAGATATTCACAACAGACGGTGTGGCCGCCGCAACGGCCGAGGCAAAACTCAGGCTCTCAACGGCAGAAGGCAGTACCGTAGAGGGCAACACACGCGGATTGTCACTGGCGCCGGGCGTCAGCCAGCCCGGGCGTAATGTTGTAATGGTGAAAACCAACGCCAGGCAGACGGTGACCGCCTGAGATAACAGTAACCAAAAACGATACATAGGAAGACGTCGTGAATAAAATTTTCGTGCAGGATTTGCTAGGCTGGCTGGACCAGCAACTAAAACCAGCTCTCTTTCAGGATTATGCACCAAACGGGCTGCAGGTGCAGGGTAAGCCTGAAATAAAAAAAGTGATTACAGGCGTGACGGCCTCGGCGCAACTGTTGCAAATTGCTGCAGACAAGGGGGCTGATGCCGTTCTGGTGCATCACGGATGGTTCTGGAAGGGCGAAAATCCCTGCGTGGTGGGTAGTAAATTTCGGCGCATGGAACTGGCGATCCGCCATGGGCTGAACGTCATTGGCTACCATTTGCCGCTGGATGCACACCCGGAATGGGGCAACAACGCGCAATTGGCAAGGGTTCTGGGCCTGGTTCCCGATCGCGCCGATGATGGCAGCGGACAGCCGGTGGTGTTTGGCCGAGGCGGCCTCATCTGGTCAGGCACGCTGCCACCGGGCATGCAGACGCTGGGCGAACTGGGTACACAAATTGAAACCACCCTGGGTCGGCGCCCGTTGCTTATAGGCAACAGTAACCAGCCCTTGCGGCGTATTGCATG
Organism: Advenella mimigardefordensis DPN7; assembly: GCF_000521505.1. Lineage (GTDB taxonomy): Bacteria > Pseudomonadota > Gammaproteobacteria > Burkholderiales > Burkholderiaceae_B > Advenella > Advenella mimigardefordensis. The sequence continues at coordinate 564,425 of NZ_CP003915.1, forward strand.
GTGCACCGGCGGCGCCCAGGGCATGTTCGAAGAGGCGATTGCGCGCGGAGTTGATGTCTACCTGACCGGCGAGGCATCGGAACAGGTTTATCATCAGGCGATCGAGTCCGGTGTGGCCTATATCGGCGCCGGTCATCATGCGACCGAGCGCTATGGCGTGCAGGCGCTGGGACAGGCCGTGGCGGCGCAATTCGGTGTGGATGTGGAGTTCGTTGATCTGCCCAATCCGGTGTGAGGAAGGAGGCGGAGCACCGGCGTACTGGCAATGAGGCTCCTGATGACACTCCAGATAAGACGCGCCATATGAGAAGCGTCATATGAGAAGCGTCATATGAGAAGCGTCATATGAGAAGCGTCATGTGAGAAGCGTCATGTGAGAAGCGTCATGTGAGAGGCGTCATGTGAGAGGCGTCATGTGAGAAGCGTCATGTGAGAAGCGTCATGTGAGAAGCGTCATGTGATACGGGCCATAGGAGACGCCAACAGACGAAAAAAAACAACATCTGCCGTTGCTTGCAGATGTTGTTTTTTTACTTCAGGCCTTGCCGCTGATGATGCGGTTCCAGCAACCGAGGCGCTGGTAGTGACAAGGTCTGTGACCGATCAGACCGTAGGTTTCTGACGCAGCAGGTCGCGGATTTCCTTGAGCAGGGCGACATCGGCCGGATCGGCTTCGACTTCGGCTTCTTTTTCTTTTTCAAAGGTGGCGCGTGCTTTGGCAACGGCTTTGACCAGGCAGAAGATCACCAGAGCCAGCAGGACGAAATTGATGAAGATCGTGAGAAAGTTACCGTAAGCCAGCAGATTGGCGCCGGCTTTACTCATGGCTTCGTAAGTACGTGCCCCGGTGTAGCCATCGGGTTCGGATAAGACAATGAATTTGTTGGCAAAATCAACAGATCCGCCGAGGATGAAATTGATCACGGGCATGATGACGTCTTTAACTAAAGAGTCAATGATCTTTCCGAAAGCGGCGCCGATAATCACACCAACGGCCAGATCAATCATGTTGCCTTTGATTGCAAACTCTTTGAACTCGTTTATAAAACCTTTACTCATGATTATGTCCTTTTTTCCACGCCCGGCTCGGGCACCGGTATATAATAAACGGTTGCCAAATTATGTACACATAAAATATAGTAAATTTTAGTACCTTGAGTGTATCAACAAGGATGGATAATGAGTCAGGATTCTATACAGCAGTATGATAATCAGGGGCCCGCATCTCCAGCGGTACTGCCCTCTGACCCGCAACGACGCTTCTGGCTGGGTACAGCCTGTGCGGTCGGTGGTGTAGCAGGAGTGGCAACAGCCGTTCCCTTTGTTGCATCAATGAACCCTTCCGATCGTGCCAAGGCGGCTGGTGCGCCAGTGGAAATCGCGCTGGGCGGTATTGCACCCGGCACCATGATTACCGCCGAATGGCAAGGCAAGCCGGTATGGGTCATCCACCGTACGCAGGCCATGATCGACGGGCTCACCAAAAACGATTCGCACCTTGCCGATCCAAAATCCGAGCGTCCTGACTACACTCCCGATTTTGCCAAGAACGAAGGCCGTTCCCGCAAGCCGGAATGGTTTATTTGCGTTGGTATTTGCACACACCTGGGCTGTTCCCCCTCACCCCGCTTTGCCATCGGTGGCGCCGAGGGTATGGGCTCCGACTGGGAAGGCGGCTTTCTGTGCCCCTGCCATGGTTCCCATTTTGATCTGGCTGGCCGGGTTTTCAAAAACCAGCCTGCGCCCGACAATCTTCTTATTCCACCTTATTACTTTGTCGACGATAACACTGTTATGGTTGGCTTAGAAAAAGCGGAAGGCTGATCCCAATGATCCGTCTGATCTCTTGCCTAGTTAGAAAAGGAGCCCTGTAAAATGGCTGGCGAAAAAGTTGTCGAAACGACAGGATTGTTGGGTTGGGTGGATCGGCGCTTCCCACTAACGACTCTGTGGAAAGCTCATCTGTCCGAGTATTACGCACCCAAGAATTTCAACTTCTGGTATTTCTTCGGATCACTGGCCCTGCTGGTTCTGGTCATCCAGATTGTGACCGGTATTTTCATGGTCATGCACTACAAACCCGATGCCGCCCTGGCGTTCACATCGGTTGAATACATCATGCGCGAAGTGCCCTATGGCTGGATCATCCGCTATATGCACTCTACCGGCGCTTCGATGTTCTTTGTGGTGGTGTATCTGCACATGCTGCGTGGCCTGTTCTATGGTTCCTATCGCAAACCACGTGAACTGGTCTGGATTTTCGGCGTCGCCATTTTCCTCTGTCTGATGGCGGAAGCCTTCTTCGGTTATCTGCTGCCATGGGGTCAAATGTCATTCTGGGGTGCCCAGGTGATTGTGAACCTGTTCTCTGCCATTCCTTATGTGGGCCCTGATCTGTCCATCTGGATTCGTGGTGACTTCGTTGTTTCCGACGCTACACTCAACCGCTTCTTTGCTTTCCATGTGATCGCCATTCCACTGGTGCTCATCGGTCTGGTCGTGGCTCACCTGATTGCGCTGCATGAAGTGGGATCAAACAACCCGGACGGCGTTGAAATCAAAGAGAAGAAAGATGCCAACGGTCGTCCGCTGGACGGCATTCCCTTCCATCCGTACTATTCCGTACACGATCTGATGGGTGTGGTTGGCTTCCTCATGGTGTTTGCCGCAATCATGTTCTTTGCGCCAACCATGGGTGGTTACTTCCTGGAAGCCAATAACTTCCTGCCGGCCGATGCATTCAAGACACCACCGCATATTGCGCCTGTCTGGTATTTCACGCCGTTCTACTCCATGCTGCGTGCGACAACCGATGAATTCACCTGGGTGCTGGTTGCGCTGGCACTGATTTTCGCTGTCGGCCTGCTGTTCAGCAAAAACCTCAAAGGTATCTGGAAAATCATTTTCCCGGTCATTCTGGTGCTGCTTGCCGTCGCCCTGCGTGTTTATGATGCGAAATTCTGGGGTGTGGTCATCATGGGCGGCACCGTGGTCATCCTGGGTTTCCTGCCCTGGCTTGATCAGTCTCCGGTCAAATCCATCCGCTATCGTCCGGGCTGGCACAAGCTGGTGTATGCGGTATTCCTGATCGATTTCGTGATCCTGGGCATTATTGGTACCAAGGCGCCAAGTCCTGTCCTGAATATTATTTCTCAAGTGGGTACACTGATTTACCTGGCTTTCTTCCTGTTCATGCCAATCTGGAGCCGGCTGGGCACGTTCAAGAAAGTCCCTGATCGTGTGACCTTCCATCCCCACTAAGTTGAAAAATACAGGAATGAACATGTTTAAAAAGTTAATAGGCGCATTGTTACTGGCCGTCACTTTTACCACTCCTGTCCTGGCCGCCGAGGGCGGCATGGAGTGGGATCGTGCGCCCAACCGTGTCAATCATGTGGCTTCTCTGCAAAATGGCGCGAAGCTTTTCGTCAACTACTGTCTGAACTGTCACAGTGCCAACTCCATGCGCTATAACAAGCTCACGGAACTTGGCCTGACAGAAGAACAGATCAAGGAAAACCTGCTGTTTACCGGCGATAAGGTTGGTGAACTCATGCACGTCGCCATGAGTCCTGCTGATGCGAAAGCATGGTTCGGTGCGGCACCACCAGACCTGTCGGTCATGGCGCGTGCCAAGGCTGCCAATATGGGTCAGGACGGTACTGATTACATCTACACCTACCTGCGCACCTTCTACCGCGATACGTCCCGTCCTCTGGGATGGAACAACCTGCTGTTCCCGAACGTAGGTATGCCGCACGCCTTGTGGAACCTGCAAGGTCCGCGTGAACTGGAAACCGTTGATATCCATCAGGTGGAAAAAGACGGCAAGCAGGAGTGGCACAAAATCGTCACGAAAGTAGATGCCGAAGGCTTCAAGTCTGTCGTGAGCGACGACCCGCTGCCCGAGTATCATGGCGGTGCATCGTCACATTCCACACTGAAGTATCTGGATCCATCCAAACAGGCGCAGTATGACAACGATGTTGCTGATCTGACTGCTTTCCTTGGCTGGATGTCCGAGCCGGAACAACTCCTGCGCAAGAAACTGGGCGTATGGGTGCTGCTGTTCCTCGGATTGTTCTTTATCGTCGTCTGGAGGCTGAACGCGTCTTACTGGAAACACGTTAAGTAAGCGTTGTCGGCGGCGCCCGGGGAGCTGTAAAGCCTTCCCTTTGCTGCCGATGTCAGAACCACTGTGATTCGGGTCAGTGCTTGTTGTATGATGGCACTGACCTTTTCTTTTTTATATTTTTTGCGGGAGACTGCACGCCATGATGGTGCTTTATTCTGGAACCACGTGTCCATTTTCTCAACGTTGCCGTTTCGTCCTGTACGAAAAGGGCATGGATTTTGAGGTTCGTGATATTGACCTGTTCAACAAGCCCGAGGATATCTCGGTCATGAACCCCTATGGTCGCGTGCCCATCCTGGTAGAGCGCGACCTCATTCTGTATGAATCCAATATTATCAATGAATACATTGACGAGCGTTTCCCGCATCCGCAACTGATGCCCGCCGATCCGGTTATGCGTGCGCGCACCCGCTTGTTCCTGCACAACTTTGAAAAAGAGCTGTTTGTTCATGTTGGCGTGCTGGAAGATCGTTCTGCCCGTTCCGACGAGAAGAAACTGGAAAACGCCCGTCGCATGATCCGTGACCGTTTGTCGCAGCTCGCACCGTTGCTGATCAAAAACCGCTACATGCTGGGCGAGGAATTCTCCATGCTCGACGTGACCATGGCACCATTGCTGTGGCGCCTGGATCATTACGGAATTGAGTTGCCCAAGAACGCGGCGCCGATTCAGAAATATGCCGAGCGGATCTTCTCTCGTCCTGCATATATTGAAGCACTGACGCCGTCAGAAAAGGTCATGCGTCGCTGATCCGTTTCAGGACAAGAGTGCAGCCGCAGACTAAAGGAAAGTGAATGGAAAAACCATCTACCAAACCATATCTGTTGCGTGCCTGGCATGAGTGGTGTACCGATGCCGGCTACACCCCTCATCTGGTGGTCCACGTTGACGCGGCCTGCCAGGTGCCCAGGGAGTTTGTTCGTGATGAACGCATTACATTGAATGTGGGTGCGATGGCGACCAATCGCCTGGTTATGGGCAATGACTGGATTGAGTTTCAGGCACGATTTGGCGGCGTGTCACGGCAGATTTCCGTTCCCGTGGCCCGCGTTGAAGCCATTTATGCGCGTGAAACGCAGGAAGGGATGCAGTTTGAAGTGGAGGAATATGATCTGACTGACAACGCCGGCTCGGATGCGCACGATACGCAAGGGCCCGACGACGATCCACCACCGCCATCCAGTCCGCAGGAAAAAGCGCCGTGGCTCAAAGTGGTCAAGTAATTGTCTTGTTCTGGCCGCCGTCGGTTAAGGGCGGCCAGCAGCAAGGTTGTTGCGATGTGCTGTCGGGTTTTGCCAACCGCAGCGATGGGTGGGTCAGTGATAGCGGGTCAATGAGGCCGGTGATTTAGGCGGTAATTAAGCGGTAATTAGGGCTTACATGGCGCGTATTTGCAGCTAAAACAAGACAAACGGGTAACTTTTTTGATCCTGTGCGTTGTAAAACTGGACTTTTCCTGCCTGCTTCACATATAATCTTTCTTTCGCCGGTTTAGCTCAGTTGGTAGAGCAGCTGATTTGTAATCAGAAGGTCGAGGGTTCAACTCCTTTAACCGGCACCAGAATTTCAAACACCCCGTTTCAATCATACCCTTGGTATGTTGTTGCGGGGTTTTTGTTTGGGCGGCCTTGAGCTGTTGCGGTTTTCTTGGGCACTCAATCGTTAAAAAGCGGGGCTCTACGGGCTCTATGCCATAAACGGGGGTAGGTACTCACCAAACTCTGTTAATCACTCCATTCCAACCGCACTGGGCCAGCACTCGTAAGCGCTAAGCGGTTAGCTGGCCGCTGAGTATTGAGCGTTAGATTTGAACGGGTATGGAAAAGGGGTTGTGGCGGGCTATGGCGTCGTTTTGTCGGCGGCCTGCCAGAAGATATCGCTTTGTCCGGCACCCTGATTCAGGGCCCGTGCGATCACGAACAAACAATCAGATAGCCGGTTCAGATAGTGGCGGGCCGCATCGCTGACCGGTTCAGTGCCATTGAGCGCGACAACACTGCGTTCGGCGCGACGGCATACGCTGCGGCAGACATGCGTCTGCGCGGCTGCCGGGCAGCCACCGGGCAGAATAAACTCGCGCAATGGCTGCAGACCGGCCTGATGCAAATTTGCGGCCTGCTCCAGCGTGGTTACGTGAGCATCAGTGATTGCAACATATCCGGGCACACTGAGTTCTGCGCCCAGATCAAACAGACGGTGCTGCACGTGTTGCAGTAGCTGTGTGATAGCCAGCGGCACAGACGCATCGGCCAGGAGCAATCCGAGCTGACTGTTGAGTTCGTCGACATCGCCGATCGCCTGTATACGGATGCTGTGTTTGGCAATACGTGATCCGTCACCCAGGCCGGTGGTGCCATCGTCGCCGGTTTTGGTGATGATTGAAGTGAGTCTGTCGGTCATAGGGTGCAGTCAGCGGGATGGGTCATGGAATGTTGCGAGGTCATTGTGTCGCGAGGTCATTGTATCGCGTCTCCGGCCTGGGAGCCGCAGCAGTACGATTGGTCCTGAATGTTGTGCTGAAGTGTGACGTAATCACTATTGCACCCAAAACGGCCCCCGCACAGGCTTTTGCCCTAAAATAAAGGCTGAATCAAACATCTGGAGGCAGGCATGAGAAAGTCTATTGCAACGGTCATTCTGGGGCTGGCTGCGGCTTTGGCCGTCACCGGCACAGCCTCTGCGCAGGAAACCGGGCGTGGTAGCGGTGAGGTGCGACGTATTCAACCCGATCAGGGAAAAATTGCCATTAAACAGGGCGAGATCAGCGACCTGAAGCTGCCCGCGATGACGCTATCCTACAAGATTGATGCCGCGCTGCTCAAGAATATCAAGCCGGGTGATTCGGTCAGTTTTACGGCTGAACGCGTGGGTAAGGACTACGTGATTAAGGAAATCAGTAACTAGGCAACGGTGGCTTATATCTGCCCGTTGCGGTAGCGCCAGACTGAAGCGGTGCCATTGCCGCGGCGGCAACGTGTAACCCGCTAATGAGCCCATGCAGCGATCGCCACCGCCAGGGCAATACCTGAGCGTGGTGTCGTGACCAGCAAAAAAGGTGCAAGACTTCTTCACGTCTGCACCTTTTTTGCGTCTTGCAGGTTTTGCTCCTGTATCGCTTGCCAGTTCAATTGTCAGTGGCAATTGAATTTTGACCCCTGGGGGTCATTATTACCGAGCCGACGACACTGATGCCTGGCAGCCTTACAGGCGTTGCTGGCCTTACAGCACGTACCTTGCCAGATCCTGGCTGGTCGCCGCTTCTTCCAGCTTGCTGTTCACATAATCGGCGTCGATTTTAACGACCTGACCACTGCTGGTTGTTGCGTCAAACGACAGGTCTTCCAGCAGTTTTTCCATCACCGTGTATAGGCGACGCGCGCCGATGTTTTCAGTGCGTTCGTTTACATCATAGGCCAGTTCAGCCAGGCGATGGATACCTTCATCGGTAAACTCCAGTGCCACGTCTTCGGTTGCCATCAATGCAGTGTACTGCTTGGTGAGTGACGCATCGGTATCGGACAGAATGCGCACGAAGTCGGCCGTGGTTAGCGAATCAAGTTCAACCCGGATGGGGAAGCGACCCTGCAGTTCGGGAATCAGATCCGAAGGGCGGGACAAGTGAAAAGCGCCCGAGGCAATGAACAGAATGTGATCGGTGCGCACCATGCCATATTTGGTATTGACTGTCGTGCCTTCTACCAATGGCAGCAGGTCGCGCTGAACACCCTGGCGGGATACATCGCCACCACCGTTTTCCTGGCGGGTTGCGATTTTGTCGATTTCATCCAGGAAGACGATGCCCTGCTGTTCGGCATTACGCACCGCCGCCGCCCGGATTTCCTCTTCGTTGACCCGTTTGGCCGCCTCTTCGTCCACCAGAAGCTTGAAGGCATTCTTGATGGTCATTTTCGTGGTTTTTTTCTTGTCACGGCTTAAGCCTGCAAACATGCCCTTGAGCTGCTCGGTCATGTCTTCCATGCCCGGAGGCGCCATGATTTCCATATGCGGCATGGGCTGGGTCACGTCAATTTCAATTTCGGTGTCGTCCAGCTGGCCTTCGCGCAGTTTCTTGCGGAAGGTCTGGCGGGCGGTATTTTCCTGGCGCAGTGGCTCGCCATTGCTATCGCGTGGTGGTGCGACCAGCACGTCCAGGATTCGGTCTTCTGCGGCGTCTTCTGCCTGCGTGCGGACGCGGCGGGTTTCCAGTTCACGCGTTTGCTTGATGGAAATCTCGACCAGGTCACGAATAATGGTGTCGACATCACGACCCACATAACCCACTTCCGTGAATTTGGTGGCTTCGATCTTGATGAATGGTGCGTTGGCCAGTTTGGCCAGGCGTCGCGCAATCTCGGTTTTGCCCACGCCGGTGGGGCCGATCATGAGAATGTTTTTCGGATGAATTTCGTGGCGCAGGGGCTCGGGCACCTGCTGACGACGCCAGCGGTTGCGCAGGGCAACGGCGACGGATTTTTTTGCCTTGTTCTGTCCGACAATGTTTTTGTCCAGTTCAGAGACAATTTCTTTAGGAGTCATGACACTCGCTGACATTCTGCTAATTCCTGTTAGAGTGTTTCAACAATGTGGTTGCTGTTCGTGTAAATACACAGGTCGCCTGCGATTTCCAGCGATTTCTTGACCACAACCTCGGGGGGCAGGTCAGTATTCTGCAAGAGCGCCAGAGCCGCAGATTGTGCATAGGCGCCTCCGGAACCAATCGCGGCAATGCCGTTCTCGGGTTCAAGTACGTCACCGTTTCCGGTCAGAATCAGGGTGTGTTCGGCGTCGGCGACGATCAACATGGCTTCGAGTCGGCGCAGTACGCGATCGGTACGCCAGTCGCGCGTCAGCTCAACGGCTGCACGCATCAGGTGGCCCTGATGTTTCTCGAGCTTGGCCTCGAAGCGTTCCTGCAGTGTAAAGGCGTCGGCTGTCGCGCCGGCGAAGCCTGCCAGAATTTTGTCGTGGTATAAGCGGCGGATTTTACGGGCAGTGCCTTTTATGACAATATTGCCCAGTGTGACCTGACCATCGCCGCCGAGCGCGACCTGATTGCCGCGCCGGACGCAGACGATGGTAGTAGCGTGAAATTGTTCCATAGAGCCTTCCTGTTGGTTCCCTGCGTAGATAGGGGCGGAACAGGAAGATTTCAAGGAACGAGGATCAATTAATTAATCACCGTACATTTTCTGGCGCTTTTCACGCCGTTCCTGGGCTTCCAGGGATAAGGTGGCGGTTGGACGGGCCAGCAGGCGGCGCAGACCGATAGGCTCGCCGGTTTCTTCGCACCAGCCATAGTCACGTGAATCGATCAGGGCCAGAGACTGTTGCACTTTTTTAAGCAGCTTGCGTTCGCGATCACGGGTGCGCAATTCGAGTGCATGTTCCTCTTCAATCGTTGCACGATCGGCCGGATCAGGCACAAACTGGGTTTCACGCAGATTCTCGGTGGTGACGCCTGCATTATTGATGATTTCGTCTTCCAGTTGCTTCAAACGGTCGCGGAAAAATGCCAGTTGCTCATCGTTCATGTAGTCAGATTCGGGCATGGCGAGCAGTTGCTCTTCGGTCAGAAGAGGAGCTTGCGTTGTTGCATCTGTTTTTTTAGCTGCCTTAGCCATAAAACACTCCATATATCACTTCAATAATGTTGAACATAGCACACAAAGGATTGAAACTGCTTTATCACATTTGTGCGCAATATGATGCCTTCAGCGTCTGCTATTTTTGTACCAGACACTGGTTAAGCCCGTTAAGGATGACATCCTTGGGCAATTTACGGCCGATAAACACCATGGTGTTAGATGGTTTCTCCTTAGGTCCCCATGGTTTGCCGGGTTCTGCACCCATCAGCATGTGTACACCCTGAAAAATCATGCGCTGGCGCATGCCTTTCATGTAGAGGATCCCTTTGTAACGATACAGGTCGGGACCAAATACCTGTACCACACCGCTCAGGAACTCTTCAAGACGTTCCGGTATGAACGCTTTGTCTGACTTGAAGACAAAGGCGCCGATTTCATCGTCGTGGTGAGCGTGATGATGATCGTGATGATGGTGGTCGTGATCGTGATGATCGCCATGTGCGTGGTCATGATCGTGGTCGTGCCCATGGTCGTGTCCGTGATCATGATCGTGCGCCGCGTCGGGATGTTCTTCAGCCAGGAATTCGGGATCAATGTCCAGAATGGTATTCAGGTTAAAGCCGCTGATATCCAGGACTTTATTGATGTCGATTTCACCAAAGTGCACCGGCATGATTTCTGCGCGCGGGTTCATGTGCAACAGGCGATGGCGCAGGGCGCTGTATTCCTCGTCTGTGACCAGGTCTTTTTTCGATACCAGGATGCGATCGGCAAATCCAACCTGTTTCTGCGCTTCGGGCTGCGTATCCAGTGTTTCCATGCCATGCTTGGCATCGACCACCGTAATCACGGCATCAAGCCGATAGAAAGCGGCGACGCTATCGTCCATGAAAAATGTCTGGCAAACCGGGCCGGGGTTGGCTACACCGGTGGTTTCGATGACAACACGTTCGAATGTGAGTTCGCCATTCTGGCGACGGACTTTAAGATCGTTGAGCGTGTTGAGCAGGTCCCCGCGAACCGTGCAGCAGACGCAACCGTTTGACAGTTCAATAATCTGCTCGTCGCTGTTCTGTACCAGAAGCTCGTTATCGATGCTTTCCGGCCCGAATTCATTTTCAATAACCGCAATACGGTTGCCGTGATATTCGGTGAGGATACGTTTCAGAAGTGTGGTTTTACCTGCCCCCAGAAAACCGGTAAGGACGGTGACAGGGATCATTTTATCTGCTTGTGCTTGCGTTTTGGTCATAACGTTCAACGTCTTACCGGCAACAGAAACCGGCCGGTTCCAAAAAGACGTTCCTAAAGTCAATCGCAGGATTACATCATAGCTTTGCGAATGTGGCAAACGTTAATTGTTTCTCGCGGAAAATAAACGTAAATACTGGGGATAAACCCTAAGAGCTTGATTTGTGTAATGAAATTTACATCCATATATGCGTGATGTTGCGTGTGCTTTTTTGGGGCACAGATTTGACCCGGGACATCTTGTCTTGATGCCTGTGATCGGCGTTATGGGGCCGCAGGCGTTTCATCCTGTTTTTGGCTGCAGTTGGTACACATGGCACGCAATTCGGTTTCACTGGTTGTCTGAATAAAACCGGCGGCCTGTATCATGTCCTGCAACTGATGGCTGATCAGCGGCGCACTTAGCTCGGCGACTTTACCACAGCGCGTGCACACAATCAGCAGATCGTGATGGTGACCCGATACGTCCTGGCAGGCGGTCCAGGCGTTGACGGCATCCAGTCGGTGGATCAGGCCTTCTTCTACCAGAAAGTCCAGCGCGCGATACACGGTAGGCGGTTTGGCCTGGGGGTAGAGCTGCTTCATGGCTTCCAGCAGTTCGTAAGCCTTCAGGCTGCGGCCCGATTCCAGCAGCAGGGTAAGTACATGCTGGCGAATCGGCGTCAGGCGCGTGCCACGTTGTTCGCAGTGGCGAATGGCTTCCAGCAACTGATAGGCGACAGAATGGGCAGCGGCACCATGCTGATGCGTGTGTTCCGGGTGATCGGTATCGGATGGCGTTCTGAAGGTCATATGACGGGCAATCGTTGGGCGAAGATGGCTCAAATCGTACAGCCATCTCCTGCAGGGAAGAAATTTTCTATCTATTTTAGGCCATTTCAGCGTCGATTTTGTGTATTATGATATAACATATCATTTCGACGGTATCGATTAACTCATCGGCTCTATCAGACAATTATGCAGAATGACACCTTGTTTCCGGCCCTGCAACGCGTCTACCCCTCTGTGAAAGGGACGCCTTTTGTCGAGCAGGGGCGAGCGAAATCTGTCACGGTCGCCGATGCCGTGAGCGTGCTGGCGCCCGCTGCCGACACTGGTAATAGCGCGTATTTTGCTGCTGGCACACAGTCTATGCTGGCCGATTCCACCTCCACCATTTTTCTGGCCTCTGCCCTTGGCAGGCTGGCCCCCGTGCTGGGCGTCCTCATGCTGTTATGGGGCCTGATCGCCTGGTCAGCCGGCTGGCTGGGCGCGATTGCCGGCTGATTTGCCTGCCGTCGTATTTTCTTCGTATTTTCTGATTGTGACGCCTACCCATGTCTACTTCCTTCGCGACAAACAGCCCCCGTGTTGACTGTCCTGCCGGGGCAGTGTCGACCTCGGCCAGGCCGGTGATCGGGCTTGATGATGTGACAGTAGGCTGGAACGGCGTGCAGGCGCTCAGTGGCGTTACCGGTACGTTTCTTGAGGGGTCACTCACCGCCATCCTGGGTCCCAACGGTGCCGGTAAATCGACACTGCTCAAGACCATTACGGGGCAGTTGGCGGCGCGTAGCGGCAAGGTCACCATCCACGACCCTTTCCGGGGCGGTATTTCCCTGTTGCCGCAAATCAGCGAGATTGATCGCAGTTTCCCCATCACCACCTATGATCTGGTCTCCATGGGCGCCTGGCGCCGTGTGGGCGCCTTCCGGCGTTATGACAAGGGCGAGCGTCAGCGCATTCATGAGGCTCTGGCCACGGTCGGGCTGACCGATAAATCCCGCGATCTGATTTCCAGCCTGTCCGGCGGACAAATGCAGCGGGCGCTGTTTGCCCGTCTCATCGTTTGCGATGCGCCTGTCATGATCCTGGATGAACCCTTTACCGCGGTCGACGAAGGGACTTGCGATTTGCTGTTGCAGATTCTCCTGGGCTGGCATCGTGAAGGGCGCACCGTGCTGGTAGTGTTGCATGATGCTGCGCTGGTGCGCGAGTGCTTTCCGCAGACGCTGCTGCTGGCACGGCAGGTTGTGAGCTGGGGTGATACCGCCACTGTGCTGACCGATGCCAATCTGGATCGGGCCCGCTCGCTGGCGCTGGGAGGATTCTGATGGCCGAGGCGATTGTTGCCGCACTGATCACGCCTTTTACCGAGTTTGCGTTTATGAACCGAGCGCTGTTCGGTTCGATATTCGTCTCGCTGGCTGCCGGACCGCTGGGGGTTTTCCTGATCCTGCGGCGGATGAGCCTGATGGCAGACTCCATGTCGCACGCCATTTTGCCCGGCGTGGCCGTGGCATTCCTGCTGGCGGGCGTTTCCATGACGGCGATGCTGGTGGGGGGGCTGGTAACGGGTTTGCTGGTGGCCATGCTTGCCGGCATCGTCGCGCGATCCACCGGTCTGAAAGAAGATGCCAGCTTCGCCGCGTTTTATCTGATTTCACTGGGCCTGGGGGTGTTGCTGATTTCCCTGAAGGGCTCCAATCTGGATCTATTGCATGTGCTGTTCGGCACGGTACTGGGGCTTGATGACAGTCATCTGATTTTCATCATGTGCGTCTCCAGTGTGACGCTGGTGGTGCTGGCGCTCATGTACCGGCCGCTGGTGATTGAATGCCTGGACCCGGCTTTTCTGAAAATGGAAGGCGGCGGCGGGTCGCTGGTGCATGGTGGTTTTCTGATTCTGCTGGTGGTCAATCTGGTGGCTGGCTATCAGGTCATGGGCACGTTGCTGGTGGTCGGGATGATGATGCTGCCCGCTGCTGCTGCGCGCTTTTGGGGGCGTACCCTGGGATGGCAACTGGTGCTGGCGGTGTGCCTGGGCGTTGTTGCTTCGTATATCGGCCTGGTTATGTCCTATCACTTCGGTCTGCCGGCTTCCAGTGCCATTATTCTGTCAGCGGGCGCTTTGTATATTCTGTCGATGCTCTTTGGCAACCAGCACGGCCTGCTGCGCGCCGGGCGCTAGGGCCCATCCTTATTTCTTTTTATCGGTTTCGTCCATTTTAGCGCGCGGGTGTGCCTTGTCGTAAACCTGAGCCAGATGCTGAAAATCCAGCCGCGTATAAATCTGCGTGGTGGCAATATTGGCATGCCCCAGCATTTCCTGCACCGCGCGCAGATCCTGCGCTGATTGCAGAACGTGGCTGGCAAAGCTGTGACGCAGGACATGAGGATGCACCTGTGCGGGGACGCCGCTGCGCAGGCTCAGTTTTTTCAGTTGCAGTTGCACCACCCGCGGCGCGATGCGACGGCCGCGTGCGCCCAGAAAGACAGCGGACTGATCCTGTGTCGTGCTGGACGGTGGCAGCAGTTTATGCCTGATCGCAAGCCATTGCGTCAGCGCGCGGATAGCGGTGCGCCCCAGCGGCACCGTGCGCGTTTTGCCGCCCTTGCCGGTGACAGTGACTTCACCTTCATCCAGGTTGAGCCAGCTGACTGATTCATAGCCGTCTTTACGCGTGTATTGAGTGTCCAGGCTGACCAGTTCGGCCAGCCGCAAGCCGCTGGAATAGAGCACTTCAAACATGGCCTGATCGCGCAGATCTGCCGGTTCCGTCCCGGTGATCACGGTGGGGTGGTCCAGCAGCGCCTGGGTTTGTTCTACCGACAGTGCTTTGGGAAGCGAGCGCGCAATTTTGGGTGTTTTGACATCCAGGGCTGGATTAACTTTGACCGTGGTTTGGGGAATCCACCATTGATAAAAGCCGCGCCATGCAGACAGAATTCGCGCCAGACTGCGCGGGCTGTAGTCCTGGGCGTGCAGCCGTGCCACCGCGTGGCGGATTTGTGCGTTGCTCAGGTTTTCGGCGGGGGTGTCCGGGTAGAATTCCAGCAATAGCACCAAATCACGCCGATAGGCCGCCAGTGTATGGCTGGCGTACCGCTGATTGGTTTGCAGGTAGCTCAGCCATTTTTCCATTGAATCGGGCAGTATGCGTGTCATGGCGCTTCCCATAGGTGCTGCTGCTCCTGGCCGACTGCCGGGATGGCAGTTGTCAGGCGGCGTAATTCAGACGACTTAAGCAGGCGCTGGCCAGCTTGCCGAGAATTTCCAGAAAGGTGGTACCCATATCCGGTTTGAAATGCTCGGCCCCTTCTGCGGCGAAGGCCAGCACGCCAATGCTGCGTCCCTCATGCGTTAACGGTACCATGGCCACTGAGCCTGGTTTGCTATCGAACCACTCATGTGCGGGCAGATAGCCTTCCTGGCCGCAATAGGGCTTTTGCAGTCCGGCCACAAAGGCCTGGAGCATATCGTCAGATCCCTGGAAGCGCTCGTCGGTGAGTGCGGGCAGGTCCCACAGGCGTAATGCCACTTCCAGCATCCTGAATTCCTGGCGCAAGCCGTCAACCACGCGCTGCGGCAGTCGCTGGGGATCCTGCTCTGCCAGCATGTGTGTACACCAGAGGGTGACATGGTCACTGATGGCTTCATTGGAATTGGCATTGTGCAACAATTCAGAGAGCTTCCATTCCAGTTCCTTGTTGCGCGTGCGTAGTGTCAGGATCTGACGCTCACCCAATGATAGCGTGTGGCGTGCATGCGGGTGGGGCACCTTCAGCGACGAGAAAAGTTCGGCGTGCTCATCAAAAAAAGCAGGATTGTCCTGCAGAAATTGTGCAATGGTTTCTGCTGTCAGTGTGGCAGCTTCAGACATGAGTACGTTCCTTTATAAAGCAGTGCTATTGCGGTATTGCGCCACCAGGCGATCAATATTTATTTCACTTGAAAATACGGTCACGGCCGGGCCGCGCATGGTGATTTGCGTGCCGTCCCAGGCGATGTTCAGGTCGCCGCCACGAGTATGGACGGTGACCGGCGATTGCAGGCGGCCGCGACGAATACCGGCGACCACGGCAGCGCAGGCGCCGGTGCCGCAAGCCAGCGTTTCGCCTGCGCCGCGTTCATACACGCGCAAGTTGATCGTATGCGAGTCGACGACTTGCATAAACCCGGCATTGACGCGATTGGCAAAGCGCGGGTGACCTTCGATGAGCGGGCCTTGCACGGTTACCGGTGCGCTGGCCACATCGTCTACGATCTGCACTGCATGCGGATTGGAGATGGCAACCAGCGACAGCGTGACGGTGTCGCCGTTGTCCAGCGGCAATGACCAGAGCGTGTCGTCATGATCGCGGGTGCTGGACAGGTCGCTGGTGTCAAATGCGACGGCCTCCGGCTCGAAGCGGGTTTGGCCCATATTAACCGTGACCGTTGCATCGTCGGCTTCTTCAAGCGTGATCAGGCCGGTGGCAATTTCAGCTTTCAGCGGATTGCGCGATGATAATTTCTGTTCATGTACAAAGCGTACAAAGCAGCGGGCGCCGTTGCCGCAATGTTCTACTTCGCTGCCATCGGCATTGAAAATGCGGTAGCGGAAATCGGCCTCGGGGTGGCTGGGGGCTTCAACCAGCAGGATCTGGTCTGCGCCGATACCAAACTGCCGGTGCGCCAGCGCACGCGCGCGTTCGGGCGTCATGTCGATAGACTGACGTACGCCATCGAGCACAACAAAGTCGTTGCCGGCGCCGTGCATTTTTGAGAAAGACCAGATCATTGAACGTTTTCCTGATTGAACCGCTGTGTTGCACATTATTATCGCCGATCCTGCGTGGCAGCACCATGGCCCGACGGGATCAGTAGAATTTCTTTTCCCCTTCGGGACGGGTTTTGAAACGCCGATGCACCCAGTAGTACTGGGGTGGATCGTTGCGTACCCATTGTTCAAGCTGTTGGTTGCCGAAGCGCGTGGCCTGCTCCAGGCTCATCTCGCCCGGAAAATCGACAAAGGGCGGCAGCACCTGGGTGTGATAGTGGCCGGTGGCGCTGTCCCAGCGGGTCACGATAGGAATGACATCGGCTTTCCAGGCACGGGCAATTTGCGCGGTGGCCGGCAGCGTTGCGGCAGCTACGCCGAAGAACGGCACAAAGAGCGCACCGTCGCGGCCAAAGTCCATGTCTGGCAGGTAATAAACCGGCGTGCCCTGACGCAGTTGACGGATGAGACCGCGAATACCTTCCTTGCGTGGAATCTGCGTTACCTGATTGAAGCGACCGCGTCCTTTGATCATCAGTGCGTCTACTTGCGGGTCCGATGCGGGCGTGTACATGGTGGCCGATTTGA
This sequence comes from Advenella mimigardefordensis DPN7, assembly GCF_000521505.1. Lineage (GTDB taxonomy): Bacteria > Pseudomonadota > Gammaproteobacteria > Burkholderiales > Burkholderiaceae_B > Advenella > Advenella mimigardefordensis. Next base: position 581,507 of record NZ_CP003915.1, read on the forward strand.
CCAGGCGCATGGACAAAATGGTCGCCGCGGCGTCCAGCCCGACAAAATGCGGAGCGAACATCAGGGTAGGGCGCGGCGAATCAATACTATTCTGGATGTGTTCGTAGCCCGTCAGATGCACCATGCGACGGATTTTCTCTTCCGAGCCATACCACAGCACGGCGCGATCAATCATGGTCTGGGCCAGGGCACGAAAGTGTTCATGCAGCCAGCGCTGGCGCTGCGCTTCGGATGCCTCAGGAAAGCACAATTGCAGATTAGTACTGACGATGAAGCGCCGGCGCTTCATCAATACCCGCATCAGGGTGGCGCACAGGCTGCCCAGGCCCAGCCGCAGGCTGTCGGGTAACAGGTTAATGATACGGAAAAGAAAAACGAGTAATACGGATTTCATCATGTTTGGAGATAAGCGAAATGCGTGCTGACAATGTGTACTGCCAGTGCACCGTGGTGAACGCAACGCCGGCTGATGGCCAAACGCCATCGCAGGCAGACAAAGGCGATCCTGAATTGTACGATTGTAATGGAGAAAGGCAGGTCGATGCCGGGAAGTGATGTCGACACGCCATGCGTTGCGGGCGGAGTGGCGCCAGTTGGGCGTTGCGGGTGCGATTGTCGGGCCGGATGGCCGAATTTATGGGGGTATTCAAAAGTAGATTGCGCTCAATAAAAAGAAGTGGGCGATATTCAAAAGGGGGGCTGTTCGATCAGAAGAGAGGCTCTTTGTAGCTGGAATGTGTGTGTAAATTGGGATGTATATGCAAAAGATGTGATCCGCCCTTTACCCCTCGGTTTTCCGCAATTGACAAAATTCCGCGCAATTAGGTACATTAACACCTGAACCGGCGTGGTTGCGTCCACACCGGTCCCTGATCAATAGGCGGGTGTCATCAACACCAGCATCAATACGATCAGGATAAGTAGAAATACGATACGTGTCATCGTAACCTCCTTATCAGACTGGCCCGGCTTCGGTCGGGCCTATTACCGTCTGCTGCCTGTCAGCGTTGTAGCAGGGGCGCGTCGCCTCTCTGCCACGGCAATATTTTCTGCAAATTCACGTTTTTGCAGACTGCGGTTGTGGTGACTATATCCACCTCGCTTTCTACCTTATTTTTCTACATATATTCGCCCCGGTTATATCTCCTTATATCTCCGTATCCCATGGTCTAACATTGTCACGTCCCGGGCCGCGCCAGCCTTTGCGCTGCGATTGTCCTGGCGGTAAGTACCTTGTCAGGAAGGCCGGTAGCCTTTTATCTGCCGCCATCAGGGTTTTTCAGGCCTTCGTTGGCAAATTGTCATAAAATGAATTCTGGTCGCTGAGTTAACCGACAACTTGCGGGGCGACAGCTGAATACGGTGCACATGCCAGGATTGGCATGCGGTCGTTTCAGATACATTCCGCTAAAGCGTCGCGCCAGTATGAATCCCTTTCGGTGCTGCGCGTTCTTTTTGAGAATGTCGGTTTTGTTTTGACACTATTAATTGGACGCAACATGGCCCACAACGATTTTCTCTTTACCTCCGAATCCGTTTCCGAAGGTCACCCTGACAAGGTAGCGGACCAGATTTCCGACGCCATTCTTGATGCGCTGCTTGAGCAGGACCCGCAGTCGCGCGTCGCCGCTGAAACACTGTGCAATACCGGCCTGGTGGTACTGGCCGGAGAAATCAGCACCAAAGCCAATATCGACTACATTCAGATCGCCCGCGATACGATCAAGCGCATTGGCTATGACAACACCGAATACGGTATTGACTACAAGGGCTGCGCCGTACTGGTTGCCTATGACAAGCAGTCTCCCGACATTGCTCAGGGTGTGGATCGCAGTGAAGAAGAAATCCTGAGTCAGGGCGCCGGAGACCAGGGCCTGATGTTTGGTTTCGCGTGCGATGAAACGCCGGATCTCATGCCTGCGCCTATCTGGTATGCCCACCGTCTGGTGCAGCGCCAGAGTGAACTGCGCAAGGACGGCCGCCTGCCGTGGCTGCGTCCCGATGCCAAATCCCAGGTCACATTCCGCTATGTTGATGGCAAGCCGGTAGAGGTCAATACCGTTGTGCTGTCCACCCAGCACGCGCCGGACATCTCACAGAACGAGATCCGCGAAGCGGTTATTGAAGAGATCATTAAGCCCACGTTTGCCGATGGCCTGATCACGCCCGACACCAAATTCCTGATCAACCCGACAGGCAAGTTCATTATTGGCGGTCCTCAGGGCGATTGCGGCCTGACCGGCCGCAAGATCATTGTGGATACATATGGCGGCGCATGCCCACACGGCGGTGGCGCGTTCTCAGGCAAGGATCCATCCAAGGTAGACCGTTCTGCAGCCTATGCGGCGCGTTATGTTGCCAAGAATATTGTTGCTGCGGGGCTGGCGCGGCAGTGCCAGATCCAGGTCAGCTACGCCATCGGTGTGGCCGAGCCCATCAACATTACCGTGTATACGGAAGGCACCGGCGTTATTCCTGATGACGACATCGCCAAACTGGTACGCGAGCATTTTGACCTGCGTCCCCGCGGTATTGTGCAAATGCTGGATCTGCTGCGTCCGATTTATGCTAAATCTGCTGCCTATGGTCACTTTGGCCGCTCAGAGCCCGAGTTCAGCTGGGAAGCACTGGACAAGGCCGCTGTTCTGAAAAAAGCCATTGCTTAAGGTATAATCGTCGTGTTCTGAGGGGCGTTGCGACATGACTTAACCGTCATGCCAGGCTCAGAATACGATCAGATAACGAACCGCGCTCATCATATACTGCGTTGCTGGTCTATGGTGAGACGGATCTCACAGTCGGCATCGCAGTATGTTTCAGGATGAAAACTATGACTGCTGATTACAAAATTGCCGATATCGCCCTGGCCGACTGGGGCCGGCGTGAACTGTCCATTGCCGAAACTGAAATGCCTGGCCTGATGGCTACGCGCGAAGAGTTCGCCCAATCCCAACCACTAAAGGGCGCCCGCATTGCCGGCAGCCTGCACATGACTATCCAGACCGGCGTGCTGATTGAGACACTGACAGCGCTGGGTGCCGAAGTACGCTGGGCGTCATGCAATATTTTCTCGACTCAGGATCACGCTGCAGCTGCGATTGCTGCCAGTGGCGTACCGGTATTTGCCATCAAGGGTGAAACACTGGCCGATTACTGGGAATACACGCACCGCATTTTTGAATGGCCAGGTGAACAGGCCAATATGATTCTGGATGACGGCGGCGATGCGACGACCCTGTTGCATCTGGGTGCCAAGGCAGAAAAAGATATTTCTGTGCTGGACAATCCTGGCAGCGAAGAAGAAACCGTATTGTTTGCCGCTATTCGTGCGCGTCTGGCTAAAGACGCGACCTGGTACTCTACAAGGCTGGCCAGCATCATTGGCGTGACCGAAGAGACCACTACCGGTGTGCATCGTCTGTATCAGATGGCGCAGAAGGGTGAATTGCAGATTCCTGCGATCAACGTTAATGACTCTGTCACCAAATCCAAATTTGATAACCTGTATGGCTGCCGCGAATCACTGGTGGACGGCATCAAGCGTGCGACCGATGTGATGGTCGCCGGCAAAATTGCCGTTGTTGCCGGTTTTGGCGATGTAGGTAAGGGTTGCGCCCAGGCGCTTGCTGCGCTGCGTGCTCAGGTATGGGTGACTGAAATTGATCCGATCTGCGCGCTGCAGGCGTCTATGGAAGGCTATAAAGTGGTCACCATGGAAGAAGCGGCCGACAAGGCAGATATCTTTGTGACCGCTACCGGCAACTATCATGTGATCACGCGTGATCATATGGAACGCATGAAAGACGAAGCCATCGTTTGCAACATTGGTCACTTTGACAATGAGATTGATGTGGCTGCGGTTGAAGATCTGCAATGGGAAGAAATCAAGCCACAGGTTGATCACATCATTTTCCCCGATGGCAAACGTATTATTCTGCTGGCCAAGGGTCGTCTGGTCAATCTGGGCTGCGCTACCGGCCATCCTTCATTTGTGATGTCTGCATCGTTTACCAACCAGACTATTGCCCAGATCGAATTGTTTACCCGTACTGATCAGTACAAGAAAGGCCAGGTGTATGTGCTGCCGAAGCATCTTGACGAGAAGGTCGCGCGCCTGCACCTGAAGAAACTGGGTGTGAATCTGACAACGCTGTCGCAGAAACAGGCTGATTACATCAGCGTGCCTGCGCAGGGGCCATTCAAACCTGATCATTATCGCTATTGATCAGGCACTGCAGAAATCACCGGGCGCATGTTTATCACAAATGTGATTAATGCGGGTCTGGTGATTTGAACGGCTGCCTATCGATTATCGGATGGCAGCCGGTGCAAGCCGCAAGGCGGCAACGTTCGATCATTGTGCTGCCGTTCAGCTGTGGTGCAAGACATTGCAGTTGAACGACAGCGCAGTGGCAGCGTGTGCGTGGGCACACGTTGTTTTGGTGTTAGTGTTCTATTAGGGAAATGAAAGGAGAGGTAATATGACGTTGCTGTTAACCTGGGTCCTGCAGGCGCTGGCCCTTATGATTGTTGCCTATATCCTGCCTGGCATTACTGTCGGCAGTTTTGTCTCTGCGCTTATTGCGGCTGTCATTCTGGGGCTGGTCAATACGGTGGTTTATCCCATTCTGGCCATTCTGACTTTGCCCATTACCATTGTGACGCTGGGCCTGTTCCTGTTGATACTTAACGTATTGATGTTCTGGCTGGCCGGTTCGGTATTCGATGGCTTCAAGGTGGATGGTTTCTGGTGGGCGGTAATCGGCGCCGTACTCTATTCCATTATTTCTGCAATTTTGCTTAGTGTTCTGAATTAACGTTATGAGTTCTTTTTCCGACGAGGCATTCAGCCTGGAGTTTTTCCCGCCGCGCGACCAGGTATCGCGCGAGCGGCTGGTAGGCACAGCCAAGCAGTTGATGGCAATGCATCCTCGTTATGTCAGTGTGACGTTTGGCGCAGGTGGTTCTACCCGGGATGGCACGGCCGAAACCGTTTCCATGTTCTCGCAGCTGGGTTGTGAGGCGGCTCCGCACCTTTCCTGTATCGGCGCCAGCAAAGCGGCGCTGGTGCAGTTGCTGGATCATTACAAGGCCAGTGGTATTCGTCGTATTGTGGCCTTGCGTGGCGATTTGCCTTCGGGTATGGGCGGCAATGACTCCGATTACCGGTATGCATCCGATCTGGTCGGCCTTATTCGCGAGCATTCAGGCGACTGGTTTCATATCGAGGTTGCGGCGTATCCGGAAATGCATCCGCAGGCCGACAGCCCCCAGCATGACCTGGACAATTTTGTCACCAAGGTCAATGCCGGCGCCAATAGTGCAATTACGCAGTATTTTTTCAATGCGGATGCCTATTTCGATTTTGCCGATCGTGCCGCGCAGCGCGGCGTCACTATCCCGATCGTGCCCGGTATCATGCCCATCACCAACCATACGCAACTGCTGCGCTTTTCGCAAATGTGCGGGGCTGAAGTGCCGCGCTGGATTCGCTTGCGTCTGGCGCAATTTGGTGATGACAAGGCGTCGATTCGTGCCTTTGGCGCTGATGTGGTCACGCAGCTTTGCCAGAAACTGATTGATGGCGGCGTGCCCGGGATTCATTTTTATACGCTCAATAATGCCGAAGCGACGCTGTCGATCTGGAAAAATCTGCATTATTGAGTAGAAGAAAGAGGGTAAGGCAGAAATTTTAAAAAGGTGCTTACCCATGCTTAATATGTGATTGGACTGCGTGTGGTTTGCAGTCCGATCACCCAGTCTGCCGCGCTGGTTCCATTCTCCTGCGCCGCTTGCATTCGGCATATCTCTCGTTCACGAAACCGAACAGCCAGTTGCAGCGTTAGCGCCGTTGCGGCGTAGCGGGCAGGATCCAGCCGCCCGGTGTCACAATCGCGTCCAGCGGCATGTCGTGGGCTGCTGGCACGTAAGGCGCGTCGATCAGTCCCTCCTCCCAGCCTATACCCACGCATAGTGCCTTGTGGCCTTGCTGCGCCAGTGCGTGCAGTGTCCGGTCGTAATATCCTTTACCATAACCCAGGCGGTGTCCGTCGCGCGTGTAGCCCAGTGTCGGCACCAGAATAAGGGAGGGGTGCAGCGCCGGCGTATCGACATGCGGTTCGGGAATATTGAAGGCACCACGTCGCATGGGGGTATCGGGTGACCACTGATAAAAGTGCAGCGGGGCGTCACGCTGTTCAATCACCGGCAGACTGATTGCGTGGCCCAGTGTATGCAAATCGTGCAACAGCGAAATAATGTCGGGTTCATCCCGTATGGGCCAGAAACCGGCGATAGAACCAATGGTGGTACGATCCGGCAGAGAGCAATCTTGATGACGTCCCTGCAGCCAGTCCAAAACATGCTGTTTTATTTGTACACTTAGCATCTGGCGACGCGAGTCGGGGATGGCCGATCTGGCCGCTAGCAGGGTTTGACGCAGAATCGGGGTATCGGCGGATGACATGACCTGTGGCGAGATATAGAATCCAGTTTAAAGCATGACTATAACAGGACAGCATATGCAACAGTGGGCGCAAGCAAAAAGCGGGTTCAACAAAAGTATCACCGGTCGTCTGCGGCGGCGGTCAGTGCAGGCTGTCTGGGGGGTCTTCGGCTCCGGGGTGTTGCTGGTGGGATGTGCCGAATCGGTCCAGAACACTCAGGTTGTCAAACCGTCACTCGCGCCGTCGAATCTGGCGGTTACGTCCACTGCTGTTGTCTACGGGCAGGCGCCCCGTGCCGTACCCGAAGCTGCCCGTGCCGCGGTCGTATCGGCCAGAGAGGCCATGCAGCGCCGCCAGTGGGAGGCGCTACCCGGCTATGCCGAGCAGGCCCGGGATGATCATGAGCTCGGCGGCTATCCCATGTATTGGTATTTGCGTCAGTTGCTGAATGATGCGACCCAGCCCGTACCCACGCAGCAAATATATGCTTTCCTGCAGCAAAACAAGAACCCCTATCTGGAAAATCGTCTGAAATCGGACTGGATCCTGGCGTCGGCAAAGCAAGGTGATTTTGATACAGTGCGCCGTATCGGTACGGTCGCCAGTCGCACCTCGGAGGTCGATTGCGCTATCCTGCAGGCCCGTTTTCTGGGTACGGGACAGGTCTCTGCCGCACAGGCGCTGGCTGTGTTCAAGCCAGGCAATGCCTGCTGGAGTATGCTTGGACAGCTGACCGGGGCCAACGTCATTACCCATGAGCATCTGGAACCCCTGTTGCGCGATGCGGTTGAATACGACAGCAAGGACAGCGCAAGGCGTTATGCTGCGCTGGCTTTCTCACCAGCCGGTCTGTCTTCCTACGACGCGCTCATGGCAAACCCAATGGGCTGGCTGGCAACGCAAAGCGGCTCGGCCACCGGCGAGTTGCAGCAGTTACGCGCACTGGCCTTTAGCCGTCTGGCGCGCCAGGACCGGGATGGCGGTGCCGCTTTCCTGGAGGCGCAGGGCAATACATTACTGAACGAGCGCAACCGTCAATGGGCCTGGACACAGTTCGGCCTGGTTGCTGCGCTGAATCTGGAAGCACGTGCCGATGGCTGGTATCGCAAGGCTGGTGAGGGCTTTCGCCTGAGTGACTACAACCACGCCTGGCGTACCCGCATGGCGCTGCGCCAACCCACCATTGACTGGAAATGGGTTGAGCAGACCATTCGCATGATGGGCGCCGACCAGCAGAAAGAGCCGGTATGGGTTTACTGGTATGGTCGCGCCCGTGCCGGGCAGGGCGATAACAGCGGCGCCGCCAGCGCCTGGCAGTCTATTCTGTATGATCATGGCTTCTATGGGCAACTGGCGACCGAGGCATTGGGACGCAAGATTGTCGTTCCGCCTCAGCCGGCCGAGCCGAGCGCCGCTGAAATCAACAAAATAATGACGCACGAAGGGTTGCAGCGCGCCATCGCCCTGTTCCGTCTGGGCTGGCGCCCGGAAGCAGTGGGCGAATGGAATTTTGCGATTCGCGGCATGAACGATCGCGAGCTGATGGCCGCCGCAGAGTGGGCCTTGCGCGAGCAGGTGTATGATCGGACCATCAACACGTCCATGCTTACCAAAAACGATTTCAATTTCCGCCAGCGTTACCTGGCACCCTTCGAAGGGCGGGTGAGCCAGCAGGCACGCGCCGTGGGGGTAGATCCTGCCTGGGTATATGGTCTGATCCGCCAGGAGTCTCGGTTTGTGACGGTTGCCCGCTCTTCGGTCGGTGCGGCGGGACTGATGCAGGTCATGCCGGGCACGGCGCAACTGGTTGCCCGCAAACTGGGTCTGAGCTATTCGGCTGCCAACGCTCACGATTTCGACACCAACACATTGCTGGGTACTTCCTACCTGAAGATGATCCTGGACGACCTGAACGGCTCCGAGGTGCTGGCCACCGCCGGCTATAACGCCGGCCCGAACCGCGCCAAGCGCTGGCGTGATGCGTCTGATCATTCACTGGAAGGGGCGATTTTCGCGGAAACCATTCCCTTTACGGAAACCCGTCTTTATGTGAAGTATGTTATTTCCAATGCAACCTGGTATCGTGCTGCATTTACCGGGCGTCCGCAATCGATTGTGGAACAGCTGGGACAGGTGAGGCCCTGATGTCTGTTACTGACGGTCTTGATGTCTATGTGGTTGGCGGCGCGGTCCGCGACGAGTTGCTGGGGCTGCCGCAAGGAGACCGGGACTGGGTCGTGGTAGGGGCCAGCCCGCAGGAGATGATTCGGCGCGGCTTTCAGCCGGTAGGCGACGATTTTCCGGTGTTTTTGCATCCGCAGACCAAAGAGGAATATGCGCTGGCGCGCACTGAAAGAAAAGCCGGGCGCGGTTACAAGGGGTTCACCTTTCATACGGGTCCGGATGTAACGCTGGAAGAGGATCTGAAGCGCCGCGACCTCACCATCAATGCCATGGCGCGTCGCAGTGACGGGACCCTGGTGGATCCCCTGCGCGGTCGCGACGATCTGGAGCGCCGCGTGTTTCGTCATGCCAGCGACGCGTTTACTGAAGATCCGGTACGCATCTTGCGGCTGGCACGCTTTGCTGCGCGCTTTACCGATTTCGCGCTGGCTGGCGATACGCTTCAGTTGTGCCGGGACATGGTCAGTAGCGGCGAGGTGGATGCCCTGGTACCCGAGCGGGTCTGGAAAGAAATGTCGCGCGGACTCATGAACGAAAAGCCGTCGCGCATGTTTGCTGTCCTGCAGGACACGAATGCGCTCGCTGTCGTCATGCCGCAGTTAGAATGGAATCCCGAAGTGGCGCGGGCTACCGATTTATCGGCAGCCAGAATTCTGTCGCTGCCTTCGCGTTATGGAGTCGCATTGTCGCAGACGCGTGAGCATGCGGCCCTGAGCACCCATCTTAAAGTGCCTGCGGAATGTGCCGATTATGCCCGCCTCACGCAGGTGCTCTCGGAGCGTCTGGACATGTTGCCGTTGCCACCCAGTCCCACGCAGCAGGCGCATCTGCTGAGCCGCGCCCAATACGTGCTGGAAACACTGGAGGTAACCGACAGCCTGCGCAAGCCGGCACGGTTTCGCGATTTGCTGGGCGTTGTGCTGTGCACCCGGCATTCTGCAGCAGAAAATCTGCAGGCAGAGATTACGCGGGTTGAATCCTGGACTGAAGTGCTGGATTGTTATCTGCAGGTTGATGCCGGCGCCGTCGCCCGCCAGACCGAAGGCGGTGCCAACAGGATCAAAGAGGCGGTGCGGGCGGCCAGACTGGATGCCATTGCAGCCTGCCTGGGCAAGATCGCGCCGGGCTAAATCCGGGGGGTGTACCCGGGCGCGCAGTCCCGGGTGGTTCGTCCGGACGGGTCGTGCATAGCCAGAACAGGGCTATTTCAACTGCAATGTCAGGGATTGCTCATGCCGTCCCAGCGGGTCACTGCATCGGTCTCGATACCAAACAGATCCAGCGCCCGCCCGACACTATGGTCGACCATGGCCTGAATGCTTTCGGGGCGCGCATAAAAGGCAGGAACGGGTGGCATGACGATGGCACCCATCTCGGTGACCGCCACCATATTGCGCAAATGCCCCAGATGCAAGGGTGTTTCCCTAACCATCAGTACCAGCTTGCGTCTTTCCTTGAGCACCACGTCGGCTGCGCGCGTCAGCAGCGAAGAGGTAACGCCGCTGGCAATTTCCGAGAGTGTACGAATGGAGCAGGGAGCGATCAGCATGCCGCAGGTTTTGAACGAGCCGCTGGAAATGGCGGCCCCGACATCCTGGATGGCATGGACTACCGTGGCCCGGTCAGCCAGTTCGCCGGGGTGCATTTGCAGCTCTTGTGACAGGGTCAGGCTGGCCGAGCGGCTCATGACCAGGTGCGTTTCAAAGCCCGCCTGATTCAGCAGCTCCAGGGCGCGGACACCGTAAATGGCGCCTGAGGCGCCGGTGATACCGACAATAATACGCGCAGGTGCGCAAATGATGCTTGGCATGGGCAGTTGGCTGTTTCGGTAAGAGTGAATGAGCGGGCTGATAATAACAGCCTTGCAGGGGCATTACCCCGGCCTGAAAGGTTATTATACCTGCAGGGGCGCGCAACAATGTACGACGAGGCGCCGGGCACGGGTGGCTTAAATGGCAGGATGGCGCAAGGCTATGTCGATATGGGTAATGGAAGGTCTGCCTGGTTTGGTGCAGGCCACGTAACCGAAGCATACAGGAGTACTAATGGGTCAGGATAAGGATCAGGGACAAAGCGTAGCGGATCACTGGCAATTTTCGCTGGCGGTATATACCCGCGAGGGTGTGGCCGGACACTGTCTTGAACTGCAGAACAGGCTGGGGCTGGACGTCAATGTGCTGCTGGTGATGCTGTGGGCGGCCGGGCAGTGGGGTGAAGCGCCTACGACGCAGCAGATTGAAGACGCCGATAGCACGATTGTTGCCTGGCGACATGAGGTGATTGTGCCTCTTCGCCAGTTGCGGACGCGGCTTAAGACGGGGCCTGCGCCGGCGCCGGACGCAGCGACCGAAACGTTGAGGGAAGAAGTCAAGCGTCTGGAGCTGGAAGCCGAGCGCCTGCAGCAGGACGTGCTGGCGCAATGGGTGAAAGAACAGGCGTTGGCGAGAACGCGGGCCGGGCACGGTGGCGTAGCGCAGGACATCAAGGCCGGATCACGGGTTCAGAACCATGCACTCATCGAAACGGTAGCCACGGAGGATTTGCCTGCTGTGCCCGGGACACAGACCGCATTGGCCAACACGGCAGAGAACGCCCGGAAGCTGGCAGTATTGGAGCAGACGGCCGTCAGGGTGGTGGCCCATTATGAGGCAGCGTATGCGCAAACGGCCGCCGACGAAGGACATTGGGCAGGGCAGGCGGCCAATGAGCAAGCGGCGGATCCATGGCTTGCCTTGCAGCATGCGCATCAGGTTGTATTGGCAGCGCTTGCTGTACTCTGCCAGATATAGAAAGGATTGAAACAGCAGAACGCACTTTGTATTGATCAGGAGGATGCAAACCATGGCCCGCAATGTCGAAATCAAAGCAAGGATCATCAGCTTTCCGGGTGTTTTGCAGGCCGCAGAAACCCTGGCAACGGAACCGATAGCGCGGTTTACACAGGACGACACTTTTTATTGCTGTCCCAACGGGCGCCTGAAACTGCGTCGATTCGCCCAGGGCCATGCCGAGCTGATTTTCTATCGACGCAGCGACCAGGCCGGTCCCAAAACATCATTCTATGACATCGCCAGGATAGACAAGCCGGATGAACTGCATTGCGTCCTGGGCAATGCCTATGGCGTGCGTGGCCAGGTCATCAAGCACAGGACGCTGGTCATGGCGGGAAGGACCCGGATTCATCTGGACAAGGTGGAGGGGTTGGGCGAATTCATTGAACTCGAAGTCGTACTCAAAGACGACGAACCGGCAGAGGAAGGGATGGAAGAAGCACACTTATTGATGAATAAGCTTGGGGTCTCGTCAGATCAACTGGTCGAGCATGCCTATATTGATCTACTGGACGCCGACGAGCAATAATCGGCTTTCCGGAAAGACGGTGCAGGCAACAGCGGGCAGGCTTTTTCGCCCTGCTTTCTGCTGCCCGCAGACGTGTCCGCCCGCTTGATCAGAACCAGGAGGTTGTGGATACGCCTTTGCCGTCGTTCAGACGAATGGCACCCATGACGATGCGATAGATGTACCATACGGTCACGGCGATGAGTACGACCCAGCCGATCAGGATAAGCATTAAGAAAAAGCCCACAATCGCGCCGATCAGCCCGATCCAGAACGTACGGATCAGATATTGCATATGATCGGCATAAATCGTATTGGCGAACTCACCCCGCTTGGCGTAGGCCATGATCACGCCCACGATTGAAAACAGTCCGGTAAACAAACCCAGTGCGTACATTGCATATGTAATCAGGGTGAAATTACGGGCAGCGTTATCCGGCGCGGGAACAGGAGTCTGGTTCTGGCTGATGTCTTCGTTCATGGCGGTGTCCCTTTGTATTCGGTTGTGATAGTCACTTCAGCTTGCATGACTTGAAAGGTCAGGTAGTGACCACTTTAATATACATTTGAAGTTTAATAAACCGATATTGCATTCGTGTAGAAATGTAGCGGATTGATATGGCTGCATGAAGTAATTGCGTCGGTATAGGGGATGCGGTAGACTCGCGCGGCGGCCGTGGCTTTGCCTGACCGAGTCGGAATCGCTGCCGTTGCAGGTCATCGGTGCGCGGCGACATTGCCTACGCTAATTTTCGTAACTATATGGACGATAACAATGAAAAAGACCGATCTTGAAAAAGCCAAAGCGCTTAAAACAGTGGGAAAAATGAAACGAGAAGGCGTGCCTGGTCGATTCGGCGCTGCGGCCGATACGGTCGTTGACCGCCGTGCACAGCGCAAGCTGGATCAGGCTCAGGGGCTGGTGTCTTTTCCTGTCAAGCTCAGGCAGGAGGTGATTGACCGGATTCGTGAGCGCGCTGTACAGCAGGATCAGAGTACTAACGATATCATTGGACAACTGCTGGAGCAGGCACTCAAAGACTGATTGGGATAGCGCAGGGTTAAGTGCGCTTAAGCAGTCCGGTGACTGCGCCAGCTGGCTGCAGTCAATTGGTTTCCTGCCTTCGCGAAATATCTGTGGCCCTTATCGGTGCAGTCATTATGTGTCCCCGGGCGTTATCCGTCACCGCATTATCGCTCAGGGCTCAATATAACCGGGATCATCTTCGGGTTTGAAACGTTCGTACTGTTCGTTAGATTGCGGCTTGATAAACAGCGTTGCCACCTCCGGGTGAGCCTGTTGGATTTTGTTTTCAAGTGTCATGACAATCGCTTCGAGCTCTGGCACACGCAGTGCATCGGCAAACTCCAGACTCATGGCAACCGTGATTTCCTGTGGCGCGGTCTGTACCGTAATCAGTCCATTGACGCGGGCCACGCCGGCAGTGCTCTCGGCCAGTTCAACGATGGAGTCGCGAATATCGCTACCGGCGGCTTCACCTATCAGTAAGCCTTTGGTTTCGCGCGCAACCAGAAGTGCGGTCAGTGCCAGGGTAATGCCAATCAGTATCGATGCAGCGCCATCAAGTACCGGATTGTCCAGCGCCACAGACAGGTAGACGCCTGCGAAGGCGATGAGCAGGCCCAGGAGGGCTGCTGAATCTTCCAGCAGGACGATGAACGTTGGCGGATCCTTGCTGTGTACAATCATGCGAAAAAGTGCGGAGTAGGGCCTGTTGCCCCTGAATTTTCTTAGAGTAAAGAGCCAGGAGAATCCTTCGAACAGGAAAGCCAGCGCCAGAACAATGTAGGTAACATGGGGGGATTCAATCGGGCGCGGTTCAACGATGTGCATGACGCCTTCATAAACCGACACCCCGGCGCCAAAGGTCAGAATCAGGAGGCCGACCACAAAACTCCAGAAGTACACTTCACGGCCATAGCCGATAGGATGGGTTCTGTCCGGCCGATTGCGGCTGCGGTGTACGCCGTACAGCAGCAGGATTTCATTGATACAGTCAACGACCGAGTGCACGCCTTCACTGAGCATGGCCGAGCTGCCGGTGATGGCGGCAGCGATAAACTTGCTGATGGCCACCAGGATATTGCCGGCCAGGGCAATATAAATGACCATATTCGAAGCGTGCTCAGCGTGCGGCGTACTGCGGGTCATCAGGTGTCACCTTGTGTGATGCGCGTTGTATCGTTGTATATGACGGCCAGGCGGTGGCTCGTGGAGGTAGCGTGTCATGACAGACGCATCCGGCTTACAGCCCGCCGAACCGCCAGGCCGGCGAACCACTGCTTTTCCGGGTTCATCATGACTGCCAGCAGCCACAAGCGCAGACCCACACCGTTACAGACGATGGCGGCGATCACCCGTGGCAAACCCGTCCAGATCCATATCCACATTTTTACCAACGGCCAATACCTTGAATAGCTCTCCCATTTCGGCTTCGGACAGGAGCTTTTGCACGGGACCGATTTCGCGAGTGTAGCGCACTGTGTCGGTGGGGTCCAGATCACTTAGCATCTGCAGCAGCCCGCAGTTGAGCAGAAAGCGTGCCTGCGAGGTATAGCCGAGCACTTCCAGATCGGCAGCCAGTGCTGCATCGGCCATGGCGGTAAAGTCAACGTGTGCGGTAATGTCCTGAATGCCGGGAAAGTGCAGTACCTGACTGTGCGCATGATGCAACAGATGGCACATGAGCGTGCCCTGGCTGCGTTGCGGATGATAGTACTCGCCTGCCGGAAAGCCGTAGTCGATGAGGAGGGCAACACCGCGATCCAGCCATTGTCCCAGACCCGCTACCCACGATTCACCCTGCAGGTTGATCTCGGAGCGATAGCCGGGCAGTGCCGGCATGCGTGCCCTCACGGCCTGATCCAGCAGAGCGTTGGCAGGCACACGCAGAAAGTCAAAGTGCGATACTGCTGCGGGATCCTGATTCGCTTGCGAGTCTGTCTCTGTTGATGCGTCATCCGTTTTGTTGACCGCTTTGTTGATGACATGCAGCTCGTAGACATGGCCATCTTCACCCCATTCGAACAGCGTGACGGGCATGGCATCCAGCACTTCATTGGCGATGATGCAGCCGGTAAAGCCAGTGGGCAGGCTGTGCAGCCATTGCACCCTGTCCCCGAAAGGCGCAAGCCGCTGCTTTTGCCGTTGCGTCAGGTCCGGTGAAATATCAAGAATGAAATACTGCAGTTCGGGAAAGTCTGGCAGCAGGGCTTGCAGTATGTGCTCGGCCAGTGCCCCGGAGCCGGCGCCGAACTCCAGAATGTGCGGCGTGTTCAGATGCGTGAGGATGGGGCTGATTTGCCTGGCCAGAGCGCGGCCAAACCATGGCGTCAGTTCCGGTGCCGTGACAAAGTCGCCTTGCAGTGCGGAACCGGCTGCGGCAGTGGTATCGCCGAATTTAAGGGGGGCGCCGGCATAATAGCCGGTCCGGGGATCATATAGCGCAGCCTGCATCCAGCGCGCAAAGGGCAGCCCCTGAGGGCCGGCCTCATAAATAAGCCCGGCAAGCTTGTGCCGGGCGTTTTCGCTATAGCGCTGCGCTGCTTCCTGGATTTGGGGCAGCACAGCACCGCTTGGGTCTGCACGCATATCTTTCCAACGTTACTTCGGGAAAGATCATTATAAAGGCTTACGCCCAGGTGCGTGAGGAACCGGGTTTCTTTTTACCGCGTGAAAAACCGGGTTTGTCTGAACGGCCATGGCGATCGCCACCGAAGCCGCCGTCGGAACGGGTGCTTGGGCGTGGCTTGCGTGAAGGCGCAGGAGCAAACTCGCTGCGTGGCTTACGCGCAGCAGGTGCTGCATCGGCTCTAACAAAACCGCTTCTTTCGGTGCGTGGACGATCCGATGCGAACGGGTTGCGTGACAGTGATGTTGCGGCACGGTCAATCAGCGATTCGCGCGGTGCGTCATAAGTGCGGGCTGCACGAGCAGGGCGATCGGAACGGCCTTCGGCAAAGCGCGAGTCTTCACGGGCGCCATAGGAAGGCGCGTTGCCGCCTTTGCGATGGCTGAAGCCACTGCGGGCATGGTCTTTTTCACGTGAGTATCCGCCGGGACGACCGTGGCGAGAACCACCTGGTTTGCCGCCGCGACCTTTACCACCGGCGCCGCGACCGCTTTCGGCTGTTTTGACGGGCTCCAGGCCGGGGATCACTTCGGCGGGCATAGGCTGGCCGGTGAACTGTTCAATGCGGCGGATTTTATGACGTTCGCCATGGGTTGCCAGGGTAAATGCCTGACCGTTGCGACCGGCGCGGCCAGTACGGCCGATACGGTGAACGTAGTCTTCAGCCTGCATGGGCAGGTCGAAGTTGATGGCGTGGCTGATACCTTGTACGTCAATACCGCGGGCAGCAACGTCAGTTGCAACCAATACGCGCAGACGGCCTTTTTGCAGCATACCCAGGGTGCGGGTGCGCTGACGCTGGTTCATATCGCCATGCAGGGCAGACGCGGCAAAGCCTTCATCTTCCAGACGTTCGGCCAGTGCGTCAGCGCCGCGTTTGGTAGACGTAAAGACGATGGCCTGATCCATGGAGGCATCACGCAGCAGGTGACCCAGCAGGCGCAGTTTGTGGCCGCTGTCATCTGCGTAAAGCAGCGTCTGGGTAATATTGGCGTGTTTCTGTTTCTGGTTCGCAATATCGATGCGCTCAGGATTTTCCAGCATGTCGGCAGCCATGCGAGCCACTGTGCCTTCGAATGTAGCCGAGAACATCAGTGTCTGGCGATCACTCGGTGTTTGTGCAACGATGTTTTCGATGTCTTCGATGAAGCCCATGTCCAGCATGCGGTCGGCTTCGTCCAGCACCAGCGTGTGAACGCGTGACAGATTCACGCGGCGTGCGTTCAGATGGTCAATCAGGCGGCCAGGGGTGGCAACCAGCACGTCAACACGACGGGACAGGGCCTTGATTTGTGCGCCGTAAGGCATGCCGCCCACGACCGTGGCGATACGCAGATCGTTGATACCGGCGCCGTATGATTTGGTGGCTTCAGCCACTTGCAGGGCCAGTTCACGGGTGGGTGTCAGCACCAGTACCTGTACGCCAACGCCTTTGTTGCCAGGCATGCCGGCAATACGGTGCAGTGAAGGCAGCATGAATGCTGCGGTTTTGCCACTACCGGTTTGCGCGGAAACGATCAGATCCTTGCCTTCAAGGGCTTTAGGGATCGCTTCGGTTTGTACGGGTGTAGGCTGAGTAAAGCCGGCCTTGTTCAGGGCAGCAAGCAGAACGGGTGAGAGACCCAGGGAATCAAATGACATGTGTAATCCTAAGTAGGTGTCAGGCAAGCCTGTTCATCAGGAGTGCAGATGGCCGTTGATTCCGCCTGGATGGTCGCGCAAATGCACAAACAACCCCGGGCTGCACAATGGAAAAAGCCATTGGCAAACAGGACAAAACGACAATTCTGTCACGCAGCAAAATCTTGCTGATATGCGCCATGCATACCTGCAGTTTACTGATCAGGATGAACAAACGTATGGGAAATAGCCAGACGAATCGTTGATCGGAGCATCGAGCCGACCGGATCAACCGTTGCATGACAGAAGGAGATACGCATGCGGGTCTGGAGGTAGGAGCGATGGTGGCTTTTGATTAATAAGCCAGGCAGCAAAAATATAGACAACTCGCTGCAAAGAATATGATTGTATAAGTGTTTTCCCTAGAATGCAAGCAATATTATTGCAATATTCGTTCTATCGTGTTGTGCAGCAGCCAGATTGACCTCTTTGGTACAGCAACGTCATCCAACAGATGTTGTCAGGCAGACACGTAAATCACGTTGTCGCGCCTCAGCCGCGCAGGGGCGGCCAGGGTCGGACAGTCGGGGCCGTAAGATCACGCTCTCGCCGCAACCGGTAAAGGGCGGGTGCTTATACGGGCCAGTGGGATGCCCGCCGACCTCATCCGTTAATAATGCGATGCAGCGTTTGCTCAAAGCGGGTTTGCTCAGGTACCGGGTCGGTGGTTTCCGCAAGCAGCGCGGTAAACGATTGCGTAATGTCTTCGTGGTAAGCGGGTACCCGCTGTCGGATATGCGCGTTGCGGCGGGCAGCCTCGTGTTCGCCGTCGGGCGCATTCGCGGCCTCACGCGGCGCACCCCAGATCGGGTTGGGAAAATGTTTATCGTCGGTAAAGCGGGCAATGATGTGCCAGTGTACATGCGGCACCATATTGCCCAATTGCGCCAGATTGATTTTATCAGGCTGGAAGTGGCGCCGTTGCAGGGCCTCCACGAGATAGACCGCACTCATCAGACCGCCACGTTCGGCCTGGTTCAGATCGCTCATTTCCTGCACGTGGCGATTCAGGATTACACGTGTAAAGGCAGGGTAGTCGGCTTCCTGCGCATCAATGACGCGCAGGAATGCGTTGCGAAACAGCACGAGCCCGCCATCGCTCTGGCATAGTGGGCAGTTGGTATGTGCAGTCACTTGGCTGACTCTCCCTGACAATACCAAATGGGTGAATTAGTGATTCACGATAAAGGATTCGAGTGTGACGCCCGGATCGGTTTCGCGCATGAACGCTTCTCCGATCAGAAAGCCATACACGCCGTTCTTATGCATGCTGCTCACATCTTCGGGCGCATGGATGCCGCTCTCGGTAATCACAAAGCGCCCCTCTGGGATATGCGGCAGCAGGTCCAGTGTGGTCTGCAGGGTGGTCTCGAAGGTGCGCAGATTGCGGTTATTGATGCCGATCAACGATGATTTCATGTCCAGCGCGATGTCCAGTTCGGCCCGGTCGTGTACCTCGATCAGCACGTCCATGTCCAGTTCCTGCGCCACTGCTTCCATCTCCTTGAGCTGGTCGGCCTGCAGTGCGGCCACGATCAGCAGGATGCAGTCGGCGCCCAGTGCGCGGGCATTGATGATCTGGTAAGGATCAATCATGAAGTCTTTGCGCAGCACAGGCAGCGGGCAGGCCGCGCGCGCCTGGCGCAGATAGTCGCTGGAGCCCTGGAAGAACTGCACGTCGGTGAGGACGGACAGGCAGGTCGCCCCATGAGCGGCATAGGTGTGCGCAATTTCAGCGGGATTGAAATTGGGCCGGATCACGCCCTTTGAGGGCGATGCTTTCTTTACTTCGGCAATAACCGCCGTTTTTTTCTGCTTGATTTTCTCGCGCAGGGCATTGGCAAAGCCGCGAACATCCTTACGCGCCTGTGCTTCGCGCAGCAGATCGGCTTCGCTGCGGAACTGGCGCTGCATGGCGACTTCTTCTTTTTTTACATTGAGTATTTGTTCAAGAATATCGTTCATGTGGTGAACTTCCTGGTATAGGCACGGAATGTCTCTAATTTATCACGTGCAGCACCCGATTGGATCAGTTCGCGTGCTTTATTGATCCCATCCTGCATGGTAGCGGCCTGATTGCCTGCGTAGATTGCCAGACCGGCATTCAGCACCACGATATCACGGGCGGTGCCGGGTTCATTATTCAGTGCGCTCATGACCAGATCGCGCGACTCTTCCTTGTTACGAACCGTAATGTTACGAATGGACACCATCTGCATGCCAAAGTCTTCCGGGTGAATCTCGTATTCACTCACTTTGCCATCCTTGAGTTCGCCCACCAGTGTGGCGGCGCCCAGTGAGGCTTCGTCCAGATTGTCCTTACCATGTACGATCAGCACGTGTTTGGAGCCCAGTTGCTGCAGCACGCGTACCTGGATGCCGACCAGATCGGGGTGGAATACGCCCATGAGCTGGTTGCCGGCATTGGCCGGGTTGGTCAGGGGGCCCAGAATGTTGAAGATGGTGCGAACGGCCAGCATTTTGCGTATTTCAGCCACGTTTTTCATGCTGCCATGATGGGCCGGTGCGAACATGAACCCGATGCCGGTCTGTTCCACACATTCGGCAACCTGCTCTGGCGAGAGCATCAGATTGATGCCCAGTGCCTCCAGTACATCGGCGCTGCCCGATGAGGACGACGAGCTGCGGTTACCATGTTTGGCAATACGCACGCCGCCTGCCGCAGCCACGAACATGGCGGTGGTGGAGATATTGAAGGTGTTGCTTGCATCACCGCCGGTGCCGCACATATCCAGCAGATTTTCGGGGTTGCTGATACTGACCGGCGTTGCAAATTCGCGCATGACGGTGGCGGCCGCGGTGATTTCGCCGATGGTCTCTTTTTTCACGCGCAACCCCATGAGCAAGGCGCTGGCAATGGGTGGCGGCACTTCGCCACGCATCAGCTGGCGCATCAGGTAGAGCATTTCGTCATGAAAGATCTCGCGGTGCTCAATGCAGCGCGTCAGGGCGTCTGTGTAGGAAATGCTCATGGGTGAATGTCCAGAAAGTTTTGCAACAGGGCGTGGCCGTGTTCGCTGAGAATGGATTCAGGATGATACTGTACGCCATATACCGGCAGGCTGGTGTGCTCTACGGCCATGATTTCCCCATCAGCCGTTTCTGCGGTAATGCGCAGGCACTCGGGCAGTGAATCGCGTTCAATCGCCAGGGAATGGTAGCGGATGACGGTGTGGGGCGATGGAATATTGCGGAACAGCACGGAACCATCATGCGTGATTTCCGAAGTCTTGCCATGCATGATTTGTTTGGCACGAATGATTTTGCCGCCGAAAGCGGCGCCGATGGACTGGTGCCCCAGACACACGCCCAGCACCGGAATCTTGCCGGCGAAGTGTTTGATGAGTTCAACCGAGACGCCGGCCTCTGCAGGCGAGCAGGGGCCGGGCGAGACGCAAAGCCTTGCGGGATTGAGTGCGGCAATTTGTTCAACCGTCATCTGGTCGTTACGCACCACATGGACGTCCTGACCCAGTTCGCCAAAATATTGCACGAGATTGTAGGTAAACGAATCGTAATTATCGAGCATGAGCAGCATGACAGTTCCTCAGATGGGTTGATCCAGACCGTATTGCACCTGTTCGGCGGCGCGTAGCACGGCGCGGGCCTTGGCTTCGGTTTCCTGCCATTCTTTTTCAGGGTCGGAATCGGCCACGATGCCCGCGGCGGCCTGCACATAGAGCATGCCGTTTTTGATGACGCCGGTGCGGATCGCGATGGCCACATCCATTGTGCCGTTGTAGCTCAGATAGCCGGCGGCGCCGCCATAAATACCGCGTCGCACGGGTTCCAGTTCATCGATCAGTTCCATGGCGCGCACTTTGGGCGCACCGGTAAGGGTGCCTGCGGGAAAACTGGCGCGCAGTACATCGATCGCGTCCATGCCGGGCTTCAAAATACCCTTGACGTTCGATACCAGGTGCATCACGTGTGAATAGCGTTCGATGGCCATCTGGTCGGTCACTTCAACCGAACCGATTTCGGCAACCCGTCCCACATCGTTGCGGGCCAGGTCAATCAGCATAACGTGCTCGGCGATTTCTTTGGGGTCAGCCCGCAGTTCATCGGCCAGCGCGGCATCTTCTTCCGGTGTTTCACCGCGCTTGCGCGTGCCGGCAAGCGGACGGATGGTGATGGCGGTTTTCTCTTCGGCGTTTTCGGTAAAGGTTTCCTGGCGCACCAGAATTTCCGGTGATGAACCCACGACGTGAAAGTCGCCGAAGTTCCAGAAATACATGTAGGGGGAAGGATTCAGAGAGCGCAGGGCGCGGTAGAGTGACAGTGGTGAATCGCGGAAGGGTTTGGCGATGACCTGGCCCACCTGAACCTGCATCAGGTCGCCGGCAGCGATATATTCTTTGGCCTTCAGGACGGCCTTCAGGTAGTCTTCTTTCTTGAAGTCGCGGATTTCGGTGGTTTGCAGGCTGGGCAGGCTGTAGGGGATTTCAACCGGATGACGCAGCCGGGCGCGCAGTTCAAGTAGTCGTTTCTGGGCTTTGCTGTAGCTTTCGGGTTCATTCGGATCGGCGTAAATCATGAGGTAAGTGCGACCGATCACATTATCAACAATGACCAGTTCATCAACCTGCATGAGCATGATATCGGGCACCCCTTCCTTCTGGCCATGAGGGTAGGGTTTGACGTTAGGGCCCAGGGACGGTTCGATATGGCGAATGGTGTCGTAGCCAAAATAACCAGCCAGGCCGCCGGCAAAGCGGGGGATGCCCGGACGCAGCGCCACCTTGATGCGTTTTTTGAATTCCTGGATAAAGGTGAGCGGATCGCCGTGGTAGGTTTCGGTCACTTCGCCGTTGGTCAGTACTTCGGTCAGCTCACCTGTGGCGCGGATCACGGTTTTGGCGGGCAGGCCGATAAAGGAATAGCGGCCGAACTGTTCACCCCCGACCACCGATTCCAGCAGGCAGGTCATGCGACCGGCCTCTTTGCCGGTGTGGGCCAGTTTCAGGTAAATGCCAAGCGTGGTATCAAGATCGGCGTAGGTTTCCTTGATGATGGGGATGCGGTTGAAACCTTGTGCGGCGAGTGCATTAAATTCAATTTCTGTCATCATGACGGTCTCTGTTTGTGTTTTCCTGAATGACCGGGCAGATACAAAAATACCCGGTCCTGTTTTAAGGGATTACCGGGTATTGTGCGTACTGACTACGATTTTCGGATGCAGAAAAAAAGCGGCATCCGGAACAGTCTAATGAGTGACACTCCCGGCAGACGAACGCCACCAGCGCCAATACATGGCAACCAGAGCAGAACGGGCATAAAGGGAGTTGGCAGTCATTACGTTAATAAATCTAAATCAGGTTGAGATGCCGAGGCGTTGTGGCGTTCAATCCACTGCGCTGCTTCAGCAATAGTCTCTACTATATCATTGACTTTCAGGTTTTGTACACTGTTTCCTTCGTTATAGCCGTAAGGAACGATCAACACCGGCATGCCTGCGGCCTGTGCGGCCTGGGCGTCGTTGATGGAGTCGCCGATAAAAACGCAGTCTGCCGGCGCCACTTGCAGCAGGGAGCAGGCGTGCAACACCGGGCCGGCGTCCGGCTTGCGGGTAGGGCAGGTATCGCCGGAAACGACCGCGTCAAAAAAAGAACGCAAGCCGGTTTGAATCAGCAGCTGTTCGGTAAAAACCGTGGGTTTGTTGGTGACGACGGCCAGACGAATACCGGCAGCTTTCATGGCTTTAAGGCCATCGATCACGCCTTCGAATACGGTGGCCTTATCACCGTTCACCTGATGATAGGCATCGATAAAATGCTCGCGCGCCACGGTGAATGCGTCGTCGGAGATGGTAGCGGTATCGTCGCCGCCGGTCATGGCGCGGCGCACCAGGTTGTCGATGCCCTTGCCCACGAACTGAGCGATCAGTTCCTGATGCAATTGCGGCAGGCCGAGCTTGATGCGCATGGCATTGGCTGCCTGGGCCAGATCGGGAATGGAGTCGACCAGGGTGCCGTCAAGATCGATCAGGGTGGCGCGGATACTCATGAGCGGCGCACCCCGGCAATCTGTTCGCGCATCGTCGCAATCACGGCGGCGTAGTCGGGCTGGCCGAAGATGGCTGAACCGGCCACAAAGGTGTCGGCGCCGGCTTCATGGATCTGGGCAATATTGTCTGTTTTGACGCCGCCGTCCACTTCAAGCAGAATGCGGTGACCGGTTTTTTCCTGCCATGCGTCAATGCGCTCGCGGGTGGCACGCAGTTTGTCCAGTGTTGAGGGAATGAACGACTGTCCGCCGAAACCCGGGTTAACCGACATGAGCAGAATCAGATCCAGGCGGTCCATCACATGATCGAGCACCGCCAGCGGCGTGGCCGGATTCAGTACCAGCCCGGCCTTGCAGCCGTTGTCACGGATCAGGGAAAGCGAACGGTCTACGTGACGCGAGGCTTCCGGATGAAAGGAGATAATGTTGGCGCCGGCCTGGGCAAACTGCGGGATCAGGTCGTCTACCGGTTCACACATGAGGTGTACATCGATGGGTGCGTCTGTACAGGGGCGAATGGCCTTGCATACCATGGGGCCGATGGTCAGATTGGGTACATAATGATTGTCCATGACATCGAAATGAATCCAGTCTGCGCCGGCGCTGATAACATTTTTCACTTCCTCGCCAAGACGGGCAAAATCTGCTGACAGAATGCTGGGGGCGATGCGGGTAACGGGTTGTAATTCCATGACAGCGTTTTTCTCCTGTAAGGGGGCGCACGAAGTACAATGAAGTTCTATTATTCCATACAAACACGTTTAGCTTTACGAGGATCCGGCACGAATGGTAAATACAATGACGGTGGAAGTGACACCGCGCTATATCGAAGAACAGTCCGACCCGACCCGCTCGCAATACGTTTTTGCCTATACCGTGAGAATTCGCAACACCGGTACCGCAGCTGCACAGGTGATCAGCCGCCACTGGGTGATTACCGATGGTGATGACAAAATCCAGGAGGTGCGTGGGCTGGGTATTGTGGGTGAGCAGCCGCTTATCGCCGCCGGCGATATGTATGAATACACCAGCGGGTGCCCGTTGAACACGCCTTTTGGCACAATGAAGGGCAGTTACCATTGTGTTGGCGAAAACGGTGTTCCCTTTGATGTGGATATTCCCGAATTCATTCTGACGCTACCCCGAACACTGCACTAATTGCCCGTTGCTGTGGCTGCGTCAGTGGGGTCTGTCTTTCCTTATTTGTCTGGATCATCAATGAATATGAAAAATCCGCAAGCACAATATAGACTATTACCTGTGGCTGTGATCGCGCTTGTCCTGCTGGCAGGTTGCTCGACACAAGAGACGGGCGTGCCGCCGTCGGAATCCTCGTTCTCCATGACGGCGCCTCTTTCTGTGCCCGACCGTTCTGCCTTTGCCCCCACGCCGCCACGGCCGCTGGCGGGGCAGTATAGCCAGGTGGCCTGGTCGTCGCTGCCCGGATGGAATGCGGATGATGCCCGCCATTTATGGCTGACTTTTTATAATAACTGTCGTGGCTTGATGCGCCCGGTCAGTGGCTCTAAGGCCTTGCCGGCGCGCGCCGCACCTGCCGTGTGGCAGCCGGTGTGCCAGGCTGCCGCACAGTCTGGCCTGGATCCGCGCAGCGATGATGCGGCCGCGGTGAAGGCTTTCCTTGAGCAACACCTGCAGCCATGGCAGGTGACCGAAAACAGCAAGTCTACCAATACGGTGACCGGCTACTATGAACCGGTGGTGCACGGGTCGCGTTCGCGCGGCGGCGAGTATCAATGGCCCATGTATGCCGCCCCCGATGATCTGCTCACCATTGATCTGGGGCAGCAATATCCGGAGCTGGCGGGCAAGCGTATTCGTGGCAAGCTGTCCGGCAAAACAATTGTGCCCTACGATACCAGGGAGCAAATTGGTCGAAGCGAGAACAAGCCGCCGGTCATTGTGTGGCTGAATGATCCGGTAGAGGCGTTTTTCCTGCAGGTGCAGGGATCCGGCCGGGTGCAGCTGGAGGACGGCAGCACGATTCGCCTGGCCTATGCCAACCATAACGGGCGCCCTTACAGTTCGATTGGCAAGTGGCTGGCCGACAAGGGCGAATTGCCCCTGGCGCAGGCCAATATGCAGAATATCAAGGCCTGGGCCAAATCCCATCCGGATCGGGTCGATGAAATGCTGAACGCCAACCAGGCCATGGTGTTCTTCCGTGAAGAGGCCATCCCGGACGATGCAGCCGGTCCCAAGGGCGCTTACGGCATACCGCTGGTGGCTGAACGGACCGTCGCGGTTGATCCCAATTATGTACCTTTAGGCAGTCCGCTGTTTCTGTCGACCACCCGACCGCACTCAACCCAGCCTATGCAGCGGGTTGTGTTCGCGCAGGATACGGGGGCGGCCATCAAGGGGGTAGCGCGCACAGACTTTTTCTGGGGATCAGGTGATGCGGCAGGTGAGCTGGCCGGTCGCATGAAACAGACCGGTCAGGTATGGATTCTCTGGCCGCGTAGTGCAGGAGCACCGGAGGCACGATGAAGCACGAAGTCATTGTCTGCGGGGCCGGTATTGCGGGAATGACCACTGCGCTGGCGCTGACCCGGGCCGGTGTGGATGTGGCGCTGCTGGCGCCCAAAAAGGTCTCGGCACCGATGCAGGCAGAGCAATATCACCCCCGCGTTTATGCGATTTCCGAAGCCAGTCAGGCATTGCTTGCCTCGCTGGGCATCTGGGGCGCCATGCCACAGGAACGGATTACCCCAGTGGATGCTATGCAGGTTCATGGCGATCGTGACGGACAGGTGGTGCTGGATGCCTGGCAGGCAGCCAAACCGCATCTGGCATGGATTGTTGAATCGGGTGAAATCGAACGCGCCCTGTTTCAGGCGCTTACCATCTATGGGGTGCCGTGGCTGGACGACACGCTCGCTACCTGGCAGCCGGGGCAGGTCACCACCACCGGTGGCGTGACCGTGCAGGCGCAGCTGTTTATTGGTGCCGACGGCGCTCGTTCACCGCTGCGCAGTGCTGCTGCCATGGCACACCAGAAAAAAGACTACGGCGATCAGGGGCTGGTCACGCATCTGACTTGTGAAAAACCTCATTTGAATACCGCGTACCAGTGGTTCCGGAATCATCATGTGCTGGCATTTCTGCCCATGCCCGATACCAGTGAAGGACATCAGGTGTCGCTGGTGTGGTCTGTCGACGATGCCACCGCTGCCCGCTACCTGGAAATGGACGAGGCGACACTGGCTCGTGCGTTGCCGGAGGCGCTCAATGAGGTCGCGCAGGGATGTCTGGGTGCACTCAAGGTACGCGCGCGCCTGCATGGTTTCCCTCTGACGCTGGAAAAGGCGCAAATGGTCGCTACGGGAGTCGCTCTGGTGGGCGATGCCGCGCACCGGGTCCACCCTCTGGCCGGGCAGGGCCTTAATCTCGGTTTGGGTGACGTTAAAGTGCTCACCCAGGTGTTGAACGAAAAAGAGGCATTCCGGTCTTATGGAGACCTGCGTGTGCTTGAGCGTTATGCCCGGACGCGTGCGGCCGATGTGCTGGCCATGCGTGTGGCCACTGATGGTCTGTACCAGCTGTTTGCCCGCGACCTGCCGGCACTGCCGTTTTTGCGTAATGCGGGTATGAAACTGGTGCAGCAGTTGCCCTGGGTTAAGCGGCAACTGATTGCCGGGGCTGCCGGATCGTAGGTAGGTAATGGCGGGGTCGCTCAGCGATCGTCTGAACCCGCAAGCGATGTTGCCAGGCGCCTGATCGTGCCGGTAGCGGCCACCGGACAGGGTAGTGCCTTACACGTTGTGTGCAAGGCTTTATGGGCGGTAACGCCACTCAATTAGATTTCTGTTGTAAGGATGTGAAGTAATGGGATTGAACTGGATAAAAGCACGAACAGTACGGCAGTATCAGCGGGCGGCGCTGGCAGGCGTGCTGGCCTTAGCCGCAGGCACCTTTGCCATGCCCTCTGTGCAGGCGCAGACCGCCGATGCCGCAAAACTGGAAAGTGTGAAGGATGCGGTCAAAAAGGCGTTTGATGTTGAAGTGACCAAGGTGCAGCCAACTGATTATGCCAATCTGTATGAAGTGCAGCTGGGTGGCAATATCGTGTATACCAATGAAAAGGCCGAGTTTGTGCTGGCGGGTAATCTGGTTGATGCCAAAACACGACGCGATGTCACGAGCGAGCGGCTCGAGGAAATTTCCAGAGTGGATTTTTCTACACTGCCACTGACGCAGGCGGTCAAGCTGGTCAAGGGTAACGGGGCGCGCAAAATGGCCGTATTCGAAGATCCTAATTGCGGTTATTGCAAAAAACTGCATAAGGAACTGGCCACGCTGGACAACGTGACCGTGTACACCTTCCTGTTTCCGATCCTGGCACCCGATTCAGTGACTAAGGCCAATAACGTCTGGTGCGCCAAAGATCAGGCCACCGTATGGACAGACTGGATGAACAAGGGCGTTGAGCCACCCGCAGCCACCTGCGACACGCCTATAGAGAAAAACCTTGCGCTGGGCCAGAAACTGGCGGTACAGGGTACACCGGCCATCTTCTTTGAAAGTGGCAACCGCGTTAACGGTTATGTACCGGCAGCACGGCTTAATCAGGAACTGGATCGCAAGGGAAGCAAGTGATTCAGCGTCCCCGGCCATACCCGTCGGGGGCGAAGCAGAAAATGCCCGTATCAGGCCGACAGGGCAAACGGATGGGTCAGCAGTTGCTGGACTGAATTGACGCGCAGATCAACATAGGCCGGGCGCATGCGCTGCGTGGAGCTGAACGGTGTACCGCGGTGAAAGATGTGCACTGTCTTCATATTCAGCAGCTTGGCTGTCTTCAGATTTTTCAGTGTATCTTCCACCAGAATCGTGCGCGTTGGCTCGCATTGCAACTGGACCAGCAACTGTTGCATCAGCGCCGGTGAAGGTTTGGGCCGGAACCGGCCCTGCAGGCACATTTCGTTGATAGAACAGATCCCCGCAAAACAGTGACGCACATTCAGCCGGTCCAGCACGATTCTGGCGTAATGCATGGGTGCATTGGTGACCACATATTTAATGCCTGGTACCGCATTGAGCATGGCAGACAGGTTTTTTTCGATTTTAGTATTGCCGGCAATATCGAAATCATGGCTCAAATGCAGGAAATCAGCGGCTTTTACGTTGTGATGGCGCACCATCCCGATCAGGGTGGCGCCGTAGCGTGCCCAGTAGGTCTTGCGCAAGGCCGATGCTTCCTCTTCGCCAATATCCAGCGATTGCATGACTGCACGCGTCATGCTCTGGTTGATATGTCCAAAAATGGCATGCGACGCATCGTGCAGCGTATTGTCCAGATCGAACAGCCATACGCGCGGCGTGCGGGTATGGCGAACCAGCGGTTGCAGGGGTTTAATGAGCGGGGTACAGATCATGCAGGGGCCAGGCCTGCGACGCGTTGTCGCGCCGCAAACAGGATCATGACGTAATCATGGTGCCGACACCCTTGTCGGTCAGGATTTCCAGCAACAGGCAGTGAGCGACCCGGCCATCGACCACGTGTACGGAGTTGACGCCATTGCGGGCGGCTTCCAGCGCCGATGAAATTTTCGGCAGCATGCCGCCGGAGATGGTGCCGTCAGCGAACAATTCATCAATCGTCTTGGCCGACAGTTTACGCAACAGCTGGCCCGATTTGTCCAGTACACCCGGGGTGTTGGTCATCATCAGCAGCTTTTCGGCCTGCAGGACCTCGGCCATTTTACCGGCGACCACGTCGGCATTGATGTTGTACACATCGCCTTCTTCCGGGTCGTAGCCGATGGGGGAAATAACCGGAATGAACTGATCGTCCTGCAGGGCCTTGACCACAGACGGATCAATGCTGGAAATATCGCCTACAAAACCAATATCCAGCGGTGACTCGGGCTGTTCCTTGTTGGGCATGAGCTTCTTGCGGGCCTGAATCAGGCCGCCGTCCTTGCCGGTCAGGCCCACGGCCTTACCGCCGGCCTCATTGATCATCATGACAATATCCTGCTGGACCTGACCGCCCAGCACCCATTCGACCACTTCCATGGTGTCGGCGTCGGTTACGCGCATGCCCTGGATAAAGTTGCCTTCCTTACCAAGCCGTTTGAGTGCGCTGTCAATTTGCGGGCCGCCGCCATGGATCACCACCGGATTCAGGCCGATCAGTTTGAGCAGGACAACGTCGCGTGCGAAACTGCGTTGCAGTCGCTCTTCTACCATGGCGTTGCCGCCGTATTTGATTACAACGGTTTTGCCGTGGAATTTCCGGATATACGGCAAGGACTCGGAAATAATGTCGGCCTTGACCGCCGGTGAAACAGCGTTGATATCCAGGGGTGTGTCAGACATGCCAGCTCGCGTTTGCTAAAAGTTAGTTTTGTGCCAGAGTGTTTTCCAGCGTTTTGATGAAATCTTTTTTATCGTAATTGCCTATATAGCGTTTTACGATATTACCCTGGCGATCCAGCAGAAACGACACCGGTGTGAACTTGATATCGTCAAAGGCACGGGCGGCGCTGCCATCGCTATCGAGTGTAACGGTAAACGGCAGTTTTTTGTCTGCCGTGTAGTTTTTTACGAAATTGGGCGGATCGTAGGACATGGCAACGGCAACGGTCTCGTAGCCCTTGTCGTGGTACGTATTATAGTAGCCGATGGTATCGGGCATTTGTGCAATACAGGTGACACAGCTGGTGGCCCAGAATTTGACCAGCACCACCTTGCCCTTGAGGTCGGCGGTCTGGAACTGGCGTCCGTCCAGCGAAGTAAAGGTGACGTCGGGCGCGGCCTTGGAAGAGGTCATCATGAACCCGCCCGCGATAGCGGCCACGGCAAGAACGGCAGGAAGAACGATTTTTTTCATGGGTATTCGGTTTTATTCCAGAGGGAAAGTTTGTACACCGCCGGAAGAAGGATTGGTTTCAGTGCCCGGTACCGTTGTGGGGGTGCCCGAGCTGCCGGATGTTGTGTTCAGGCTGCTGCCCGACACAATGTCAAATACCTTAACGACCCGGCTTACGCCGCTCACGCCAGCGGCTGCAGATGCCGCACGCTGCCCTTCAAGATCGGTGACCTGCCCCATCAGATAGACAACTCCGCGAGTAGTGATCACATTGATGGATCCTGATGGGACCTGTTTGGTGGCCAAAAGTTCCGCCTTGACGCGGGAAGTAATCCAGGTTTCGTTGCTGCGCGTGCTGAAAGAGGCGCGCGGGCCGACAGTCAGCTGGTTATCCACGCGTTTAACGTCGGTGGCGGCACGCGCCATGGTTTCTGCCGACTGCTTGGCGGCTTCGTTGGGCACTTCGCCGGTCAGCAGAACGCGTTGATTATAGGATGAAACAATAACACGGCCGGCTTCGCCAATACTTTCGTTAATGGTGTTCTGGGTGCGACGTTCAATGTTCTTGTCAACCAGCTGCATGCCGGCGGAGCGCCGGTCCACGGCTACGATAGCCGTGCCGCCTGCGGCAGCGCCGACCACCAGGGGTACGCAGCCGGCCAGCAGCGAGCACGACAGTGACAGGGCAACCAGAGCAGTGGCAGGTCGGGACAGGGTAAATGGGCGCGATACACTCATTCGGAATCTCCAAGTAACATGGCGTCAATGCCATCACAAAGAACGTGAAGTGCCAGCGAATGGACTTCCTGGATACGCATGGTACGGTCATGCGGTACGCAAAGATGAACATCCTGATCGGTCAGCAGACCGGTTACTGTGCCGCCTTTTTTGCCGGTAAGGGCGATGATATGCATTTCGCGTTCGTGGGCGGCGCGGATTGCCTTGATCACGTTGGCAGAGTTGCCACTAGTGGTGAATGCGACCAGCACGTCGCCGGGCTGACCCAGCGCCTGCACCTGGCGTTCAAAAATATTGTCGAAACCGTAGTCGTTGCCAACGGCGGTAAGAATAGAGGTGTCGGTATTGAGCGAAATGCCGGCAAACGGGATGCGGTCGCGCTCGAATCGGCCAACCAGTTCGGCGATGAAGTGCTGGGCATCGGCAGCCGAGCCGCCATTGCCGCAGGCAAGCACCTTGCCATTATTGCTAATGGTGTTGACCAGCATGTCGATAGCGGCGGCCAATGGCTCGGCCAATACCTGGTGGCTTTGGGCGACCACACGGGCCGAATCATCGAAATGAAAAGAAATGCGGGAAGAAATGTCCATACCGATATTATCGCACGTGTTAAAAAAAACCGCATGGGCCGCCGCTGCCATCGAAGCAGTCTGCGGGCGGCAAAAGACGCGTTTGGGGCGTTGGCAAAACCGATTGTAACGGTTTTGTGAGACTCAGAATACGGCAGGCAGCCAGTTCAGGGTATCGCCTTCGATGCAGACGGCATCGAAGCGGCAGCGTGGTGTCCGGCCGCCGAACCCGCTACGGGTCAGTTGAGGCAGGAACCAGGCAGCGGCTCTGCGCAGGCGCTGCTGCTTGGCGTGGGTGATGCTGGCGGCTGCGCCCCCATGGCGCGCATTGCGCCGATGGCGGATTTCCACGATCACCATGGTGTCGGCGTCAGCGCGAAACACTGCATCCAGCTCGCCGTATCGGCAGCTCAAGTTGGTGCCCAGCAAGTGCAGGCCGTGTGCACACAGCCAGTCGATGGCGCGACTTTCCGCCTGTAGTCCTTGTTGCTGTGTGGCAGATAAGCGCCGATCATGAAGTTTGCGACCGTCCCTGGGCTGTGTGCCGGGCCGTTGGCGCTGTCGCTGTCGAGTACGCAATTTGTTTTGCGCGGCGGCAGCCAGCATAAACGCGGTACGCTGGTCATTGTGCATCGGGGTGAAGACAGGGGCTTCGTCCTGGGTGCGCTCTGCAGGTTTTTTTTCGGTCATGACAGGGATCCACAAGGGAGAGGCGGCTATCGGGGATAATGTCCTGATCTGATTTTTTCATACTGAGATGTCCATGACGAGCGAAAGCGGACAATTTGATGCCCGATGGCAGCGCGTGCTGCAGGATGTGGCCAGCCAGGACTGGCCGGCCGGGTGTTTGTATGTGGTGGCTACGCCGATCGGCAATCTGGCGGACCTGTCACCGCGTGCCTTATATGCATTGCAGAAGGCCGATCTCATCGCGGCGGAAGACACGCGTTCTTCCCGGGTATTGCTCAACGCCTGGGGAATAGAAACGCCGCTGATGGCGGCGCATCGGCATAATGAAGCCCAGGCGGCGGCAACCCTGTTGCGGCATCTGGAGCAGGGACAGCGTATCGCGCTGATATCCGACGCCGGTGCGCCGGCAGTCAGCGACCCCGGCGGACGCATTGTGAGTGAAGTGCGCGCTGCCGGGCACTCGGTCCGCGTCATTCCGGGGCCATCGGCGGTGATTGCTGCTCTGATGGGTAGCGGCGCGACCAGCGATGAAAATCCGGCTTTCGTCTTTGCCGGCTTTGCACCACAAAAGGCAGTGGCCCGGCAGACCTGGCTGAAGACATGGTGTGCGGTGCCTGCGGCTATTATTCTTTTTGAGTCGCCGCATCGGGTGCGCAGCACAGTGAATGACATCGCTGCGATCGCGGGCAATGAGCGTCCGGTCACCATTGCACGGGAAATGACCAAGCGGTTCGAGCAAATCGCCACCATGCCGGCGGCGCAGCTTGCCGACTGGTTTGCGCAAGATAGCCAGCGCATCTTGGGCGAATTTGTCCTGATTGTGCATGAGGCTGCAACACAGGAAACGGCGGCATTGGGCGAGGAGGCCGAGCAGATTGTAGCCGCCATGCTCAGCACGCATTCTGTGAAAGATACGGCCAGGTTGCTGGCGGCGTTCAGTGGTTTACCACGTGATGTGCTGTACGCCAAAGCGCTGCAGTTAAAGCAGCAGGGCGAAGACGCGCAGGACTGAACCATCAGGCATGTCTTGCGGAACCTCACTGTTGGTGGCGGTACATCGGCAGTACAGTGCAACAGCAGGACAACACCGCGTGAACATGCACGCAACAAGGCCGTTCCCGGTATGGAAACGGCCTTGTCGTTTACTGCGATCAGCGCCTGATTACAGCATTTTCTTGGCTTTGACCTGCGTTTCGGTGTTGCGTTCGCTTGTGGCCGCTTCCTTGGAAATCGGCTCGATTTTTACTTTGTCACTGCCGCGACCGACGATGCCCAGGCGTTTTGCCGCGCCATAGGACAAATCAATCACCCGGTTGCCAACGAATGGGCCGCGATCATTGATCCGCACCACGATGCTTTTGCCGGTGGAAACACGCGTTACCCGTACATAGGATGAAATAGGCAGACGTTTGTGCGCTGCTGTCATTGCATTCTGATTGAAGGTTTCGCCATTGGCAGTCTTGCGACCATGAAAGCCCGGACCATACCAGGAGGCGATACCTTCCTGGGAGAATTCCGTTGTTTCGTCGATGCTCATGGGCTTATAACGGATGCCATTGACGGTATAGGCCTTGCCGGTGCCGGTGAGGGCTTTCTGTGCCTTTGTGGCAATATCTTCGTCTGCTGCTGGCTTGGTATCCTTGCGTTCAACCAGGCTGGTATCGTCTTTCGGCACCTGAATGTCGTATTCGCTTTCGGGGATAATGCCGTTTTCCGTAATGCGCATGCTCAGGCCGTCAACCAGTTGCGGCTTGCTGCTTTCGGCAGAATTCGCAGCGGTGATCATGATTGGTGCGATAGCGGCATTGGCCTGTTTCACCTCTGCCGTGGTTTTTTCTTCAGGTGCACTGGCGGCAGTGCTGGCACTGTCTTGCGTTTTTTGTACCTGGCGTGAGCTCGCTTTGGCAAGCGCCTTGGCGTTTTCGCCTACCGTCACAGTGGATTTTTCCCTGGCTTCGCTGTGGCTGGCCAGTGTTTTACCGGTTTTGACCGAGTTGACAGGCTTGCTACTGCCTTTGAGTGTTTTGCTGTCTGCTTCAGCTTTAGCCGGGGTGGTTGCGACAGCCACGTCGGCTTTGTTCGCTTTTTTGCCTGTTGTAACGGGTTGAACCGGGGTGGCAGCGTCATCGGCCCCTTCGGGCACCACACCATTGGCGGTAATGCGCATTTTTTGCGCAGGGGCGGCGGGTTTTTGCGCCTTTGCCCCTGGCGCGACGGCATCGGCCGGTGCGACCATGTGTTCAGA
Organism: Advenella mimigardefordensis DPN7; assembly: GCF_000521505.1. Taxonomy (GTDB): domain Bacteria; phylum Pseudomonadota; class Gammaproteobacteria; order Burkholderiales; family Burkholderiaceae_B; genus Advenella; species Advenella mimigardefordensis. The sequence continues at coordinate 615,913 of NZ_CP003915.1, forward strand.
AAAGTCCTGATTCTCGCGGATTTCGATGCCGGCGGCATGGACGACCGGCGCGAGAAAGAGGCCGGTTACAAGTGTTGTTATTGTGCTACGTAATAAAGATGTTCGTTTCATCATGTCATAGTGTTAACTGGGCACGATGCCTAACGCGTAAAGGTTTGTAGGAACTGAAGCGTTTTGCCAGTTCTTCGGCCACATAGACCGATCGGTGCTGGCCACCGGTGCAACCAATGGCAACGGTGAGGTAACTACGCGTATCCTGCATATACAATGGGAGCCATTTCTCAATATATGCGGCAATATCGTTGATTAAGGCGGGCACGCTGCCGAACTGAGCCAGCCATGCCGCCACGGGTTCATCACGGCCCGTAAGCGGGCGTAAGTTACTGTCGTAATGAGGATTAGGCAAGCATCTTACATCAAAAACGAGGTCAGCGTCATTAGGAACGCCTTTTTTGTAGGCGAAGGATTCGAAGGTTAAAAGGACCTCCGGCTCTTCATGATCGACCACATCTTTGACCCAGGCGCGCAATTGACCGGGCGTCAAACCCGAAGTATCAATCACATGTTCCTGCTCGCGTAGCGGCGCCAGAAGATTGCGTTCGTGTGTGATGCAATCCTCCAGAGACGGCGTAATTCCTGTGGTTTCGCGCATGCGGTTGCTTAGCGGGTGCTTGCGCCGGGACTCGGAATAGCGGTGAATCAGGGTCTCGTCATCGGAGTCCAGAAAGATGACTTGCATGGGCAGACCCATACTCCGAAGTGCGGTAATGACGCCTGGCAGACCGGCCAGTTCGCCTGGTGTTCTGACATCGATTGCAACAGCTACCGTTTTAAGGCTGTTTTCCCTGGCGTTGGCAACCAGGTCGTGCAGCAGGCTGACGGGCAGGTTATCGATACAGGAATAGCCGAGGTCTTCGAGCTGACGCAGCGCAACCGATTTTCCTGATCCTGAAATGCCGGTAATTAGAACAACATGAAGCATAATGGGTATGAATCCTGGAACAAAACGTATGTGATGGTCGAAAAAAGGCCTTTCGTTCGTTCTTGTACAGTCCGTGGTGGCCGTAACCGATGTCTCTCCACCCTATTTAACCATAGGCACGTGACAAAACATAACTGAATTGTCCCTGACCGGGATTTGAGCCCGTCAAATTCGCATGTTGTTTCTGGTTTTTGCGCTTTTTCTTGTGATGTCCGGCAGAGGGCAGAAGGCAGAGGGTAGAGGGTAGAGGGAAGACGGCAGAGGGAAGACGGCAGACGGCAGAAGGCAGTCAGAGGCCCGCCAGGGTTCTGATGGCCGGCTGCCGGTCAGAGATTGCTGTTTTCCATGATGGCAGCCGCCTGCCGCTCCATGAATTCGCCAAGGGTGTCGATGCCCCGCAATTTAAGGATGGTATTGCGTACAGCGGCCTCAACAAGAACGGCCAGATTGCGCCCGGCGGCCACTTGCAGCATGACGCGCCGAATCGGGATGCCCAGCAGGTCCTGCGTCTGGTCCTGAATCGGCAGGCGTTCAAATTTTTCACTGTTGGCACGCACCAAATGCACAATCAGCTTCAGGCGCATTTTCCGGCGTACCGAGGTTTCTCCGAAAATAGTGCGGATATCCAGCAGGCCCAGCCCGCGCACTTCCAGCATATTGCGCAGCAAGTCGGGGCACTGGCCTTCGATCAGGGTGGGTGAGGTACGGGAAAAATCGACGGCATCGTCTGCCACCAGGCCGTGTCCGCGGGAAATCAGTTCAAGCGCCAGCTCACTCTTGCCCAGACCGGATTCGCCGGTAATCAGCACGCCCAGCCCCAATACGTCCATAAACACGCCATGTACGGTGGTTTTCGGCGCAAACCGCTTGTTCAGGTAGATGCGCAGTACATCGATAAGATGGGCAGCATCGACTGGCGTTGAGAGCAAGGGGATTTTGCTGCGGGCGCAGAAGCTGACCAGATCGGCCGGAGAGTCCAGCCCTTCGGCCAGAATCATGGCCGGTACACCGCCTTCTGCCAGTTCGATCAGGATTTTTTCACGCTGAACACTGGAAATGCGGTTATAGAAAATGAGTTCTTCTTTGCCAAATACCTGGATCCGCGACGGGTGAACCACGTTCAGGTGGCCAATCAGGTCTGCTGCGGAAGTATTGACAGCCGAATCCTGGATATGACGGGTACGACCTTCCTTGCCCGCGATCCAGGTGAAACGCAGCGTTTCGTCATTGTCGGCCGCCAGATCCTGAATACTGAGCATGAGTGAGTCCCCCGATTAATTGCCGGCAGACTGGGCCAGCAGTTGAAGAATGCCTTCAGTGTTGGGGCTGCTCAGCAATTGCTTGCGGGTTTCTGCGCTGGAGAGCAATTGCGCCAGCTCGGCCAATATCTCCAGATGCTGCTGGGTGGCACTTTCGGGCACCAGCAGGATGACCAGCAGTTGCACGTGTTGTCCGTCAGGCGCATCAAAGGGAATGGCCGAACTCAACCGCATAACGGCTGCGACTGCCTGCTTCAGGTTGGCAATACGGCCGTGAGGCACTGCTACGCCATGGCCAAGCGCCGTGGAGCCCAGTCGCTCACGCGAGAACAGGCTGTCGAAAACCGTGGAGCGGGCGATGCCCTGATTGTTTTCGAACAGCAACGCAGCCTGTTCAAAGGCACGCTTCTTGCTGGTGACATTGACATCCAGCAGGATATTTTCCTGCGGAAGGATACGGGATAGTTGATTCATGCCGCAATTATAGGGTGTTCTTACAATAAGAAATAGAAGGGTAAGCTAAAACCCGGCCACATGGCCGGGTTTAGGCAAAAAACAGGAAAAAAAGTACAACTTATCTTTAGCCTACGCTCATTCTTTTTGCCGATTCATTGGAGTGATTTGACGCTTTGGTTTTGTATTTGATGACTTGTCTGTCGGTTTTGTCCGAAAGCAAATCAATGGCCGCATACAGATTTTCGTCCGTTACTTCGCAGTGGATGTCTTTGCCCGGTACGCGTAGCGTGACTTCTGCGCTGTGCTTCAGGGGTTCTCTGGAGAGGATAACCTGGGTGTCAATGACATGATCGAAGTGCCTGAGGACTTTGGCGAACTTGGTCACTACGTATTCTTTAATGGCAGGGGTGATTTCCACATGATGGCCACTGATATTAAGATTCATAGTGTGCTCCTTTTGAAAGTTGAATAGGCAGACGCCAACAATAAAGGCAGGGCGTCAGTACAAAAAGATGAGAGAGGCGTAACTCCTTTTTTTGACAGGTTGATGAAAAGCTGTTTTTTCAGTGTGTATGGATAGTTTAAACCTTATTTGGACTTATTCAAGCCCCCCCGACAGGCAGGAGGCTGCCTGCTGCGCCCCTGTGGCAGGGGCAGCAGGGGCATGCACACCGTTACATTTTAAAGTGTTCGCCCAGGTAGACCTTGCGCACTTCAGGGTTGGTGATTATGGAGTCGGGTTCGCCATCGGTCAGTACCTTACCTGCGCTGATAATGTAGGCGCGATCGCAAATGCCAAGGGTTTCGCGCACGTTGTGATCGGTAATCAGTACGCCGATGTTGCGGCTTTTGAGAAAGCGAACGATGCGCTGGATTTCGATCACGGCTATCGGGTCAACACCCGCAAAGGGTTCGTCCAGGAGAATGAAGCGGGGATTGGTGGCCAGTGCCCGGGCAATTTCAACCCGGCGCCTTTCACCGCCAGACAGGGATATTGCGGCGTTCTTGCGAATATGCGTAATTTGCAGCTCTTCGAGCAACAGTTCCAGTTGTTCCTGGACACGGTTGCGCGTAAGCGTCTTGCCGGTAGCCGGGTCTGCCTGCAGCTCCAGCACCGCCTGGATATTGTGTTCTACACTCAGACGCCGGAATACAGAGGCGTCCTGAGGCAGATAGGACAGGCCCAGATGGGCACGCTTGTGAATAGGCAGAGCGGTAATGTCGCGTCCGTCAATTTCAATACGCCCGAAATCGGCAGGTACCAGCCCCACAATCATGTAAAAGCTGGTGGTTTTCCCCGCGCCATTGGGGCCTAGAAGGCCGACGACTTCGCCACTGGATACGGAAATGGAGACGTCCTGGACAACACTGCGGCCGTTGTATATTTTTTGCAGGCCGATGGCCTTGAGCTGCCCCAGACTGTCAATGGTACTGGTTTGCAGGCTCGAGCTTGATGAGGTATTCATGCATTCATTCTGAGTTGCTTAGCCGGCTGCGCCGGTTGTTGCCGATCCGCCATCCTGGGCAGGTGCCTGGATAGTACTGGGCATAGGCTTGTTGTTATAAAGCTTGCGACATTCGGCCACGGCCAGGTCTGTTTTGGCTCGCGGCTGGGCGATAGAGCGTACCCGGCCAGGCTGGGCCGCTGAGGTTGGGCCACCGGTTGCCGAGTAGGTATTGTTCTGGTTGTTGAACGTGACAACTTCCCCATTGACCGTGTCGAATGGCTTACCGCAAATGAATCGGGTGACGGTCGCGTGGCCGATCATCTTGACCGTATTCAGTTTGCCATCGTATTCGCCGCGATCCCCGCGTGCTTCCACCACTTCGTAGTTTTCGGGGCGTTCCTGCCGGATGAATACAAAACGTGATTTGCTGACAGTGGCTACGCCGTATTGAAAGCCCTGCGCATCTTCACGCAGGTCGAGCTTGTCGGAAGTCAGTTTCATCAGGCCGCGCGTAAGGATGACGTTGCCGGTAAAGACGCTGGTTTTGTTTGCGTCGTCATAGCTCAGCGTATCAGACAGGACCTGGGTATCGGGCTCTTCCTTGTTGGCCGGGCTTTTGGAGCCGGCGGGCGTCTGCGCAAGCGCCGCAGTGCCGGCCAGCACGGCACAAAGGCCCAGGCACAGTACATGTGTCGTGATTCTGAAAGATGACGCGTTCATTGCGGGGAGTTTCCTTGCTTGTTGGGGATGACGGTGCGCCGCCGCGGACTGTCCTGCCCTGAGATGGAGACGTCGGAGGACGAATACACGTCGAGTTTTCTGGTTTTGTTGTTATACATCATACCGTTGCCGTTCATACGGGAACCACCGTTGATGACGAGCGCCGGTTTGTCAGTCGTTATAATATCTTCATTGGGGTAGATGATCAATTCCTCACTGGTCACATCCAGCGCCTTGTCCTCGCCATATGGGAATCGATGCAAATGGGCATTGCCCCGCATGATAATCTTGTCGCCTTTGTCCAGTAGCGTGGCCGTATCCGCCGTGCCTACGGTACGGGGCGAGTCGGGACGCTGACCGGTAGCGGTAGCGTTGGTAATCAGGTAACTGTCGTTATAAGGGTAGTGCTGCATGTGCGAGCCTTCCAGCCGGTTAACGGGTACGCCGTTGGCATCGGAACTGAGCATCACGAACTTTTCCGACCACGAATCGGGTTCCTGCGTTTTGCGTGCCGGCGGGTCTACATCAATGGCCCGCTGCGCATAATCGGCTGCCCACCAGGTGGAGATCACCAGTGTAATGAGCATGAATAGCGCGATAAGCGCGGGGAAACGTTCTTTCATCGCATTACTGGATGACGTTGCCGGTAATCCGGCCTGGCGTGAAAAAGCCCGACAGGGAGCCCTGAGCCGCCAGTATCAGGTCGGTACACTCGCGCACGGCACCGCTGCCGCCTGGGAGTGTGGTAACCCAGTGAGCCGTTTGCTGCACATATAGGGGGGCGTTAGGCACGCTGATGGCGAAGCCGCATTTTTGCATGGCCGGCAAATCGATCACATCGTCGCCCATGAATGCGACGTTTTCGAAACCCAGCCCCATCTCGGCAGCCAGCTGGCCGAGCACGGCAACCTTGTCGCGCACATTCTGAAACACGTCGGCCAGTCCCAGGTCGGCGGCGCGGCGGGTAAGAATATCTCCTTCGCGACCGGTAATCAGCGCCACGCGCACACCTGTCTGCAGCAGCATTTTCATGCCGTGTCCGTCCAGCGCGCAAAAGCGCTTCGTGAGTTCGCCATGTTCGCCATACCAAAGGCTGCCGTCGGTCAGAACGCCGTCTACGTCAAAGGCGATGAGTTTTACCTGTGCCGCCAGTTCGCGTACCGGCTGGCTGATTTTGGAAAGGACCAGCGCTTCGGCCGGGTGGGGTGTCGTGATTGGTTTCATACGTCAGATTACTTTTGCATCCATCAGGTCGTGCATGTGCAGGGCGCCGACCAGCGTTTGTTCCTGATTAACCACCAGCATGGTAGAGAGTTTTTGTTGCTCCATGACGGCAGCGGCTTCTGCCGCCAGCGCCTCGGGGCTGATTGTCCGTGGATGAGGAGTCATGACCTGTCCTGCCGTAATCGGACGGATGTCTCCTCTTTGCATAATAAGACGGCGCAGGTCGCCATCGGTGAAAATGCCCAGTGGCTTGCGTGTCTGATCGGCAATCACAGTCATGCCCATACGCTTGCCTGTCATTTCTTCCAGCACTTTTTGCATGGGCGTGTCGGGGCCGACGATGGGCAGCTCGTCGCCCTGACGCATGACATCACGCACATGCGTGAGCAGGCGGCGGCCCAGTGCACCACCAGGGTGGGAGCGGGCAAAATCGGATTTACCAAAGCCGCGGGCTTCCAGGCACGCAATCGCCAGCGCATCACCCAGCGCCAGCGTCACGGTGGTGCTGGAAGTGGGCGCCAGATTGAGGGGACAGGCTTCGCGCGTGACGCCCACGTCCAGAAAAATATCGGACAGGCTGGCCAGCTCAGAATAACGGTTACCGCAAATGCCGATGATCTTCGAACCCAGGCGTCGTGCGATTGGCAGAATGGTAGCCATTTCGGGCGATGACCCGGAATAGGAGATGGCAATAATAATATCGTCGCCGGTAATCATCCCCAGATCGCCATGCGCGGCTTCGGCGGCGTGCACAAAATAGCTGGGCGAGCCGGTAGAAGCAAAGGTGGCGGATATTTTCCGGGCGATATGCCCCGATTTGCCGATGCCCGTGACGGCGACCCTGCCGGTGCAGGCTAGCAGCATGGCCACTGCCTGGGAAAAGCGTTCATCCAGGCGCGCGTCAAGGTGCTGCAGCTCGGCAAGCTCGGTTTGCAGCGTGCGATGCGCAGAGGCAAGGGCATCGTCAGAGGTAAATGCAGTTTCATTGGCCATCCGGCAATTTTAATCGCAACGCGACGGCAAGATGGATAAATTTCAGGCTTCTGTCAAAATGCGCATTGCAGCGGGTTGCAAGCGACGCCAGCGCGTTCCGGGCAATGCCCAGGCAACCGGTAGCCCCGCTACAGGTTGCCCGGCAAACGTGGCGACCCACAGCAGAAATCAGCCGCTGCAGGCGCGATGCTGTTTTTGTCATGCAGCCGCTTTATAATCGACGCTGTCCGTATTCTGTCCTTCCTGCCGTTGCCGGCCTTATGGCAAGGGCACAATCTTTTCATCGCCACTGCCATCATGACCACCACTTCCGCTTCTCCTGTTTTCAGTACCCCTTTGTCCGGCGCGGCGACGCGCGTGATGCTGCTTGGTTCGGGTGAGTTGGGCAAAGAGGTTGTGATTGCCCTGCAACGCCTGGGCGTTGAGGTGATTGCCGTTGACCGCTACGAAAATGCGCCGGCCCACCAGGTGGCGCACCGCGCCCATGTGGTGAATATGACCGACAAGGACGCGCTGCGCCGTATCATCGAGGCAGAACAACCCCATGTGATCGTGCCCGAGATCGAGGCCATTGCCACAGACTTGCTGGTGGAGCTCGAAGCGCAGGGGCAGGTACGGGTGACGCCGACGGCGCTGGCGGCACGATTGACCATGGACCGCGAAGGTATACGTCGGCTGGCTGCAGAAACACTGGGTCTGCCCACCTCGCCGTATCGTTTTGTCGATACGCAGCAAGCGCTGCAGCAGGCAATCGATGAAGAGATCGGCTACCCTTGCGTGGTCAAGCCGGTCATGTCCTCTTCCGGTAAGGGCCAGTCGCTGATTCGCAATGCCGATGAGGTGCAGCACGCCTGGCAGTACTCCCAGGAAGGCGGGCGCGTTGGCAAGGGCCGTATCATTGTCGAAGGATTTATCAGGTTCGATTATGAAATCACCCTGCTGACCGTGCGTGCTCGTGATCCGAAAAGTGGCGAGATTACGACGCACTTTTGTGAACCCATCGGCCACCGGCAGGAAGCCGGAGACTACGTGGAGAGCTGGCAGCCGCAGGCCATGTCGGCCACCGCGTTGCAGCGGGCAAAAGACATCTCTCTGGCGGTGACCGGTGCCTTGCAGGGGCAGGGTGTTTTTGGTGTAGAGCTGTTTGTGGCGGGGGATGAGGTCTGGTTTTCCGAAGTCAGTCCGCGACCACACGATACCGGGATGGTCACCATGATCACTCAGGTGCAGAATGAGTTCGAACTGCATGCGCGCGCGCTGCTTGGCTTGCCGGTCAATACGGCCCTGCGTGCCACTGGTGCCAGCAGCGTGATTTATGGCGGCGTGGATGCCGACGTGGTTCGCTTCAGTCACGTAGCCGAAGCGCTGGCAGAGCCCGATACCGATGTACGCCTTTTTGGCAAGCCGCAGTCCTTCGTGCGCAGACGCATGGGCGTCGCGCTGGCTGCTGCAGAAACGACTGATCTCGCCCGGGAAAAAGCATTGCGGGTATCGTCAACCATCAAGGTATCGGCCGTCGATTAATGATCACAGGCGAATCGCCGGGATGGGCGTTCGTGAATCGGCTATAGTGTCGTTGTTTGATTTTTACCGTCACAGGAGTTTCTGACATCATGACCATGATTGACCCGCATCAAATGGTGATCAACGCCATCCGCAGCGTGCCTGACTGGCCGAAGCCGGGCATTACATTTCGTGATATCACACCTGTGTTACAAGATCCGCGTACGTTTCGGGTGCTGATGGACATCTTTGTATATCGGTACATGCGTGAACGCCTGGATCTGATCGCCGGTATTGATGCGCGTGGTTTTATTGTGGGCAGCGTACTGGCCTATGAACTCAAGCTGGGATTTGTACCGGTACGCAAGAAGGGCAAGCTGCCTTTTCAGACGCTGGCCGAAGAGTACACGCTGGAATATGGCAACGCCAGTGTCGAAATGCACACGGACGCCGTTCGTCCGGGGCAGCGGGTATTGCTGGTGGACGATCTGATCGCGACTGGCGGCACTATGCTGGCCGCAGCCAAACTATTGCAGCGCCTGGGCGCCAACGTGGTGGAAGCGGCGTCCATTATCGACCTGCCGGAGCTGGGCGGGTCGAAATTGCTGCGGGAAAACGGCGCATCTGTTTTTACGGTCTGTGAGTTCTGATGCTACCCATGGCGCATCAGGCGTGGTCTGCTCCTCTCCTGATGCGCTCGTGTATTTAAAGCGGGCTGGTGCCGCGTCGGTTTTCTCGGAAACCGCTATTTACAGAAACCGCTATTTACAGAAACAGCTTGTACGCCGGGTTCTTGCTTTCGTTTTCGTACGGATAGCCGATTTGTGACAGGAATACCTTGAACGCTTTTTTATCCGCAGGCGGCACCTGTATGCCAATCAGCACCCGGCCATAATCAGAACCCTGATTACGGTAATGGAACAGGCTGATATTCCATTCGGGATTCATTGTATCCAGAAAACGCATCAATGCTCCCGGGCGTTCCGGGAACTCAAAGCGATACAGTTCTTCATTCCCGGCCAGCGGCGAATGGCCGCCAACCATATATCTCAAATGTGATTTGGCCAGGTCGTCCTGGCTCAGATCCAGTGTTTCGAATTTCTTGCGGCGCAGGGTGTTGGCCAGTTTCTCGGCTTCCGCAAGTGAGTTGATCTGGATGCCGACAAAAACATGCGCCTTTTGCGCGTCGGAAATACGATAGTTGAATTCGGTCACACTGCGATCGCCCAGCAGCGTACATAACTGGCGGAAACTGCCACGCTCTTCGGGCATGGTCACCGCAAAGATGGCTTCCTTGGCCTCACCCACATCGGCCCGTTCCGCGACAAAACGCAGGCGGTCAAAATTCATATTGGCGCCGGACGTAATGGCAATGACAGTCTTGTTTTTCCAGCCGTGTTCGGCAACATAGCGTTTGGCGCCGGCCAGGCCAAGCGCACCCGCCGGTTCTACTACGTTGCGGGTATCCTGGAATACATCCTTGATGGCCGCGCATAATTCGTCGGTGTTGACGGTAATGATATCGTCTGTATATTTATGAATCAGGCGGAAGGTTTCGCTGCCAACCTGTTTAACTGCGGTACCATCGGAAAACAGGCCGACGTCGTTCAGGTGAACGCGACGTCCGGCACGGAAGCTGCGGGCCATGGCGTCAGAGTCTTCGGTTTGAACGCCGATGATGGCGACATCCGGGCGTAACTGTTTAATGTAAGCAGCAATGCCGGCAAGCAGCCCGCCGCCACCGATAGGCACAAACACCGCGTCCAGTTTGCCGGGGTGCTGATGCAGGATTTCCATGGCAACCGTGCCTTGCCCGGCGATCACATCGGGATCGTCAAACGGGTGTACAAAGGTGAGTTTTTCCTTTTTCTGAAGCGTACAGGCAAAGTCATAGGCGTCGCTATACGAATCGCCGTGCAGCACTGCCTCACCGCCCAGGCGTTTTACCGCTTCTACCTTCACGGCCGGTGTTGAGGTTGGCATCACGATCACGGCGCGGCAGCCCAATTGCCTGGCCGACATGGCCACGCCCTGAGCATGATTGCCGGCAGAGGCGGCAATCACGCCGCGTTTGAGCGCATCGGCGGGCAAATTGGCCATTTTGTTGTAGGCCCCGCGGATCTTGAAGCTGAAAACCGGCTGCGTATCTTCGCGTTTGAGCAGCACTGTATTCTGAATTCGCTGTGAGAGCAGATTGGCCGGTTCCAGGGATGTTTCGATTGCGACATCGTAAACACGGGATGTCAGTATGCGTTTGAGGTAGTCGGTTGACATGTTGTTTTTGAAAGAAAAGAGAATACAGGCGAGCGCTTAAGGTTAACATAGCGCATCTGATTTTGGGATTAAAGCCGGAGCCGTCGTTTTCAAAAAGTCGGCCCAATAGGGAATGTATGGAACATGAAGTAATGCTGTGGGTCAGGGAAATGCTGGCTGTGTTGTCCCTGCCGACTGTCGGTCTGCCCGGCATTTTCGTGGTGGCACTGGTGTCGGCCACGCTATTGCCGCTGGGCTCTGAACCTGTGGTCATCGCCTATCTGAAAGTTGCGCCTGACATGTTCTGGCCCGCGATCCTGCTCGCCACTGTGGGCAATACCATTGGCGGCGTGATTACCTACTATATGGGCAAGGCGGCCAGGGTCGCCTATGAGAAACTCCAGCAAAAAAAAGCGCTGGCCAGCGGTGAGATTACTGATGAGACCGGCCTGGCGGTCGCTGCCGAAGAAAAGTATCTGTCTGAAGGCGATGCTGCGCCTGTGCCGGTGACAAAAGAGGGCGGGCGCTGGCATGACAAAATGACGTATTATTTTGACCGTTTTGGTCCGGCTGCCTTGTTGTTTTCCTGGTTGCCTATTGTGGGCGATCCCCTTTGCGGGGTTGCAGGGTGGATGCGCCTGCCAATATTTTCGAGTATTGTTTTTATGGCTATTGGCAAGTTCCTGCGTTATGTACTGATGACTTCTGCAGTGCTGTGGATCTGGTAAAGAGTGCGCAGTACGGGCTGATTGTAAGCTGGATGAATAACGTGGCAGGCAAGGCTGAAGGCGTACTGCGGCGTCGCGGCACCTCACCGAGCTCGCTTCAATGGGCCAACAGCAGCCCTTCCCGCGCAAAGGCAGCATGAATCTGGCGTGCAAACTCCAGCGCATGTGCGCCATCGCCATGCAGGCATAGCGTATCGGCTTCGATCGCCACTTTTTTGCCCGACTGGGCGACCACATACCCCTCTCGCACCATCGTCAGTGCCTGCGCTACCGATGTTTCAACGTCTTCGATCAGGGCGCCCGGCTGACTGCGTGGCGTCAGGGTGCCATCGTCCTGGTAGGTGCGATCGGCAAACACTTCCTGCATCACCTTCAGGCCCAGGCCGCGGGCGATCTCTACCTGTCTGCTGCCTGCCAGCGCAAACAGCGTTAATTGCGGGTCTACATCCAGTACGGCCTGGGCAATGGCCGCAGCCAGTTCGGCATGATTGGCCGAGATGTTGTACAACGCGCCATGCGCTTTTACATGGTAAAGCCGGCCACCCTGTGCACGGGCCACCGCGGCCAGCGCACCAATCTGAACCACGACCAGGTCATAGGCTTCAATGGGGGTGAGGGCAAACGGACGGCGTCCAAATCCTCGTATATCGTCCAGCCCCGGGTGTGCGCCCGGCCTGACGCCCTGTTGTAGCGCCAGCTGCATGGTGCGCCGCATGGTATGGGCATCTCCCGCATGAAAGCCACAGGCGATGTTGGCCGAGGTGACATAAGGCATGATGGCGGCATCGTCACCCATGGTCCAGGCGCCGAAGCTCTCACCCATATCACAATTGAGATCAATTTTTTTCATAGGACTTTTCCTGTGCCGCTGTATAGGAAAACACGGCGTCATATCGGCATTCTATACCTCATTCGGTACGGTATGCGTCGTGCAACAAAGCGTGCCGGTCAAATGACGCTGCCCTGGGGCTTGTGTGTGTTAGTCACAGAACGCGGCGGCAATGCGTGCCGTGAGCGGCTCCAGCGTTTGTAGCAAGTGCGCAAACAATGCTTCGCGCTCCCGGAACAACTGGTGCGCGTGGTCCAGGCTGATCAGTGCGAATGCAAGGCGCTCGCCGGGTAAGCAGCGCGCCAGCACAGGCAGGTCAACGCTGGCGACATTGGCGATCTTGGGATAACCGCCTGTGGTTTGCCTGTCTGCCATCAGAATAATCGGCTGGCCGTCGGGCGGCACCTGAACGGTGCCAAATGCAGTGGGTTCAGAAAGAATCTGCAAGCCTGCTTCTGGTTCCAGAGAGGGGCCGTCCAGACGATAACCCATCCGATCCGAATGTGCGGTAATGGTATAGGGTGAATTCAGAAACAGGTCTTGCTGCCGTGTACCGAATACCGTCCAGTGCACTCCCCGTATGACCCGGATATGCTGCCGCGCCGCCAGCCCGAGTCCTGCCGGCAGATAGATCCGAAAGTCGTCCAGAAAGTGGGCCAGTGCGTTTACCGCTGATGCATTGATATTGCGGTTAAGCGTGAGCCTGTCGTCTTTGGCCAGGGCGCGTCCCTGGATACCGCCCATGCGGCTTTTGAGGTCAGTGCTGGCGCTTTCCATGCTGGTGGTCAGTTGCACGCCGCCGGCAATGGCCAGGCTGGCCCGTGCAGAACCGTGAGGCTGACCATCAGGCATGGGAGCCGCACTGATCTCCAGCACCTGACCGGCACGAATCAGGTGCGGGCGGTTGAGCGCCAGCGGTTGCCGGTCGCAGCGCAGGATGAAAGGGGCGCCGCACACTGCGATGCAGGCATCCTTGTGGAACCTGATCTGCGGGCCGGACAGTGTCATTTCCAGTACGGGCAGAGGCGTGCGATTGCCCACCAGCGCGTTGGCCAGCCGGTAGGCAACCTGATCCATCACGCCACAGACCGGCGCGCCGTAGGCCTGATAGCCATGCCGTCCGGCATCCTGAAACAGGGACAGGGGCCCGGGTTTGATCACCTGCAGACTCATGTTCTCACCTTAACGCGTGGCATATTGTTGTGCCTTGATCTGTTCATAGTGTTCGCGGCTGATCGCGTCGAACTGCACCTGATCGCCCGGGGCATAGATCGCATAGGGCGGCGTATTCGGGTCAAACAGGCGTAACGGCGTTGCACCAACAATATTCCATCCGCCCGGCGAGTCGTTGGGATAAATAACGGTCTGACGGTTGGCGATGGCAACCGAGCCGGCCGGCAGATGCTGGCGTGGCGTACCGCGCCGGCCAATGGCAAGCCGGCTGTCAGACAAACCCATATAAGCCATGCCGGGCGCAAAGCCGAGCATGAACACGCGCACCGGATCTGCGGTGTGCAATTGAATCACTTCATCTACCGTCAGATTGCAATGCTTTGCGATGTCGGCCAGATCAATGCCCAGGTCCGGGTCATAGCAGACCGGGATACGGATCAGGCGGGTGGCCTCGGTGACGTCTGAACCTTCTGTGCTTTCGCTAAGGGCGTCGGTGGCTTGCGCTTGTTGTAAGGCCAGTGGCGCCAGCGTTGCGGTCAGCATGTCGATCAGTGTTTTGCGCGCCGGCGGGTTCGGATAAAAGGGATGCAGATACACCCCCAGCGTGGTGAAGGTGGGAACCAGATCGCTGATATAGGGCAGGTCGGCATTGTGAATGAGTTCAGCGGCCTGGCGCGCTCTTGCGTTGATGGCCGGATCAATGCTGTCACCGAAACGGATAATCAGGCAATGATCTCCTTCAGAGGTAAAGGTCCAGGGAGCGCTGGAGTTGGCCGGATGTGAACTCATGCGATGTGCAAATGCTGTCGGAGAAACGGGACGTGCTAACCAGTGTGCAGTACAGTTTATCAGCAATCGGAAAGATGCGACGATGGCTAGGGGTAAAACCTGAGGCCGGTCTATAAGTCGTTGTGTTTAGGTTGGGGTGCGCACACCTGCATGCAGTCTACGTTAACCGCCGGCAATAATCAGGCGCCCGCAACCTCAGCCGTTTCAGCACTATTGTCTCTTTGCTCGTATACCACGGCTTCGGCCGGGAACACGATTTTGAAGGTGCTGCCCTTGTTGATTTCGCTATCTACGACCAGTTTGGCATTGTGCCGAATAACGATGTGCTTGGTGATTGCCAGACCCAGGCCGGTGCCGCCGGACGCGCGGGAACGACTTTTGTCGACGCGGTAAAAGCGTTCGGTAATGCGGGGGATGTCTTTCTTTTCAATGCCCAGGCCGGTGTCGGTGACGCTGAAGATGGCTTCGCCATGGTCGTTGCGATCCCAGCGTATGGTGATTTTGCCACCTTCCGGGGTATAGCGTACGGCGTTGGTCAGCAGGTTGGTGACCGCAGAGGATAGCTCGTTCATTTGTCCGACAACGGCCAGCGCAGGATCCACAGAGAATTCGAAGGCGTGCGATTCGCGCGAGATCGATTGAGCCTGTACCGCAGCCTTATCGATAATGGGGGCCAATTGCACGATGGTGCCGTCGACAATTTCGGTCGATTCCAGCGTGGACAAGGTAAGCAGGTCGGCCACAATGGCCAGCATCCGTTGCGCCTGTTCGTGCATCAACTCTTCGTATTGCTTGCGCTGCTCTTTGGTGAGTGCTTCATGCGGCAGGTCGCGCAGGGTTTCAAGAAAGCCGATCAATACGGTGAGCGGGGTACGGATTTCGTGTGAGACGTTGGCCACAAAATCCCGCTGTGTGGTTTGCAGTTTTTCCAGTTGCGTGATGTCCTGGCAAAGCAGCAGGTATCCCTCGTTGGAGTGCTGGGTCAGCTGAAACTGCAGGGAACATACCTGCCCGCCGATTTCCCTGCGTGTGCGCAAGGGGCGACTCCATTGCCGGCTTTGGGCGTAATCAAAGAACTCGGGCAGGCGAATAATGTTGAAAATGTTGTAGCCCTTGTCTTTTTCGTAGAGCAGGTCCAGCAAGCGCTGGGATTGGGCATTACACCATTCGATCTGAAAGGATTTATCCAGCGTGACGGCCGCCGCGGGAAGCGCCTGGGCCGCCGACAGGACGTTATTGGTTAGTTCGCGCAGCGCAACGTATTCGTTCTGACGACTACGTACATACTTATAGATGGGGGTGACGATTTCGTCATAGCTGCCCAGATCAGGAGGAGGCGCCGCGGTTGGCTGAGCGGACCATTTGAGCGTTTGCTGATGGTGGCGCTGGTGGCGAACCAGATAGAACAGGCCGCAAAGTGCCAGAAACACAATGCCGCTCACGCTACCCAGAAGCCATTGAATGCCCAGTGCCAGTGCGATGGCGACGACATAGGCGATCAGGAACGTAGAGCGAGGCATGATGAATTCTCTTCCAGAAAGGTCTGGCTCACACCGCCGGAGTCAGGGAAATCGGGTCAATCCACATAAAAAAACCAGCGTTGCGGCAGACCAGAATAATACCAGTGCTTTGAGTCAGATAGATGATCAGGCCGGCAGTTTTGAGGTAAAACGATACCCGCTTCCGCGTACCGTTTCAACCAGATTATGATGATTGCTGGGCTCCAGCGCCTTGCGCAGGCGACGGATATGTACATCTACGGTGCGTTCTTCCAGAAAAACGTGATCGCCCCAAACCTG